>NZ_CATKQM010000006.1:0-156683 GCF_949768225.1 Pseudomonas sp. IT-P44 | reverse complement strand
CCCACATTTCGTTTTGTGACCTTACAAATCCGCCAGCGGATGCCGGCCTTCCCAGACCTTGCGAAAATGCGCCTCCACCACCGTATCCGGCACGTGATTGATATCAGGCCAATGCCAGTGCGGTTTCTGGTCTTTGTCGATCAACCGCGCACGCACGCCTTCGCTGAACTCCGGATGCCGGCAGCAGTTGAGGCTCAAGGTGTATTCCATCTGGAAAACCTGAGCCAGCGACATATGCCGGGCGCGGGCGATCTGTTGCCAGATCAGATGAGCAGTCAGCGGCGAACCTTCACTCAGGGTCCGCGCCGCGCGGCTAAGTACCAAGTCCGTGCTATCACGCTGTTGGCTGATTGCTTTCCAGGCGCAACGTACATCACTGACATCCAGCAATTCGTCGATCTGCTGGCGGCGCGGCAGCCACTGGGCTTCGGGCATTCGCGCCAGCGCTTCCTGCTGCAAGGCCTTGAGCAGGCTGTTGAGCTGCATCGGCGTCTGTTCCTGCCAGTTCAATTGCAGCAGGCCTTCGATCAGCTCTTCTTGCTGTTCATCGAGCAGGAAGCGGTCGGCCAGGCCCAGATCGATCGCATCGCGACCGTTCATGTGCGCGCCAGTCAGGCCGAGGAACAAACCGAGCTTGCCGGGCAGGCGCGACAGAAACCAACTGGCACCGACATCCGGATACAAACCAATGCTGATTTCCGGCATCGCCAAACGGCTGCTCGGCGTGACAATACGGATGTTCGCGCCCTGCAGCAGGCCCATGCCGCCGCCGAGGACATAACCGTGACCCCAGCAGATCAGCGGTTTCGGGTAGGTGTGCAGGCTGAAGTCCAGCCGGTATTCCGCCGCGAAGAAAGTTGCGGCCAGCGGGGGCACTACGCCGGGGTGCGCGCGACAGGCTTCCACCAGGCTGCGCACTTCGCCACCGGCGCAAAAGGCCTTGGCGCCATGACCGCGCAATAGCACGCAGACGATTTGCGGATCCTTGGCCCAAGCGTCCAGTTGATCGCGCAGGGCGTTGATCATCGGCAAGGACAGGGCGTTCAGGGATTTTTCGGCATCCAGGCTGGCAACGCCGATGCGGGCGCCGTCGGTGCCGGTGAGTTCTTCGAAGTGCAGATTCATCGTGACCTCGATCGGGAATTTGAGCGTTCAGTATGATCGCAATGCAGGAAAGTGCCGGATCTGCGTCAGATCAATTGACAAGCGTGATGGGCTTTCCTAGGGTTCGCCCCATTGTTTTTGCCGGATGTAACCATGACTGCTGACGACCGTATCAAACTCGAACCGAGCTGGAAGGAGGCACTGCGTGCCGAATTCGACCAGCCCTACATGGCAGAGTTGCGCGATTTCCTGCAACAGGAGCGTGCGGCCGGCAAGGAGATTTATCCACCGGGCCCGATGATTTTCAACGCGCTCAATTCGACGCCGCTGGACAAGGTCAAGGTCGTCATTCTCGGTCAGGATCCGTATCACGGGCCAGGCCAGGCCCATGGCTTGTGCTTCTCGGTGCAACCGGGCGTGCCGGCGCCGCCGTCGCTGGTGAACATCTATAAAGAGTTGAAACGCGACCTGAACATCGACATTCCCAATCACGGTTATCTGCAGAGCTGGGCCGATCAGGGCGTGTTGATGCTCAATACCACCATGACCGTTGAGCGGGCCAACGCCAATGCGCACAAGGACAAGGGCTGGCAGTTTTTTACCGACCGGATTATTGAAGTGGTCAGCCAACAGCAACCGCATCTGGTGTTCATGCTGTGGGGCGCCCATGCCCAGAGCAAACAGAAGCTGATCGACGCGACCAAGCATCTGGTGCTGACGTCGGTGCACCCGTCACCGCTGTCCGCTTATCGCGGGTTTCTCGGGTGCGGGCACTTCAGCCGGACCAACAAGTTTCTTGAGCAGAATGGCGAGACGCCGATTGATTGGCGGTTGCCGCCAGTCTAAAAAGCTTCGCGGGCAAGCCTCGCTCCTACAGGATTTGTGTCGAGCATATAATTCACATACGACACAAACCCTGTAGGAGCGAGGCTTGCCCGCGAAGGGAGCGACTCGGTCTCTCAGACCGAATCCGGATTCCGATTCCAATACTTGAACAACGGCTCCGCCAAAAACAACACAAACAACAACCGCATCACCTGCATCGCCGTCACCAGCGGCACCGACAATTGCAGGGTCTCCGCCGTCAGGCTCATCTCCGCAATCCCGCCGGGCATCATGCCCAGGGTCAGCGAACGCAAATCCAGATGTGTCAGCGCACTCAATCCCAAGGCTGCCGCCGTGGCGATCAACATGGTCAACACCGTGCCAATCAACGTCCGCCCCATAAACGAGGGCGCACGCCGGAAAAACTGCCGATTGAAGTGGCAGCCCAAGCCACTGCCGATCAGCCATTGGCCAATCTGGCTAGCGCCGTTGGGCAAACCAATGTGCAGATCCCAACCAATGCTCACCGCCGCACTCACCAGCAACGGCCCGAACAGCCAAGGGTTGGGTTGACGCAAACGTTCCCAAATCCACGCCGCCAAGGCGCCCGCCGGAAATAGAAGGGCTAGCCACCACCAGTTGACGGCCGTCGGATGAAAGACCGGCACACCGTCGCCCAGCAAATACTTGAACGCCGCCGGTACACAAAGCACCACCACCAGCACCCGCAGGCTTTGCCCGGCCGCTACGCGACTGAGCACCGCGCCATTGCGTGCGCCGAGGTTGACCATCTCCCCGGAGCCGCCGGGCATGCTGGAAAAGAATGCGGTGGCGCGATCCTCACCGGTACGGCGCATCAACCAGACCCCGACCACGGCGGACAGGCTGGTGATCAACGCACCGAAGAAGATCAGGCCAAAGTGGCTCAACACCTGCTCCATCACCACCGGGGTGAAGTGCAGGCCGATGCCGATGCCGACGACCCACTGGCCGACCTTGCGGCCGCCAGGGATTTCGGCCAATTGCCAGGGTGTCAGGCAACGTACAAGGATGATCGCCAGCAACGAGCCGACCATCCACGGCAGTGGCCAGCCGATCTGGCTGGCCAGGTAACCGCCCAGCGCGCCGACCAGCGGCGTACCCCACCAGGCCTTGAAGGGTGTTCGATCAGACATCGGCGACCGCGCGACGAGCGACCGAACGTTTGCGCCAGATCCGCAGGATCGGCACCAGCAACATCACCACGATCAGCGCCCAGACACCCAGCGTGATCCCGCTCGACCAGAGAATCTCCAGCGAACCGTTGGAAATCGACAGTGCGCGGCGCAGATTCTGTTCCATCAAACCTCCGAGAATGAAGCCCAGCAAAACCGGCGACAACGGGAAATCCAGCTTGCGCAGAATGTAGCCGAAGATGCCGATGCCGATCATCAGGAACAGGTCGAAGGTGGTGGCATGCACCGCGAACACGCCGATGGCGGTGATGATTGCGATCATCGGCACCAGCGCCCAGTTCGGTACGGCGAGGATGCGGGTGAAGATGCGGATCATTGGAATGTTGAGGATCACCAGCATGATGTTGGCAATGAACAACGACGCGATCAGGCCCCAGACGATGTCCGGTTGCTGTTGGAACAACAGTGGGCCCGGCGTGATGTTGTACAGCGACAACGCACCGATCATCACCGCCGTCGTGCCCGAACCGGGAACGCCCAGGGTCAGCATCGGCACCAGCGCGCCGCAGGCTTCAGCACCGATGGCGGTTTCCGGAGCGGCCAGACCGCGCTTGTCGCCCTGTCCGAATTTGCCGCTTGGGCCAGCGATACGTTTCTCGGTCATGTAGGCCACGGCGCTGGCAAGTGTTGCACCGGCGCCAGGCAAAACGCCCATGATGAAACCCAGCACACCGCACCGCATGTTCACCCAGAACACCGACGCAGCTTCCTTGAAGTTGAACATCATGCGGCCGGTGGCTTTGAACGCTTCCTGGCCGCGATGGGTTTTTTCCAGCAGCAACAGAATCTCGCTGATGGAGAACAGGCCCAGCACCAACACCACGAACTGAATGCCGTCGGTGAGGTGGATGTTGTCGCCGGTGAAACGGTAGACACCGCTGTTGGCGTCGATGCCGACGGTCGACAGGAACAGGCCGATCAGCGCCGCAATAAAAGTCTTCAGCGGTCGATCACCGGCCATGCCGCCGAGGCAGACAATCGCGAACACCATCAGGACGAAATATTCCGCCGGACCGAAGGCAATCGCCCATTTCGCCAGGATCGGTGCGAACACCACCATCCCGCACGTGGCAATAAAGGCGCCGATGAACGAACTCCACGCCGACAGCGACAGCGCGACACCGGCCATGCCTTGGCGGGCCATCGGGTAACCGTCGAGGGTGGTCATGACGGTGGACGCTTCGCCCGGAATGTTCAGCAGGATCGAACTGATCCGGCCGCCGTACTCGCAACCCAGGTAAACCGCAGCCAGCAGGATCAGCGCCGACTCTGGTGGCAGCCCGAGGGCGAATGCAATCGGGATCAGCAACGCCACGCCGTTGATCGGACCGAGGCCGGGCAGCAGGCCGACGACGGTGCCGATCAGCGTGCCGCTGAGTGCGGTGACCAGGTTGTAAGGGGTCAGTGCGACGCCGAAGCCGTGACTCAAATAACCAAGCGTATCCATTTCAGTTCTCCAGAACGTCGAGCAGACCCAGAGGCAGCGGCACGTCCATCACTTTGTCGAACAGCAGGTACAGACCGATGCTCATCAGGCTGATGATCACTGCGCTTGGCAACCAGCGTCCGCCGTACAGGCGCGCCATCGGAATGCCGATCAAAATGCTGCTGAGGATGAAGCCCAACGGCTCGAACAGGCCGGCGAACACCAGCAGCAGCACCACGCAGCGGCCGATCTTGTGGAGGGTTTCACGATCCAGCGGCGGGTCTTCTTCGGAGTGTTTGATCGGGGACGGGCGAAACACCATGTAGATCAAGCCCATTCCCATCAGCCCCAGCATCAGCAAGGGGAAGGCGCGAGGGCCGATCGGTTCGTAGGAAAAAGGCGCCTGGTAGGGCCAGGCCATCAGCACCAGGCTGGCGCAGGCCAGCAGCAGCACCGATGCGAAAATGCGTTGTACGAGCATGGGGAACTCCTGTGCCGCGACCCCGCAGTGCGGGGCCGCAGCCGCTAGACAGAGGCGATCACTGAATCAGGCCGAACTCTTTGGCCAGCACTTTGTAGTCCGCGACCTGCTTCTTCACGTAGGTGTCCAGTTCCGGGCCGGTCATGGCGAACGGAAAGAGTTCACGCTGATCGCGCAGCTTGGCGAAATCATCGGAAGCCAGCAGTTTGTCGAAGGAGTCTTTCCACCAGGCGTAGTCTTCATCGCTGACTTTTGGCCCGAGGTAGAAACCGCGAACCACTGGCCAGACGATGTCGTAGCCTTGCTCTTTGGCGGTCGGAATGTCTTTCATTTCCGGCTCGTCCAGGCGCTTATCGGAGAACACCGCCAGCAGGCGCATGTCACCGCTCTGGATGTGCGGCATGGAGTCGGAGATGTCGGTGCTGCCGACCTGGATGTGGCCGCCTAGCAGGGCGGTGGCGATTTCGCCGCCACCTTCGAGGGCGACGTAACGCAGATCGCGCGGGTTGATCCCGGCGGCCTTGGCGATCAGCGCGGTTTGCATCCAGTCCTGGCTGCCGACGGTGCCGCCGGAACCGATCACCACTTTGCTTGGATCTTTCTTCAGCGCCTGAACGAGATCGTCGAGGGTCTTGTAAGGCGAATCGCTTTTCACCGCGATGGCGCCGTAGCTGGTGCCGACCGCTGCCAGCCAGCGCACGTTGGTTTCATCGAAGCGACCGAACTTGCCCTGGGCCAGGTTCAGCAACGAACCGCTGGACCACGCCACGAGCGTGCCGGCGTCGGCCGGACGTTGAGCGACCACCGCGTTGTACGCCACTGCGCCGACACCGCCGGGCATGTAGGTCACGCGCATCGGTTTGCTCAGCAGTTTCTCGTTCATCAGCGCGCTTTGCGCCAGTTTGCAGGTCAGGTCGAAACCGCCGCCGGGCGAGGCCGGGGCGATGCATTCCGGGCGCTTGGGCTCGGCCATCAGTTGGCCGGCAAACAGCATGCAGCTGGCGGCGAGGGCGAAACGGCGCAGTGATCGATTCATTGTTGTCTCCACGGGAGTTGTTGTTTTTGGGGATGTTTCAGGTGCGGCAGTTTCGCGTCGCGCAGCCGGTGATGGCGCTGACAAACGTAAACGACGGGAATTGAAAAAAGAGATGAGGCGGGCAAACCTGGAGCTGTGTGGACAGCATGGCGAAGTACCTCGTTATTGTTCTTATTGGCGAAAACGCATCGAGGCGTTTTTCGGGAGCTACATTTCAAAGCACGATCGATGGCTTTCAGTCGAAACCATCCGTGGGCCGACTCTAACGGTCGAACCTTTCACTAACCTTTCAGCGGACTTTCACGGTTTTCGGGCTTCACAGCGGCGGATGCGGCTGTAAACTCCGCGCCAAAGAATGGCGTCGAACATCCCTGAATGAGGTAAAGATCCATGCGTGTTCTGCTCGTCGAAGACCATCTGCAACTCGCCGACAGTGTCGCCCAGGCGCTCAAGAGCACCGGGTTGACCGTGGATGTGCTGCACGACGGCGTGGCCGCCGACCTGGCGCTGAGCAGCGAGGAATACGCCATGGCGATCCTCGATGTCGGCCTGCCGCGCATGGATGGCTTCGAGGTGCTGGCGCGCTTGCGGGCCCGGGGCAAGAATCTGCCGGTGCTGATGCTGACCGCCCGCAGCGACGTCAAGGATCGCGTGCATGGCTTGAACCTCGGCGCTGACGATTACCTGGCCAAGCCGTTCGAACTGACCGAGCTCGAAGCCCGGGTCAAAGCCTTGCTGCGTCGCAGTGTGCTCGGCGGCGAACGGCAGCAGACCTGCGGCGTGCTGGCTTACGATCTGGACACCCGACGCTTCACCCTCGGCGACGAATTGCTGACCCTGACCTCCCGCGAACAAGCGGTGCTCGAAGCGCTGATTGCGCGTCCCGGTCGGGTGATGAGCAAGGAACAACTGGCCGCCCAGGTGTTTGGTCTCGACGAAGAAGCCAGCCCCGACGCCATCGAAATCTACGTCCACCGTTTGCGCAAGAAACTCGACGGCCAACCGGTCGCCATCGTGACGTTCCGCGGTCTTGGCTATTTGCTGGAAAGCCGTGATGCATAAGCCCAGCAGCCTGCGCTGGCGGTTGCTGTGGAACCTCGCGCTGTTGCTGGTGGTGTTGATGCTGGCCAGTGGATTGAGCGCGTACTGGAATGGTCGCGAAGCTGCCGACACCGCGTATGACCGGACCTTGCTGGCCTCGGCGCGAACCATCGCCGCCGGGGTATCCCAGCGTGACGGAACGCTCAGTGCCGATGTGCCTTACGTGGCGCTGGATACGTTTGCCTACGACAGTGCCGGGCGAATTTTTTACCTGGTCAACGACATTCACCAGAACCTGATTTCCGGCTACGAAAACCTTCCCGCTCCACCACCGGGAACGCCGCGCACCGATGACTATCCGGCGCTTGCCCGTTTCTACAACGCGACGTATCGGGGGCAGAACGTGCGGGTGGTCAGCCTGCTCAAGCCCGTGAGCGAACCGAACATGAACGGCATGGCGGAAATTCGCGTGGCGGAAACCGACGAGGCACGCGTCAGCATGGCCCGTAGCCTGGCGGCAGACACGTTGTTGCGGCTGGGCATGCTGGCGGTCGGCGCGTTGCTGATGGTGTGGTTTGCGGTGAGTGCGGCGTTGCGCCCATTGGAACGCTTGCGCACGGCGGTGGAAGAGCGCCAGTCCGATGACTTGCGGCCGCTGCCGCTGGTGGAGGTGCAGCGAGAGTTGTGGCCGTTGGTGCGTGCGCTCAATCACTTTACCGAGCGCCTGCGCGGGCAGTTCGAACGTCAGGCGCAGTTCATTGCCGATGCTGCGCATGAACTGCGCACGCCGCTGGCGGCGCTCAAGGCGCGACTTGAACTCGGCCTGCGTTCGGGCGAACCCGAAACCTGGCGCAATACGCTGGAAACGGCAGCGCAAGGCACGGATCGTTTGACCCATCTGGCCAACCAATTGCTGTCGCTGGCGCGTGTCGAAAACGGTGCCCGGGCGATTGCCGAGGGCGGTGCACAATTACTCGATCTGAGTCAGCTGGCCCGGGAGCTGGGCATGGCGATGGCGCCGCTGGCCCATGCCCGCGGCGTGGCGCTGGCGCTGGAGGCAGACGAACCGGTGTGGCTGCGCGGTGAGCCGACGCTGCTGAACGAGCTGTTGAGCAATCTGGTGGACAACGCGCTGGCCCATACGCCGCCTGGCGGCAATGTGATCCTGCGGGTCTCGGCGCCGGCGGTGCTGGAGGTCGAGGACGATGGGCCGGGGATTCCGCTGGAAGAGCGTGATCGGGTGTTCGAGCGCTTCTATCGGCGCAACCAGCAGGTGGCCGGGTCGGGGTTGGGGTTGGCGATTGTCGGCGAGATCTGCCGCGCGCATCTGGCACAGATCAGCCTGCACGATGGCGAGCAGGCGGGGTTGAAGGTGCGGGTGAGTTTTATCGCGGGAGAATAATGGTGGCATCTTCGCGGGCAAGCCTCGCTCCTACAGGTCGTCATCGAACTTGTAGGAGCGAGGCTTGCCCGCGAAGCTTTTAATAGAACATCGACCGCGATTCTTCCAGATCCCTGCACATCGACTCATTCTCCGGGTCGATTCCCAGCTTCTTGAAGGCCGGCACGCCGAGCGGGTCGATACGGGCGATGGGGTGGTCGGTGTCCTTGTGGCAATACAAACTGGCCACTTGCACCAGATCCACATAGTCGACGCGCTCGGACTCGCGCTTGAAGTCCAGATACAGCCCCGGCACCTGTACCAGCATTTCCGGAAACTCCCAGACCCTGAGCAGTTTGTCGCCGAGCAGCGGGTGAATGTGGTCGATCACATGGTTCAGGCTGACCGGGTCCGACAGCAGCTCGTAGTGGTCTTCGGCGTAGGTCAGGATCGGCAGTACACCAATCTGATGCACCAGTCCGCCCAGCGCCGCCTGATCGGGCTTGAGCTGCGTGTAACTGCGGCACAGCGCGTAGCTGACCCCGGCGATTTCCAGGCTTTTGCGCCAGACATCGCGCATCTTTTTCTCCACCACGTCAGAGCGCGCATGGAAAATCTGCTCCATGACCAGACCGATGGCCAGGTTGCTGCTGTAATTGACGCCCAGGCGCGTGATTGCCGTGTGCAAGTCAGTGACTTCCTGGGTCGCGCGCAGCAGCGGGCTATTGACCACTTTGATCAGGCGCGCCGACAGCGCCGTATCACGGCCAATCACTTTACTCAGGGTGCTGACACTTATTTCCGGGTCTTCAGCGGCCTTGCGAATCTGCAGGGCCACTTCCGGCAACGTTGGCAGAACCAGGTCATCGTTATCGATGGCCTCAACCAAATCCTGTTGGACCTTATCCGCCAAATCGCTCATTTCTTTTCTCTAGGGTGTTGCAACAAATACTGCTGTTAACGCTGGATCTCGCGATCGCGATCCAGTTCATAAGGCAAGTCAAGCAGATGCAGGGCCGGCCCTTCGATCGCGCCGAGATGGACGTCGCCACCTTCCGCCGCTTCGGCTTGCAAGACGGCCAGGAGTTCAATGTTTTGTCCGGCGTGCGCGGCAATCACCACTTCGCCGATGGAACTGCCGTGTGTCGGGGAAAACAAGGGGGTGCCGGGTTCAGGCAATGCACTGGCGTCCAGCTTCAGACGATACAAGCGGCGCTTGAGTTTGCCCAGGTACTGCATCCGCGCAACGATTTCCTGGCCGGTGTAGCAACCTTTCTTGAAGCTCACGCCGCCGACGGCCTGCAGATTGAGCATCTGCGGAATGAACAATTCGCGTGTGCCCGGCATGACCTGGCCGATCCCAGCGCGGACCTGGCCCAGCAGCCATTGATTGAGATCGCCCTCGGTCAGCACAGCAGATAACCGGCCCTTGATGACGTCGGCCTGATCGGCGGCAGCCCAGAGTTCGGCGCGGTCCGGTGAAACGCGGATGGCGATCAATCCGTCATTGCGCGCCACGCTGTCGGTGTCCGCCGGCAGTTCGAGGCCCAGGGCGATCAGGGCGGCATCGCCATGGTCAACGCCGAAGCGGACCCAGGCAGCGCTTTCATCGGTCAATTTCGATTTGGAGAACACCGCGTACTTCTTCAGGTCCGCCAGTTGCGGCTCCAGCAGCTCGGTGGCCATGGCCATGAGCACGCCATCACCTTGCAGCAGAATGCGGAAGCTCGATTGCATCCGGCCTTTCTGGGTGCAACGCGCGCCGAGGCTGGCCTGGGTGTCGCTCAGGTAATTGAGGTTGCAGGTCAGTTGGCCTTGCAGAAATTTGCTGGCATCCGCGCCGCGGACCGCGAGAACGCCTTCGTGAGACAGGGTGCAGAAAAAAGCAGAATCGGCCATGGGAGATCGCAGGGTAAAAGAGTCTGGGGGACATCATAAGGGGGCGCCCATGAAATGGGTAGTTCACAAAAGGTCGACAGTGCCCGACCAAAGCCGACTGTTCGATGGTGTCCGGGGCTGTATACTTGCCGCCTATTTGAGGAGCGCTCCATGGTCGAAGATGTTGAACTGAATCGCCTCTACTGGCACAGCCGCCGCGGCATGCTTGAACTTGACGTGTTGCTGGTGCCGTTCGTGAAAGAGGTCTACCCGCACCTCAATGATGTCGACCGCGATTGCTACCGCAAGCTGCTCGAATGCGAAGATCAGGACATGTTCGGCTGGTTCATGGAACGCGCCGAGTCGGAAGATCCGGAGCTGCAGCGCATGGTTCGCATGATCCTGGATCGTGTCCAGCCCAAGTAATGCGTTCGAATGCCGCTGGCATGCCTCACGGCAGTTGCTGGCGGCGTATCTGTTGGCCCAGCTGTTCGCGCTGGGTGCGTTGTTTCTGCTTGCCATGCCGGTCTGGGCCAGTCTGCTCGGCGCTGCTTGCTGCCTGGCTCATGGCGTTTGGGCATTGCCACGCCAGATTTTACTGACACACCCACAGGCGTTTCGCGGCTTGCGTCGCGATGCGGATGGCTGGCAGTTGTGGAATCAGGCGGCCGGTTGGCAGGCGGTTCAGCTACGGCCGGACAGCCTCGCGCTGCCGCTGGTCGTCGTCCTGCGTTTTCGCCTGCAGGGCGAGCGGCGGGTCCGGGCGATCTGTGTGCCCAGGGATTCGCAGGCGGCGGATGTGCACCGACGCCTGCGGGTTCGGCTCACGTTCAGTCGGCGTAGGTGGGCGGCACCAGAATAGTGTCCAGCGCCTCCGGCAGCAGGTTCGGGTAGTCGAGGGTGTAATGCAGGCCGCGACTTTCCTTGCGCTCCATGGCTGACTGAATCATCAGTTCCGCCACTTGGGCCAGGTTACGCAGCTCGATCAAATCCCGGCTGACCTTGTAGTTACTGTAGAACTCGTCGATTTCGTCCAGCAACAGCCGCACGCGGTGCTGCGCACGTTGCAGGCGCTTGTTGGTGCGCACGATGCCGACGTAGTCCCACATGAATCGCCGCAGTTCATCCCAGTTGTGCGCAATGATCACGTCTTCATCCGAGTCGGTGACCTGGCTGGCATCCCAGACGGGCAGGGCGACCGGAATCGAAACCTGCGGCAGTTGCTCGAGAATGTCTTGCGCTGCCGAGCGTGCGTAAACGAAACATTCCAGCAGCGAGTTGCTGGCCATGCGGTTGGCGCCGTGCAGGCCGGTGAAACTGGTTTCGCCAATTGCATACAGCCCCGGCACGTCGGTGCGGCCCTGCTGGTCGACCATCACGCCGCCGCAGGTGTAGTGCGCTGCGGGAACCACCGGAATCGGTTGCTTGGTGATGTCGATGGAAAACTCCAGGCAGCGCTCGTACACCGTCGGGAAGTGCGTCTTGATGAACGCTTCCGGCTTGTGACTGATGTCCAGATAAACGCAATCGACACCCAGGCGCTTCATCTCATGGTCGATGGCCCGGGCGACGATGTCCCGTGGCGCCAGTTCGGCGCGCGGGTCGAAACGCTGCATGAAGCGTTCGCCATTGGGCAGCTTCAGGTGCGCACCTTCGCCGCGCAGGGCTTCGGTGATCAGGAAGCTCTTGGCTTGCGGGTGATACAGGCACGTCGGGTGAAACTGGTTGAACTCCAGGTTCGCCACCCGGCAGCCCGAACGCCAGGCCATGGCGATGCCATCACCGCAGGCGCCGTCGGGGTTGCTGGTATAGAGGTAGACCTTGGCGGCGCCGCCGGACGCGAGGATCACGAAGCGTGCGCCGTAGGTGTCGACTTCCCCGGTGCCGCGGTTGAGCACGTAGGCGCCGAGGCAGCGGTCGCCTTCAAGGCCCAGGCGCTTCTCGGTGATCAGATCGACGGCGACCCGCTGTTCCAGCAACTCGATGTTGGGCCGCTGTCTGGCTTTGTCGAGCAGGGTTCTGAAAATCGCTGCGCCGGTGGCATCGGCGGCGTGAATGATGCGCCGATGGCTGTGACCGCCTTCGCGGGTCAGGTGAAACTCGAAACCGCCATCTTCGGTGCCGGATTGTTCATCGCGGGTGAACGGCACGCCTTGATCGATCAGCCATTGAATGGCCTCTTTGCTGTGCTCGACGGTGAAGCGCACGGCGTCTTCGTGGCACAGGCCACCGCCGGCATTCAGGGTGTCATCGACGTGGGATTCAACGGTATCGGTGTCATCCAGCACGGCAGCGACACCGCCCTGGGCCCAGAAGGTCGAGCCATTGGCGAGGTCGCCTTTGCTCAGTACGGCAATGCGCAAATGATCGGGCAAGGTCAGCGCAAGGCTCAAACCGGCAGCACCGCTGCCAATCACCAGAACATCGTGTTGAAACTGTTGGCTCATTTCAGGATTCCGCTCAAAGCGACCCGGGTCGGGGTTGGCGCATGACTCCCGGAACGACGAGTCAAGACGGCCACACAGCGCACTAGTATATAGAGGGGGGGAGCGGCACAATAGCCGAGGTCACATGGCATTGTGAAACTACTGTGACGGAAAAGACTTGACGCTTCGTCGGATGATTTTTCGGCCGGTTCGGCGACAAGAAGACTGTATCGTCGATTTAACAGTCTTTTTCCATTCACGGTTGCACAATGTCGGTCTTGCGCAGCTATAAATATTTGGAACTTTTGCCAAAGGCCCAAGATCAATAGACCGTTGCCTGAATCAAGGGACAGTGTCGGCTTCAATGCAGGATTGCGGTTTGATCCTTGCCGGCGAATCCGATGACAAGATTATTCGCGCAGCCGGGTTATGCCGAGCTGCGCTTTTCGTGCGTGCCAAATCAGAGCCCGCAGGAAACTTGCTTGGAGGGGGAGAACTTTTGCGAAAAGCCCGAGTCTATGTTTGCAAGTCTGGTCGTTTAGTTATGCAAGCTTCCTCCGAGCTTATCGAGGAGAGTTCATGCTAACCCAGGAAGAGGATCAGCAGCTGGTCGAACGCGTTCAGCGCGGCGACAAGCGAGCTTTCGATCTGCTAGTGCTGAAATATCAGCACAAAATTCTCGGGTTGATCGTGCGTTTCGTGCACGACACCCATGAAGCCCAGGATGTGGCACAAGAAGCCTTTATCAAGGCGTACCGTGCGCTTGGAAATTTTCGCGGGGACAGCGCGTTTTACACGTGGCTTTACCGCATCGCCATCAACACGGCGAAAAACTATCTGGTTTCACGCGGCCGTCGGCCGCCGGATAGCGATGTCAGTTCCGAAGATGCAGAGTTCTACGATGGCGATCATGGCCTCAAGGATCTCGAGTCGCCTGAGCGCGCATTGCTGCGGGATGAGATCGAAGGCACCGTCCATCGAACCATTCAGCAACTGCCGGAAGATTTGCGTACGGCTTTAACTTTACGTGAGTTTGATGGTCTGAGTTACGAGGACATTGCGGCAGTCATGCAGTGTCCGGTGGGTACCGTGCGCTCCCGGATTTTCCGCGCTCGGGAGGCCATCGATAAAGCCCTGCAGCCGTTGTTGCAGGAAAACTGAGACAGCGGCGACAGCCAAGAGAGGAACGCCATGAGTCGTGAAGCCCTGCAGGAATCGCTGTCCGCAGTGATGGATAACGAAGCGGACGAACTGGAATTGCGTCGGGTATTGAATGCCTTTGACGATGTTGAAACCCGTGAAACATGGGCTCGTTATCAAATCGCTCGGGCAGTGATGCACAAGGATCTGCTGCTTCCACGTCTGGACATTGCAGCGGCCGTTTCTGCTGCGCTGGCTGATGAAGCCGTACCGGCGAAAGTCTCCCGTGGTCCATGGCGCAGCCTGGGTCGCCTCGCTGTAGCCGCTTCGGTTACCGTCGCCGTGTTGGCAGGTGTTCGTCTGTACAATCAGGACGAGATCGCGGGTGTCGAGTTGGCTCAGCACTCCACTCAACCGGGTCTGGCCGTTCCTCAGGTCAAGGGTCCAGCTGTTTTGGCAGGCTATAATGAGAGCTCGGAAGCCACTGGTCCTATGGCCAACGGCGTATTGCAGGCTCAGCCGGGCTGGCACGATCAGCGTTTGCCAGGCTACTTGCGCCAACATGCTCAACAGGCTGCACTGAAAGGTACTGAGAGCGCTCTGCCTTACGCTCGTGCAGCGAGCCTGGAAAACCGTTAAGGAGGATCATGCGCGCCATACCTCTACTTTCGCTTCTGCTTAGTGGCTGGTTCATTGTTCCAGCCCATGCCGATGAGGCACAAGACTGGTTGACCCGTCTTGGCCAGGCCGAGCAGCAGCAAAGCTTTCACGGTACTTTTGTCTACGAGCGAAACGGTAGTTTTTCTACCCACAACATCTGGCACCGCGTCCAGGATGGCAAGGTCCATGAGCGTTTACTCCAGCTCGACGGCCAGGCTCAGGAAGTTGTACGCATTGATGGGCATACTCAATGCGTCAGCGGTCTTCTGATTGCAGGGCTTGGGGACTCCCCCAACTCCGCTGCTCGTACACTCGATCCACAGAAGCTCAAGAATTGGTACGACCTTGCCGTCATCGGCAAGTCGCGTGTGGCCGGACGTGCGGCAGTCATCGTTACCCTGACGCCTCGCGATCAACATCGCTACGGTTTTGAATTGCATCTGGATAAAGAAACCGGCCTGCCGCTCAAATCATTGCTTCTGAATGAAAAAGGGCAGTTGCTGGAGCGGTTCCAGTTCACGCAGCTGGATACCTCCGATTTGCCCTCCGACGACGATTTGCAGGCAGGCCCGGATTGCAAAGCCATCACCCTCGACAGCGACAAGGCTTCAGCCGTCAAGGCTGCCCAGACCTGGCATTCGGACTGGTTGCCTGCCGGCTTTGAGCTGACCAGCAGCACTTCACGCAAGGATCCCGCGACCAAAACCCAGGTCAGCAGCCTGATGTATGACGATGGTCTCGCACGTTTTTCGGTGTTCCTTGAACCGCTCAATGGTGCCCCCGTCACCGATACCCGCACTCAGTTGGGCCCGACCGTCGCTGTATCCCGGCGCTTGACCACCCCTCAAGGCGAGATGATGGTCACCGTCGTCGGTGAAATCCCGGTAGGCACCGCTGAACGGATTGCGCTGTCCATGCGCTCCGATGCCACTGCAACCCAGTAGTGAGCTGAAACCGAAATGTTTGGTGAGCATTTCAATTTGCAAATATCCCCGAAATTTTTTATAGGTCAGAGCCCCTCGGCTCTGGCCTTGTTTGTTGTTCCCGGAACAAAAATACCGGCGTATCGTTCCCGGTGTTCCTTGCTCCATATCGCTTAACCATGCTCGTCGTAACGGGAGCCGTATGTCGATACCACGCTTGAAGTCTTACCTCTCCATATTTGCCACCGTGCTGGTGCTCGGTCAGGCGGTCGCTGTACAAGCGGCCGAGTTGCCTGACTTCACGCAGCTGGTCGAGCAGGCCTCGCCCGCGGTGGTAAACATCAGTACCACGCAGAAACTGCCGGACCGCAAAGTGTCGAGCCAGCAGATGCCAGACCTTGAAGGCTTGCCGCCGATGTTGCGCGAGTTCTTCGAGCGCGGCATGCCGCCACAACCGCGTACGCCGCGCGGTGATCGTCAGCGCGAAGCCCAGTCGTTGGGGTCGGGTTTCATCATCTCGTCTGACGGCTACATCCTGACCAACAACCACGTGATCGCCGATGCCGACGAAATTCTCGTCCGTCTCGCTGACCGTAGTGAGTTGAAAGCCAAACTGGTCGGCACCGATCCACGCTCCGACGTGGCGCTGCTGAAAATCGAAGGCAAGGATCTGCCGGTCCTGAAACTGGGTAAATCCCAGGATCTGAAGGCTGGCCAGTGGGTCGTGGCCATCGGCTCGCCATTCGGTTTCGACCACACTGTGACCCAAGGCATCGTCAGTGCCATCGGTCGCAGCCTGCCGAACGAAAACTATGTGCCGTTCATCCAGACCGACGTGCCGATCAACCCGGGTAACTCTGGTGGTCCGCTGTTCAACCTGGCGGGCGAAGTGGTGGGGATCAACTCTCAGATCTACACCCGTTCCGGTGGTTTCATGGGCGTGTCGTTCGCAATCCCGATCGATGTGGCCATGGACGTTTCCAACCAGCTGAAAAGCGGCGGCAAGGTCAGCCGTGGATGGTTGGGCGTCGTGATTCAGGAAGTGAGCAAGGATCTGGCCGAGTCGTTCGGTCTTGATAAACCGGCCGGTGCACTGGTGGCGCAGATCCAGGATGACGGTCCGGCGGCCAAGGGTGGCCTGCAAGTGGGTGACGTGATCCTGAGCATGAACGGTCAACCGATCGTCATGTCTGCCGATCTGCCGCATCTGGTCGGCGCGCTGAAGGCTGGCGCCAAGGCAAACCTTGAAGTGATTCGTGAAGGTAAGCGCCAGAATGTCGAGCTGACCGTCGGCGCTATCCCTGAAGAGGGCAAAGAGCTGGATGCCTTGCCGAAATCGGCCACCGAGCGCAGCAGCAATCGCCTGGGTGTTTCCGTGGTCGAGCTGACCGACGAACAGAAGAAAACCTACGACCTCAAAGGTGGCGTGGTGATCAAGGAAGTTCAGGACGGTCCTGCATCCCTGATCGGCTTGCAGCCAGGCGACGTCATCACTCACCTGAACAATCAGGCGATTGGTTCCGCCAAGGAGTTCACCGATATCGCCAAGGCGCTGCCGAAGAACCGCTCGGTGTCGATGCGGGTTCTGCGTCAGAATCGCGCCAGCTTCATCACCTTCAAACTGGCTGAATAAACCGGTTGTCGGCTGAATAAAAAACCGCCTCGAAAGAGGCGGTTTTTTTATGCCTGGTGAAAAGTGTCAGCCCATCATGTCCTTGATCATGCGCTCCTGCTCCATCAGTTCCCGTTGGCGGGCGTCGATACGCGATGACAGCGGGAAGTTGGTCCCGGCCTTGCGCTTGGCGAAGTCCAGTTGCTGAATGGCCTGGCGGTAGTCGCCAACCAGCGCAAAGTACTCGGCGCGCGCCTGATGCAAGCCGATGATGTTGCCTGAAAGGCCACGGGTTTCCGCCACCATGTACCAGACATCCGGATCATCGGGACGGCTTTTGAGCAGGTTCTCCAGCGCTTTTTCCGCTTCGGGCGCCCGGTTTTGCTTGAGCAGCAAATCGACACGCACCTGGTTCAGTGGATAGTTGCCCGGATACTGAGTCAGCATCCGGTCCACCCGGGTTTGGGCGTCCGGCAGGCGATTGTTGGTGATGTCCAGATCGATCTGCGCCAGGTTGTAGATGATCTCGTTCGGCGACTTGGCCAGCAGCAACTTGAGATTTTCCCGTGCTTCGTTCAGTTGGCCGCCCTTTATCTGGGCGATCGCCAGGCCATAACGCGCAACATCGTTTTTCGGGTTTTCATCCAGTTGTGCGCGGAAGCGCTTGGCGCCCAGGCCTGGGGTTTCTTCGTAGATCAGCTGGACTCGCGCACGAATCAGTTGATAACGCATGCTGTCTTCAATGCCGCCGGGTTTTGCCTGCTCGGCGCGGTTGCGGGTGTCGGCGATACGCGATTCGGTCACCGGGTGAGTCAGCAAGAACTCCGGTGGCTTGGCGTCGAAGCGGTATTGGCGCGCCAACCGCTCGAACATGGTTGGCATCGAGCGTGGGTCGTAACCGGCTTTTTCCAGGTTGAGGATGCCGATGCGGTCGGCCTCTTGCTCGTTCTGGCGCGAGAAGCGTCGTTGTTCCTGAATCGCTGCCGCCTGCGTGCCCGCAATGGCCGCGATCCCGGCATCGCCGGCACCGGCAGCGGCAATCACGATCCCGGCCAGCAGTGCGGCCATCATCGGCACCTGCATGCGTTGTTGCGCTTCGACGCCACGGGCAAAGTGGCGCTGCGACAAGTGAGCCAATTCGTGAGCGAGTACCGAGGCATATTCGCCTTCGGTCTGGGCATTAAGGAACAAACCACCGTTGACCCCGACAATCCCGCCCGGCGCCGCAAAGGCGTTGAGCTGCGGGCTGTTGATCAGGATGAACTCCAGACGCCGGTCATTGACCTGGCTGGTCTCAACCAACCGGTAGACGCTGGACTCGACATAGTCCTTGAGCTGCGGGTCATTGAGCTGGTCAACCTGACTGCGCAGCAGCGCCAGCCAGGCGCGGCCCAGCTGATACTCCTGTTGTGGCGAGACGATTGCAGAACTGGCGTCACCGAGTGACGGCAGGTCGTCGGCGAAGCCCGGTGAGGCGAGCAGGCAAGCGAGCGTCAGCAGGGTAGGGCGCAAAAAAGTCATGCACAAAGCCTTAGTCGACAAAGACCTTACTGTAGCCGGACAGTACGCTTCGGACCAGATATTCTAAGCCGCTCGACCACCTGAACCGGAGTAACGCAATGACCGACGCTGTAGCCCATGACGCCGAACTGGACGCCAGCGGCCTGAATTGTCCGTTGCCGCTGCTCAAGGCCAAGATGGAACTCAACAAGATGGCCAGCGGCGAGGTACTCAAGGTGATCGCCACCGATGCGGGTTCGCAGCGCGACTTCCGCACCTTTGCCCGTTTGGCCGGTCATACGCTGCTTCGCGAAGAAGATGAAGCGGGTGTTTACCGCTATTGGCTGAAAAAAGCCTGAAAATTGCTGCGTTCGTTTCTAAGGATTATTGATGTTCAAAGTGTTACGCGACTGGATTCAGCGCTATTTCTCCGATGAAGAAGCGGTGGTGCTGGCGGTCCTGCTGTTTCTGGCGTTTACCGCCGTGCTCACCTTGGGCGGCATGCTTGCGCCGGTGCTCGCCGGGATGGTGCTGGCGTATCTGATGCAAGGATTGGTGGTGACACTTGAGCGCCTGCGGGTGCCGGGCGGGGTGGCCGTCGGAGCGGTCTTTGCCTTGTTCATGGGCGTTTTGCTGGTGTTCATTATTGTCGTGGTGCCGTTGCTCTGGCACCAGTTGATCACCTTGTTCAACGAGTTGCCCGGCATGCTCGCCAAGTGGCAATCACTGTTGTTGCTGCTGCCCGAGCGATATCCGCATCTGGTGTCCGACGAGCAGGTGTTGCAGGCCATCGAGGCGGCACGCGGTGAGATCGGCAAGTTCGGCCAATGGGCGCTGACGTTCTCGCTGTCCAGCCTGCCGCTGTTGGTCAACATCATGATTTACCTGGTGTTGGTGCCAATCCTGGTGTTCTTCTTTCTCAAGGACCGGGAAATGATCGGCCAGTGGGTTCGCGGTTATCTGCCTCGTGAGCGCGCGCTGATCACCCGTGTTGCCCACGAAATGAACCGGCAGATCGCCAACTACATTCGCGGCAAGGTCATTGAGATTTTCATCTGCGGTGGCGTGACCTACATCGCGTTTGTCGTGCTGGGGCTCAACTACGCGGCACTGTTGGCGTTGCTGGTAGGCGTGTCGGTGGTGGTGCCCTATGTCGGGGCCGTGGTGGTGACCGTGCCGGTGCTGCTGATTGCGTTGTTCCAGTGGGGCTGGAGCGATCAGTTCATCTATTTGATGGCGGTCTACGGAATTATTCAGACGCTGGATGGCAATGTGCTGGTGCCGCTGCTGTTCTCGGAAGCGGTCAACCTGCATCCGGTGGCGATCATCTGCGCGGTGTTGTTGTTTGGCGGGTTATGGGGATTCTGGGGGGTGTTTTTTGCGATTCCGCTGGCGACGCTGTTCAAGGCGGTGCTCGACGCTTGGCCACGCAAAGAGCCTGTTGTGGCACCTCTGCTTTAACGTTCAGGCTTAATGGCCCCTTCGCGGGCAAGCCTCGCTCCTACAGGGTTCTTGGGTGCGACTCAAAACCTGTAGGAGCGAGGCTTGCCCGCGAAGGCGTCAGAAAAGGCGCCATCAAAATCAGGCTTTGTTCAATGCCTGCGCAGCAGCCAAAACAGCATCCACATGTCCCGGCACTTT
The DNA here is from genome assembly GCF_949768225.1 of Pseudomonas sp. IT-P44. Taxonomy (NCBI): domain Bacteria; kingdom Pseudomonadati; phylum Pseudomonadota; class Gammaproteobacteria; order Pseudomonadales; family Pseudomonadaceae; genus Pseudomonas; species Pseudomonas sp. IT-P44. Next base: position 136,374 of record NZ_CATKQM010000006.1, on the reverse strand, counting down.
CACGCCGCGCCATTCCTGACGCAGTACACCGTTCTTGTCGATCAAAAACGTGCTGCGATCAACACCCATGTATTCCTTGCCATAAAGCTTCTTCAGCTTGATCACATCAAACAGCTGGCACAGCGCCTCTTCCTTGTCGCTGATCAGCTCGAAGGTGAACGCTTGCTTGGCCTTGAAGTTCTCGTGAGATTTCAGGCTGTCGCGGGACGCGCCGAAGACTTCGGTGTTCGCCGCTTTAAAGGCGTCGAGCTGATCGCGAAAGCCCTGGCCCTGGGTCGTGCAGCCCGGCGTGCTGTCCTTCGGATAGAAGTAGATCACCACTTGCTTGCCTTTAAGGCTCGCGAGGCTGACGGTCTGTCCGCTGGTGGCGGGTGCTTCGAAGTCGGCAACCGGTTGGTCGATGGCAACGGCCATGAAAGCTTCCTTACATTGGGTTTTGTGGGCGCCACGGTTCGATCAGGGCATCCAGGTTCAGCGCGTCGGCGAAATCCAGGAACTGGTCGCGCAACCAGCTGATCTGTACGCCAGCCGGCAAGGTCACGGTGAACGTGGCGTTGAGCATGGTCCCGCCGGTTTGCGGTGCCTGATAGGTGTCGCAGGTCAGGTTTTCCAGCTCGACGTTGTGGTCCATGAAGAACTGGCACAGTTCGTTGATGATGTCCGAGCGGTAAGCCGAGCTGACATAGGCAACGTACGGCAGGGCCTGGGGACGGTTCTCCAGTGCCGCGCTGCGCACCACGTTGACCGTGAAGGCGTGCTTCTTGGCGAGGCTCGGCAGGCTGCCTTCCAGGCGCGCCAGGGCGTCCCAGCTGCCGGAGATCTCGAGGATCAACGCACTGCACTCGCCATGACGGGTCAGGCGAGAGGTGACCACGGCGCAGCGATTTTCATGGCTGGCGCGGCACAGGACGTTAGTCAGCTCCATGGGGTTGGCGCCGAGGGCACTGATGACAAGGAATTGTTCGCGAACTGTGGGGGTGGACATGCAGCATTCCTAAAGCGATGAGCGGTCGATACTTCTACGGGCTTTTATTGCCGGGGGCGAGCCTGCGGATGCGAATTCAGAAAACCCGAGCCGGAGGTTGCAACGTGCTCCATTAAGGCAAGAGCGAAGGGTGGCAACGCTGGATCGGGGCTTGTGATGCCGAAAATGGAGGCTGAAACCCGGCGTACGAGCTTGTCAGTACCGATCAAAGTCTGAAGGGTAGCGAAAAGCAGCGCCAAGGGGAATGGCAGCAGCGCAGTACTTCGCTTGTACAAGCATCTTGGCGCCAGTACCATTACGGCTCTCTTTTTCCGGCAGGAGCGGTTGCATGATTGCGGGCAGTATGGTGGCACTGGTCACACCCATGGATGCACAGGGTCGTCTCGACTGGGACAGCCTGAGCAAACTGGTGGACTTTCACCTGCAAAACGGCACCCACGCCATCGTGGCGGTCGGCACGACAGGTGAATCGGCCACGCTAGACGTGAACGAACACATCGAAGTGATTCGTTACGTGGTCAAGCAGGTTGCAGGGCGCATTCCGGTGATCGCCGGTACCGGCGCCAACTCGACCCGCGAAGCCATCGAGCTGACCACCAATGCAAAGACCGCCGGCGCCGATGCTTGCCTGCTGGTGACGCCGTACTACAACAAGCCGACCCAGGAAGGTTTGTACCAGCACTTCAAGGCCATCGCCGAAGCCGTCGACATTCCGCAAATCCTGTACAACGTACCGGGCCGTACGGCGTGTGACATGCTGACCGAAACCGTGATCCGCCTGTCGACCGTGAAAAACATCATCGGTATCAAGGAAGCCACCGGCGACCTGGCCCGTGCCAAAGCGATCATCGACGGCGTCAGCGAAGACTTCGTGGTGCTTTCCGGCGACGACGCGACAGCGGTCGAGCTGATCCTGCTCGGCGGTAAAGGCAACATTTCGGTGACCGCCAACGTTGCCCCGCGCGACATGGCCGACCTGTGCAACGCTGCTCTGAAAGGCGATGCCGTCACGGCCCGCGCGATTCACGAAAAGCTGATGCCGCTCAATAAAACCCTGTTTATCGAATCCAACCCTATCCCCGTGAAATGGGCGCTGCATGAAATGGGCTTGATGCCGGACGGTATCCGTCTGCCGCTCACCTGGCTCAGCGCTGCCTGTCACGAACCGCTGCGGCAGGCCATGCGCCAGTCCGGCGTACTGGTTTAATTGAGGAAGCACTACGCATGAAGCGATTGGCCGGACTTTCCGCACTTGCCTTGATTATCTCCAGCACCAGTGGCTGTGGATGGGTCTGGGGCCCGGAAGGTTATTTCCGTGACCGTGGTAGCGATTACCTGGAAGCGCAACAGACTGCACCTATGCAATTGCCAACGGACGTCAGCACCGCCAAGCGTCTGGATCCGCTGCTGCCGATCCCGCGCAACGTGGCCGATGACACCGTCAAGGGCGAATACATCGTGCCGCGTCCGCAGCCGCTGTCCGCTGCTGCCGATGCCAGTGCCTACTCGCTGCAGAAGAGCGGTGATTCGAGATCGATCCTGGCCCAAAACCCGCCAGCCGAAGTCTGGCCAGTGGCTGTGCAGTTCTTCCAGGACAACGGTTTCCGTCTGGATGAACAGCGCCCGCAAACCGGCGAATTCACCACCACCTGGCAGCATTCCGACGAACTGTCCGCAGCGATGGCCAAGCGCCTGAGCGCAGCCGGTGTCGGCGCCGACAGCGAAACCCGCGTGCGGGTCCGTATCGAGCCAGGCGTGCAGCGCAACACCAGTGAAGTTTATGTGGTCAGCGCCGAGCGTCCTGCCGGCAGCACCGCCGATGTGGCCTTCACCAACCGTTCGGTCAACACTGGCCTGGACGCAGCGCTGGTCGACGACATGCTGGCAAGCATGAGCCGCACGTCGGAGAAGGGCGGTTCGGTCTCCATGCTGGCCTCGCGTGATTTTGATGCGCCAAGCCGTGTCAGCCTGAGCGAAGACGGCAGCGGCAACCCGGTTCTGAACGTCGGCACCGACCTGGATCGTGCCTGGTCGAGCGTCGGTCGTGCGCTGGAGCAGGGCGAATGGCGCGTTGAAGACATCAACCGCAGCCTGGGCCTGTACTACATCAACCTGGCCGAAAAAGCCGAGAAGAAAGACGAGAAGCCTGGTTTCCTCAGCGGTTTGTTCGGCAGCAAGCCGGACAAGGAAGAGGTTGAAGCCCGTGCCGAGCGTTATCAGGTTCGCCTGAGCAAGGTAGGCGATACCGTTCAGGTCACCGTCGAGAAAAACATCAACACCGTGGCGCCGGCTGACGTGGCGCGCAAAGTGTTGAGCGTGATTCAGGACAACCTGGGCTGATCACATGCGTTTTGCCGTTCTCGGCAGCGGTAGCCAAGGGAACGGCACGCTGATAGCCAGCGCTGATACGTATGTGCTGGTGGATTGTGGTTTCTCCTTGCGGGAAACCGAAAAACGCTTGCTGCGCCTGGGTGTGAACCCGGCGCAGTTGAGCGCGATACTCGTAACCCACGAACATGCCGACCACGTGCATGGCGTGGGTTTGCTGTCTCGGCGCTACAATCTGCCTGTCTACCTCAGTCGCGGCACCCTGCGCGGGATGCGCAAACCGATTGAACCGGCTGGCCTTCTGGCTGGCGGCGAGCAACTGCAGATCGGCGCACTGAGCATCGGCGTCATTGCCGTGGCCCACGATGCACAGGAGCCGACGCAATATGTGTTCAGTGACGGTGAGCGGCGCTTCGGCCTGTTGACCGACCTGGGCTCGTACTGCAACAAGGTGCTGGACGGCTATCGTGACCTCGATGCGTTGATGATCGAGGCCAACCATTGCCGTGACATGCTGGCTCGCGGTCACTACCCGTACTTTCTCAAGCAGCGGGTGGGTGGTGAACTGGGACATTTGAACAACCACCAGGCGGCATTCCTGGTGTCCGAGTTGGGCTGGCAAGGCCTGCAACACCTGGTCCTGGCCCATCTGAGCAGCAAGAACAACCTGCCGCAGCTGGCCCGGCAATGTTTTGTCGACACCCTCGGGTGCGACCCGGACTGGCTGCAACTGGCCGATCAAGATTCAGGGCTCGACTGGCGACACATCGCCTAGCCCACCTACTTAGCAAGCGGAGCCCATCATGGAAAAACGTGAAGAACTCTACCGCGGCAAAGCCAAATCGGTTTTCAAGACCGATGACGCTGACCGCTTGATCCTGCTGTTTCGCAACGACACCTCGGCGTTCGACGGCAAGCGCATCGAGCAGCTCGACCGCAAAGGCATGGTGAACAACAAGTTCAACGCCTTCATCATGCAGAAACTCGAAGCAGCCGGCGTGCCGACTCAATTCGACAAACTGCTGGGCGACAACGAATGCCTGGTGAAAAAACTCGACATGATCCCGGTCGAGTGCGTCGTGCGTAACTACGCCGCCGGCAGCCTGGTCAAGCGCCTGGGTGTCGAAGAGGGCATGAAGCTCAACCCTTACACCTTCGAACTGTTCCTGAAGGACGACGCCAAGGGCGACCCGTTCATCAACGAATCCCACGTCGTGGCGTTCGGTTGGGGCACCGCCGAGCAACTGGTTCGCATGAAAGAACTGTCGCTCAAGGTCAACGAAGTCCTGAGCAAACTGTTCGACGACGCCGGCCTGCTGCTGGTCGACTTCAAACTTGAATTCGGTGTGTTCTCCGACGGCTCCATCGTCCTGGGCGACGAATTCAGCCCGGACGGCTGCCGTCTGTGGGACAAGGCCACCGGCAAGAAAATGGACAAGGACCGCTTCCGTCAGGGCCTCGGTGACGTCATCGAAGCCTACGAAGAAGTCGCCAATCGTCTGGGCGTACCGCTTTAATCGACGCAAGCATCTGATAGCACGGAAAAAATTTCGCTTTGGGGGTTCGCTTCCGGCAAAAGTGTTGTTATGATGCGCGCCGTTGGAGAGATGCCAGAGTGGCCGAATGGGACGGATTCGAAATCCGTTGTACCTTCACCGGTACCTAGGGTTCGAATCCCTATCTCTCCGCCATTACATAGAAAAAGCCCCGTAGCTGAATAAGCTACGGGGCTTTTTTGTTTCTGTAGATTTTTTTCAGGGCATTTTTAGAGGCACCAACAAGCAAGTACTAGGCGTCGGTCTTCACCGGTGGCCACCTCGTCAACACCTTGTGTACATCATCCACAACTGCCTTGCTCATGGCAGTCAAGTAATGCGTTACCCAGGCATGAGAGGCCGTCACGGATTATCTGGAGACGTGCGCCAAGCTCGTATTAGCCCGCCAATCTTACGGCTGCGAGTAACCCAGTTTCCTCTTGATCAGCTCGTAGACATCCCTGTGTGTGGAGTTGTGCAAGGTTTTGTCCTTGCAGGCGGATGCCAGTAATGTTTTGACCTCTTCCTTCGCATGAGGGTAAAGGCCTGCGACGTAGTCGGCTTCATGGGCTTGGGTACAGTTGAAGTGCTTGTCGTCTTTTGCTTTATCTCTAGCCATTGCAGAGGCTCCTTTTGAGTTCGCATGATTGTCGGTGGTCAGGGCCTTTTCGCCCCGCACGTCGCAGAGCTTAGGGGCCAAGCCTGATGTCGCCAGGGGTTTGGACAAATCAGGAAGGGGCTGTCAGACGATGCCGGAGTCTGCCTTTACGTTAAACAAAAAAGCCCTGCAGGCGTAAACCTGCAGGGCTTCTTGGTCCGACTGGCCATCTCATTCAGCCCCGTAGCTTATTCAGCTACGGGGCTTTTTCGTTTTCGGGGAATTGAAAGGCTCAAGGTCTAGCCCCGAACCCGATGCTCCGTGAACTCGTAGTCCTCTTGGCAGTCGGCAGTAGGATCTTTGACGGTGTTCACGTAGTGAACAGTGTTTCCGTCCAGCATTTTGTAGTTATAGATTTCCGGAGTACGAACGCCGTCTGTTTTAAGCTCATTCTTGCCATTGGCCGCAGACCATGACCCGCGCTCGGTTTGAATGGGCCTGGTTTGTTGCGCATCTTTGAAGAACGTAATCGAGAAGCGACCATTGGGTTCGAAATGGGTATTCCACGACAGGAACTGACATTTCCCGCTTTCTTCGCGCATTCCTTGCCATGAGCCGACGAGGGATTGGTCAGTGGCTGGACTCTTCGACGTACAAGCACTTAGCGCTGTGGTCAGAAGGATTAGAGAAAAAGTGATGCCCCGTTGCATGTACAACTCCATTTGATGTGTTTGTGTAGGATCCAGCAGCCAATCGGCGTAAGAAAGATAAACCCCTTCTTGAGAAAAGTGACTCCCCCGAGTCAGTCTATTTAACCTGCGCCCTATCCATTGGTTGCCCCGTGAACCAAGGCTTCTTCCCCGAAATATCCCCTGACATTGCAAAACCTCGCCGCCCAAAATCCTCATCTACTCTGGTTTCGCAGGTCACTGACCTGCCGTTATCAGTCATCGCAAGGAGCGATCAATGTACTTTGAGATTTACAGGCAAACCCGTGGCACCCCGCACACCGGCAAAGGTCAATGGCGGTGGCGTTTACGGGCGGGGAATAATGAAACGATTGCCAGCGGGGAGGCTTACGTCAACAAGGCGGATTGCGTGCATGCCATCAGCCTGATCAAGGGCACTCAGGATCAGACTCCGGTGAAGGAAATCTAGGCCTCGAGCGGTGAAGCTGCTCAATCAGGGCAGCTTCGTTTCAAGCAGCCTTGCAGCCCGATCAAATGCAAACTGCTTGAGTCGCATAGACGCCCGTTGCGACAGCTACCTAAACTGTCAGCAGATTTGGGGATTGGGGGCAGTGGATGAATCGCAACGAACTACGCAAGGCGGATATCAACCTGATGGTGGTGTTCGAAACCTTGATGCTCGAACGCAACGTTACCCGTGTGGCGGAGAAGTTGTTTCTCGGGCAGCCAACCATCAGTTCGGCGCTCAACCGCCTGCGCACGATGTTCAACGACCCGCTGTTCATTCGGGTTGGCCATCGAATGGAGCCGACCGCCCGGGCTGAGGAGCTGATTCAGTATTTGTCGCCGGCGCTGGACTCGTTGTCGGTGGCGTTAAGCCTGACCCATGATTTCGACCCGACCGTCAGCACCATGACGTTTCGTATCGGGCTGTCGGACGATGTCGAGTTCGGCCTGTTGCCGCCGTTGCTGCGTGCCTTGCGTCAGGAAGCGCCGAAGGTGGTGTTTGTGGTGCAGCATGTCGATTACTGGCGAATTCCCGATTTGCTGGCATCCGGCGACATCACCGTGGGTATCAGCCAGACCCGGGGTCTGCCGGCCAATGCCAAGCGCAAATTGTTGCGACACATCCAGCCCAGGATCCTGCGCGCCGATGCGTCCGACACGCCACTGACCCTCGATGAATATTGCTCGCGCCCGCACGTGCTGGTGTCTCACACCGCCAACATCAGTGGTTACGCTGACGAGTGGCTGGCGGAGATCGGGCGTACACGCCACGTAGTGTTATCCGTGCCGCAATACAGTTCCTTGCCAGCCTTGCTCGCCGGAACCGATCTGATCGCCAGCCTGCCGGATTACACCGCCGAGGCGATGGCGGCATCCGGTCAGTTGTTCATGGAGCCTTTTCCGTTCAAGACACCGACGCTTGACCTGTCGATGGTCTGGCTCAGCCACGTCGACACCGACCCCGCCGAGCGCTGGTTGCGCTCGCGACTGGAGGCGTTCATGAGTGAGCGCTTAGCGTCGCCGCCGTCCCGGTGAGCAGGACCACTCTGTGTTATATGTACGACCTTTCCGCCTACTTTCAGGAGCCACGTCATGCCCCACCTGCACATGGAATACACCGCCAACCTGCCTGATTTGAACGCCGACGTGGCGTTGATCCGGCTCAACAATACGCTGGTGGCTTCCGGTCAGTTTGCTGCCGAATACGACATCAAAAGCCGAGCCGTGAAGGTCGAAACCTTCAAGGTCGGTACTGCATTGGCTGAGCGAGCATTTGTGCACGTGAAACTGGCGTTGTTGAGTGGCCGCTCGCCGCAGATCAAAAAGCAGTTATCCGAAAGCCTGCTGGCGGTGGTGCAGGACTTGTGTGAATGGCCGGCGGGGGTTGAAGTGCAGTTGGCTGTAGAAATCCTCGACATCGATCGGGAGTCCTACAGCAAAGTCGCCATCAACAACTGAGTCTCAGGCAGTGGCCTGTTCAGTGCAGGCCTTGACCACTTGTTCACGCAGCCAGGTATTGGCGCTGTCCTGATCGGCGCCTTGACTCCATTGCATGTCGAGGGTGAAACCCGGCAAGCCGTTGGGCGCTTCGCAGTGATTGAAAATCGCCTCGCTGGCCAGTAAGTGCTGGATGCGTCGGGGCAGGGTAACGATGAAGTCGGTGCCTGTGATCATTTTCAGCGCTGCGCTGTAGCTGTTGGAGCGTGCGACGATTTGCCGTTTTTGCGCTTGCTGCGCCAGCCAGCCGTCGACCATGTTGGTGGTCGATGTCCAGGGTGTAGGAAACACGTGTCGGCGTTCGGTGAAGGCTTGTAGACTTAAACGCGGCTCCAGCGGCGTGGCGCGTTTATCGAAGACGCAGACCAGATCGTCCTCCAGCAGCATGCGGGATTTGAAGTCGGTATGACTGCGATGAAAATTCGGGCCGAAGCAAATCACCAGGTCGAGACTGCCGTCGCGCAGTTCTTCGGCGGGGATGTCGGTTTCGAACTTGTGCATGTTGACCATCACCGGTAAGTCGGCGAAATCAAAGCTTTTCAATAAACGCGGAAGGATTAACTGCTCGAAGTATTCCGGTGCGCAGATGTTGAAGGTGACCGGTTGCAGGGTAGGGTCGAACGCCTGTGCCCCGGCGTGACAAAGGTTGATGCTGTCGAGGATTTTCAGCACGTGGGTGTACATGGTGCTGGCTTTGTAAGTAGGGCGCATCCCCGCGCGGGTGTTGATGAACAATTCGTCTTCGAATCCGCTGCGTAGCTTTTTCAGGCAGTAACTGACGGTGGACTGGCTGACGCAGAGTGTTTCGGACACTCCGGTGACGCTGCTTTGTTCATACACGGCGATAAACACCATGAGGTCCTGCATGTCGAGTTTTCTAAGCAAGTTACTGTTCAGCATCCATTCCATCTCGCTGTGATCCTTGCGCTGACTGAGCGCAAACTCGTGCGAATGATCCTAGCGGAACGATGGTCCCAGGAGAATGCCTTGTGGGAAGTTTCCCTTTTAGTTGTGAGGCAGTGCCAAATGCACGGTGCGACGACTGGACATCAATAACGCCAGCATGCCGATGCCTACGAGTACCGCACCGACGATTTCCAGCGGCATCGGCGATTGACGCCACCAGAACCAATGAAACAGCGTGATGAACAACGTGCTCAGGTAAATGTACGAAATGACCGAGGAGGGGGCGATGACACCGATGGCCCGGTGCAGCAACCAGAAGGTCGCCAGGGTGGCGAACAACGCCAGGTAAATCAGCCAGTAAAAATCGTTCAGGGTCAGCAACGATGCCGATCGCCAGCCTCCACTGACCCCACAAAACACCAGCAGGAACAACGCACCGAACAGCATGTTCCAGAAGGTCATGCCCACCGGGCCACGACCCTTGAGGCTGCTGGTTTTCAGCCGCTGACTCAGGGGCGAATAGAGCGCCATCGCCAGGCACCCGAGCCCATACACCGACATCGCATAGAGCGACGGCAACTCCCCCGGCCCCGCGCCTTTCAGCACCAGCATCACGGCCCCGGCGGCCGCGATCAACATCGGCAATACCCTTTGTTTCAGGCTGCTGTCCGGCATCAATACGGCTTCGAAAAGCAGGGTCAGCAATGGCACCAGCGTGAACATCGTGCCGGTGTTGACCGCGCTGGTGTAGCGCAACGCTTCGAACAACGAGCCAAAATAAACCGCCAGCAGCAGGCCGAGGACGGCATGGCCGAATAGCCCGCGTCGGGTCATGGCGGTGTCGCCCTTGATCAGCAACAGCGGCAAAAACACCAGGGCGCAAAACAGCAGGCGCAAGCCGGTCAGCAGGACCGGATCAATGGCCTGACTGACCTGCGCCGCTGCGGAAAACGAAGCAGCGATCAACAGTGCCCAGAGCAGCATGCCGAAGTGGGCGGCGGCGAAACCGGTGTGTTTCATGAGGGCGCTTCCGAGTCAGTGAATGTGGCGGGCGTAGTGCCGCGGGTTGAAGCGCAGGACCATCAACATCATCAGCGCCATGACGCCGGTGAGCGACCACCAGGCCCATTCGAAACTGCCGAGTTGATCGCGGATGATCCCGGCAATCAGCGGCGAGAGGCCGGCGATCAGGTAGCCGATGCCTTGGACGAAAGCCGTCAGCCCGCCCGCACGTTGCGGGTTGTCCAGATGATCCAGCGACACGATCAGGCTCATCGGGAACAGTCCGCCGATGCCCAGCCCCAGCAGGCACGGCCACAACAGACTCAGGTGTTGCGGGCACACTATCAGCCCACAGAAACCGGCCATGATCAGCGCCAGCAACACCACCAGCACCAGGCGACGGTCGCGGCTGCGGTTGGCGATCGCAGGCGTCACCAGGCCGGACAGTACTTCCATGGCCGTGAGGAAACCTAACAACAAACCGGCGTTTTGTTCGCTCCAGCCTTTTTCCATGTAGTACGGCGCCAGCCAGGCCAGCACGCAGGTGTAGGACGCTGTGCCCAGACCAAAGAAGATGGCGAGTAACCAGGCGCGGGAATTGGCGAAGAACGACCTGTTTCGTTGCGTTTGAGCGGGTAGTGCCGGCATCGCCGCACGTTGGCCAAGCCAGAAGAGTAGCGCCACCAATGCCAGGATCGACCAGATCGCCAGGCCTCCCCGCCAACTGTCGGTGCGCATCATCACCAGCGGCGCGAAGGACGCGGCGAGGGCGGCGCCACCCATGATCGATGTGACGTAGAGGCCCATGCACACGGAAACGTTGTCGCTGAAACGCGACTTGATCAGCGTCGGCATCAACGCCTGAATCAGCGCGATACCGACACCTGCGAGAACGGCGCTGAGGATCAGTTCGGCCGCGGAGTCGAGGAACAGGCGCGACACCGTCGCCAGGCTGATGATCAGCAACGACACCACCACCGTGCGCTGTTCGCCAAGCCATTGGCTGACGCTGAGGCCGAAGAACATCGCCAATCCCATGGCCATCACCGGCAGCATGGTCAGCAGCGACGCCAGGCTGAAACTCAGCGGGATGTCGCCGCGAATCGCCGAGAGCAAAGGGCCGACCGCGGCCATGGACGGGCGCAGGTTCAGGGCGACGAGCATGATGCTGACCATCAACCAGAAGGCAAGGCGAGAAGTGGCGCGGACGTTTTCCATCGATTGGACCTTGAATGACAGGGCCCGATTAGGCGCGAGAGGCCTGGAAGCCGCAAATCAGAAAGTCCGTCGCAGTATTTAAAAATCAAATACCTCTGGCGCAACACAGAACCCTGTAGGAGCGAGACCGGCTTGCCGGTGATAGCAATTTTTCATTCAATATTTATGTTGCCTGACTCTCCGTCATCGCGAGCAGGCTCACTCCTACAATGGTTTGTGTGGCGGCAGCCACATTGGGTATAGGGTGGCTGGTTGATTGTTTAGCCAACCCACAACCAAAGTTCTTCAAATCCCGATTTAACGACTTAACCAGCCATGTGACGCTGCTGCTCATCTGTCTACTGCGGTCTTCTTTATGGACGATTGTCCAGTCGCACTTCCTTCCGAACTCGCCTTCTGGGCGTTGTGGCATTGCCGTCACGCGCGCCCACCGGATTCCTGCCTTTCCCGTTGATTGTTCCTACAGGTCCTGCGCTGTGCGCCGGGATCAAACCGGCAGCGCCTGCGCGTTTGCCTGACGCGGAAACAAGAGAATTCTTATGAGTTGTGCCACGACCTCCTTCGCCACGAAACAAGAAGCCCTGACTTTTCTGGAACAGAATCCGGATATCGAGATGTTCGAGTTGTTCATCCTCGACAACAACGGTGTGCCACGGGGCAAGTTGTTGCATCGCGATGAACTGCTGGCGGTCTACGAAAGCGGTCGCCCCCTGCCAAGCACTATCCTGGGCCTGACCATCAACGGCGATGACGTGGAAAACTCGGGTCTGGTCTGGGACGTGGGGGATATCGATTGCCGGGCCTACCCGATCAGCGGCAGCTTGACGCGCATGCCATGGCGATTGATTCCGACGGCGGCGGTGCAGGTCAGCATGCACCCGAAGGAGGGCATGCCGGCGACCATCGCCGACCCGCGGCACCTGTTGGCGAAGGTGATCGAAGGCTTGCAGGCGGACGGTTATTACCCGGTGATGGCCGCGGAGCTGGAGTTTTATCTGCTGGATCAGCAGCGCGACAGCAACGGTCGGCCGCAACCGGCGCGGGATGTCGATGGCGGGCGCCCGCGCGCAACTCAAGTCTATGGTTTGCGTGAACTGGAGCAGATCGAGCCGTTTCTGGCGGATCTCTACAACGCCTGCAAACTCCAGGGCATCCCGGCGCGCACGGCGATTTCCGAATACGCGCCGGGGCAAGTGGAAATCACCCTTGAGCATCGCACCGACGCCTTGCAGGCGATGGACGAAGCCGTGCGCTACAAGCGCCTGGTCAAGGGCGTGGCGCACAAGCACGGGATGACCGCGTGCTTCATGGCCAAACCGTTCGATGACCTGGCCGGCACGGGCATGCATATGCACGTCAGCCTCGCGGACAAGGACGGCAACAACCTGTTCGCCAGCGAAGCCGCAGACGGTACGCCGCTGCTTAAACAGGCGGTTGGCGGGATGCTCAGTACCTTGCTCGATTCGTTGTTGCTGTTCTGTCCGAACGCCAACTCCTACCGTCGCTTCCAGACCAACAGCTACGCGCCGCTGGCGGCCACCTGGGGCGTGGACAATCGCACCGTGAGTCTACGCGTGCCAGGCGGGCCGGCATTCTCGCGGCACATCGAACATCGCATTTGCGGCGCCGACGCCAACCCGTACCTGGCGGCTGCGGCGATTCTGGCGGGTATCCATCGCGGCATTCGCGAACAACTGGACCCAGGTGCGCCCGTGGAAGGCAATGGTTACGCCCAGGCCACGGAACTGCTGCCCACCGACTGGCTGACCACCTTGCGCGCACTGGAAGGTTCGGGCTGGGCGCGAGAGGCCTTTGGCAGAGAATTTCTGGGTGTTTACCTCGCGGTGAAGCGTGCCGAGTATCGTCAATTCATGGGCGAGGTCGGTGAGCAGGATTGGCGTTGGTACCTGAACCAGGCCTGAACCATTCTCAAATACAACTGAAGATTTAGTTAAACGCCTTAAGCCAACTAATCGTTGGCTTCTTTTTCACAAAAAATTGATGGTTGGCTACTTAACATTAGTGCTGTCGCGGTCAATGAAATTTTCACATTGGCCGACGGCACTTCTTTTCAGGAACAGCCGATTATCATGTGGAAACTCAAAGCCGTTCGCCCCGAGTGGGTGACGTTGATTGCCAGTGCCTTTTTATTGACAGGCTTTAATTTGGTGCTCTGGCAACATTTGTTTGAAATCACCGCGTTCGACGGTCAAGGCATCGTCATGCGTGTGGCTTTTGGCTTGATGATTCTGGCTGCTTTCAACATCGTATTGACCCTGTTGGCGTTCCGCCCGCTGTTAAAACCGGTCTTGACCCTACTCTTCATGATCAGCGCCGGGGTGGCGTATTTCATGGGGCAATACGGTGCACTTATCGACACCGGCATGTTGCGTAACTTTGCGCAAACCAATGCCACGGAAGTGCGTGACTTACTCTCTATAAAGTTACTTGTTTATATTGTTCTGCTCGGGGTTTTACCTTCGTGGTTGTTGTGGAAGACGCCAATTAATTACCGCCGCTGGCACCGTGAGTTGCTCAGTAAAGTACTGGTAAGTGTGGCGTCGGTGGCGGTGATCGGTGGCGTCGCACTGGTCAACTATCAGGGCCTGTCCTCACTGTTTCGCAATCACCATGAATTGCGTTTGATGGTGGTCCCGAGTAACTACATCGGCGCCTCGTTCAGCTACCTGCGTGAGCAAGTCGCTTCGGCCCATCAGCCTTTCGTTAAAATCGGTGAGGACGCCGAGAGAAATCCGACCTGGCAAGCGCACAGCCGCAAATCCCTGACCGTGCTGGTGGTCGGTGAAAGTGCCCGGGCCGAGAACTTCGGTGTGCTGGGTTATAACCGTGACACCACGCCAAAACTGGATAAAGAAGCCGGCCTGATTGCGTTCACCGATGTGCATTCCTGCGGTACTGAAACGGCCGTGTCGGTGCCCTGCATGTTTTCCAACATGGGCCGCAAGGACTACAACGCGAGCAAGGCCAAGAATGAAGAAGGCCTGCTGGATGTGCTCAAGCGTGCAGGCCTGGAGGTGATATGGCGCGATAACCAGTCAGGCTGCAAAGGCACGTGCGACCGCGTCACCCTCGACGATGTCAGTAACCTGAAAGACCCGGTGCTCTGCGCCAATAGTGAATGCCGCGATGAAATTCTCCTGCAAGGTTTGCAGCACTTCATCGACACCCTGGATAAAGACACGGTATTGGTGTTGCACCAGATGGGCAGTCATGGCCCGGAGTATTTCAAGCGCTACCCGAAAGAGTACGAACGCTTTACGCCGGTGTGTGAAAGTAATGCCCTGAATAATTGCAGTCGCGAAAGTATCGTCAATGGTTACGACAACACCCTCGTTTACACCGACCACGTGCTGTCGACCCTGATTGATCTGTTGCGCAGCAACCAGGACAAAGTTGATACCGCGATGCTCTACCTGTCGGACCACGGCGAATCCCTGGGCGAATACAATCTGTTCCTCCACGGTACGCCTTACATGCTGGCACCGGAGCAACAGAAGCATGTTGCGATGCTGGCCTGGTTCTCTGACAGCTATCAAAAGTCGTTCTCGGTGGACACACACTGCCTGCAATTGAGCCGTGAGAAGCCGCTGAGCCAGGACAACCTGTTCCATTCGATGCTCGGTCTGCTGGAGGTCAACAGTAAGGTCTACAACCAGGATCTGGACCTGTTTGCCGGCTGCCGTGGTGCGGTGATCGACGGCGTCTTGGCCAAAGAGTGAGGGTAACGACCTTTTTTTCACGTATCGGCCGCTAACCTGCGGCCGGTAGATTTTCCTACAAGAGCAATCACACATGTCCCCTCAACCCCCATCCGCCTTCGAGCTTGAGTTCGCCCGGCGCTATGACCAGGAACACGCCCGCGTCTGCATGCAGCCGCGTCCGCGTGGCCTGGCCGGGCGCCTGGCGTTCTGGCGGGACGAGCAGTTGGTGCGCAACGCGCTCAAGGTGGCCGGCGAGCCGGGGTTGATTCTTGACGTTGCTTGCGGGGCCGGACGTTTCTGGCCGGTGCTGGCCGAACATGCTAACCGGGTGATCCTGGCGTCCGATCCGTCGCAGGACATGCTCGATCACGCCCCGATCCATCATCCGCAAGAGCTGCTGAAACGGGTCAAGACCTTTCAGAGTTCGGCGTTCGCCATCGGCTTGTCGGCGAATGCGGTGGACTGCATTTTTTGCATGCAACTGTTTCAGCACATCGCCTGCGCCGAGCATCGGTCAGCCATGCTCGGTGAGTTCCACCGGGTCAGCCGCGACACCGTGATTGTCGCGGTGCGGGTCGAAGCTCATTTCAAACGCCGGCAACCCGATGCACAAGGCACTCATGCCCGGCATCTGGCCAGTAAGGCCGAGGTGGAAGCCGAGTTCAAACAGGCCGGGTTCCGTTTACTCAGCCATCAGGATTTCCTGCCCGGTTGCACGCGGATGCGCGTCTACGTGCTGCGTAAGGCCAGATAACCTCCCTCCGTCAGACTATTCTTGCTAACAAGCAGGTGTTTTCGCTAAAGCTCTTGTTCAGTGGAGGCGCGGAAATCGCCGGGGGCGATATATACTGCGCGCCATTCTTCAAGGGAGAGCCGTGTGGCCATCGATATTCACTGGATTCGCGACAACGATAGCCTCGGCCGGTTTTGCGCCGAGTGGCAGCAGCTGCCCTACGTTGCCCTCGACACCGAATTCATGCGGGTCGACACCTTTTATCCGATCGCGGGTTTGCTGCAGATCGGCGATGGCGTACGCGCTTACCTGATTGACCCGTTGACCATCGACAACTGGCAACCCCTGGCCGCGTTGCTGGAAAACCCGGCCGTGGTCAAAGTCGTCCACGCGTGCAGCGAAGACCTCGAAGTGTTGCTGCGCCTGACCGGCAGCCTGCCGGCGCCGCTGTTCGACACGCAATTGGCCGCCGCCTACCTGAACCTCGGTTTCTCCATGGGGTATTCGCGGTTGGTGCAGGAAGTGCTCGGCATCGACCTGCCCAAGGGCGAGACCCGTTCCGATTGGCTGCAACGCCCGCTGTCCGACACCCAGATCAGCTACGCCGCCGAAGACGCCTTGCACCTGGCAGAAGTTTTCGTACAGCTTCGTCCGAAGCTGTCTGACGACAAATACGCCTGGGTCCTGGAAGACGGCGCCGAGCTGGTGGCCAACCTGCGTCGTGAAGTCGACCCGTACGAGGTTTACCGCGAAGCGAAACTGGCCTGGAAGTTGTCTCGCGCTCAGCTCGCCGTTTTGCGTGAACTCTGTGCCTGGCGTGAGCGCGAGGCCCGCGCCCGTGATCTGCCGCGCAATCGCATCATCCGTGAACATTCCCTGTGGCCGCTGGCGCGCACGCAACCGGACAACCTCGGGGCGTTGGCGAAAATCGAAGACATGCACCCGCGTACCGTGCGTCAGGACGGCGAATTTCTGCTTGATCTGATCAAGCGCTCTGGCAGTGTGTCGCCAGATCAATGGCCGCCTGCCGTGCCGGAACCGTTGCCGGTGGATGCTGCCGCACTGATCAAACAGTTGCGTGCGCTCGGCCAGGCCGAAGCCGAGCGACTGAACGTTGCGCCGGAACTGATGCTGCGCAAGAAAACCCTGGAAGCGCTGCTCAAGAGCGGCTTCCCCAATGGTCCTTACCAATTGCCTGATTCGCTGCGTGGCTGGCGCCGCGAATTGATGGGCCAGGCGCTGCTCGACAGCCTGGCCACCGCCGGAGAACAGCCTTGAAACGTATTTGCTCCATCTACCGCAGCTCGAAAAGAAACGAAATGTACCTCTATGTGCTCAAGAGCGATGCACTGGAGCGCGTGCCCGAAACACTGATGGCGGCCTTCGGCAAAGCCATCCACGCCTTCGATCTGGTGCTGACCCCCGAGCGCAAGCTGTCGCGCGAGGACATCGCCGTGGTCCTGGAAAACCTCGACAAGCAGGGCTATCACCTGCAAATGCCACCGGCCGAAGACGAATACATCGAACACTTGCCGGAAGAGTTGTTGCGACGCAACGACCCGATGTAGTCGGCAGACAGGCTCTGTTCAGAGCCTTTATGAAAAACTGGAATGATTTTGGCGATGGCCGCAACGAGGGAGCGATACTCCCTCGGCGGCCGTCTGCACTGCTTTTGAAAGGTTTGAACCATGCGCGTTCTGATTGCTGAACACGACCACCCTGTGTATGCCCAACTGTTGCGTCAGGCAGCACCTGATCTGGAAGTGCTGACCAGCGGTGACTCCGCCGAACTGGCCAGTCAGGCTGCCGATTGCCCGATCTGGCTGGGTCAGCCGGACCTCCTGGCCACTCTGTTGCGTCAGGGCCACCAGCCACAATGGTTGCAGTCGACGTGGGCCGGGATCACGCCGCTGCTGGCCGACGGTTTGCCGCGCCACTATCGCCTGACTCGCGCTGTCGGGATTTTCGGTCAGGTCATGGCTGAATACGTGCTGACCTACATGCTCGGCCACGAACGCGAAGTGCTGCCGCGGCTGGTCAGTCAGGTCGAGCGCAAATGGGACAGCCGTCAGGGCCAAAGCCTGGCGGGGCGCAAGGTCTTGATCGTCGGCACCGGCGATATCGGCCAGACCGTCGCGCAGTTCCTGCTGCCGTTTGGCGTCGAGTTGTATGGCATCGCCAGCGAAGCCCGCGAGCAGGCTCCGTTTGTCGAAGTGGGGGCGCTGGCGGACTTGCCGCGCCTGGTCGGTGAAGTGGATTACGTGATCAATCTGCTGCCGAACACCCCGAGCACTCACGACCTGTACAACGCGGCGCTGTTCAAGCAATTCAAGCCGACCGGGTTGTTCATCAATGTCGGGCGCGGCGTGGCGGTGGTCGATGCGGATCTGGTGGAAGCCTTGAAGGAAGGGCATCTGGCGGGCGCGGTGATCGACGTCTGCCGTCAGGAGCCGCTGCCGCAACGTCATCCGTTCTGGACGGCCTGGGGCCTGCTGCTGACCGGCCACAGCTCCGCACCAACTTCGCCGTCGATGATGGTGAAGTTGTTTGTCGAGAATTTGCGGGCGTATCAGGCGGGCAAAGCGTTGCGCGGCGAAGTGGATTTCAATCGCGGGTATTGAGCCCACTGCAATAAAAAATGTGGGAGCGGGCTTGCTCGCGAGAGCGGTGTGTCAGTCGACATTAACTCTGTCAGGTACACCGCTTTCGCGAGCAAGCCCGCTCCCACATTGGTTTTGCGGTGTGGCTTAGAGGGTGAAGTCGCCTTCAGCCGCCAACTCGCTCAACGGACGACGCGGGCTTGGCTCTTCGCGGGCTTGCAGGTAATCCGCCAGCGTCGCCTTGTCCCCCAGCTTGCCCACCGCCACTGCCGCGTGCAGTGCGTAACCTTCAGGAATGTTCAGCTCCTTGCGGGTCAGTTCCTGATCGAAACCGGCCATGCCGTGAGTGTGCCAGCCGCTGATGCTCGCTTGCAGCGCCAGGTGGCCCCAGGCAGAACCGGTGTCGAAGGTGTGCCATAGCGCCGGGGTTTCTTCGGTGGCGCCGGGCGCTGTGAAGGTGGTTTTCGAGATCACGATCACCAGCGCCGAGGCGTGTTGCGCCCAGCTGCGGTTGAACTCGTTCAGCAGGCCCAGGTAACGCTCCCAGTTCGGCGTATCGCGGCGCGCGTAGAGAAACCGCCAAGGCTGCGAGTTGTAGGCCGATGGCGCCCAGCGTGCGGCTTCAAAGAAGCTCAGCAGGGTTTCCTCGGAGATAGCCTCGCCGGTGAAGGCGCGGGGCGACCAGCGATCGGTGAATTGAGGGTGGATGGCATAATCGGCAACGCGTGGATTGGCACTCATCAATAGATTCCTTGCTACGTTTGAAAGTGAGGGGCGACGCGAAACCCTACTGGGCAGCGCAAAAACTGACAAGCGCGTTCTACCGGCAGTCGCCAATGCTTGGCCCGCAACGGCCTTGGCACTAGACTGGCGGCCTTTTCACCACCTGATGTTGATGCTTGAGCCATGGCCGCCAAAGTCGAACCGTTCTGGATACGCAAAACCCTCGATCAACTCGATCAAGAGGAATGGGAATCGCTGTGCGACGGTTGTGGCCTGTGCTGCCTGCAAAAGCTTGAGGATGAAGACGACAACAGCGTTTATTACACGCGCATCGCCTGCAAACTGCTGGACCTGAAAACCTGCCAGTGCAGCGATTACCCCAACCGTCGTGAGTTCGTGCCGGACTGCATTCAGCTCACACCGGGCAAGGCCGATGAGTTCAAATGGCTGCCGCCGACCTGCGGTTATCGCCTGGTCAGCGAGGGCAAGGATTTGCCACTCTGGCACCATCTGGTGTGCGGTGATCGCGATGCCGTGCATCACGAACGTATTTCCCAGTCCGGGCGCATGCTCGCCGAAGGCAGCGTGCCCGAGGACGATTGGGAAGACCATCTGATTTTCCGCGCAGGTTAGTTTTACAAGGGAGTGTGTATGGCTGTGGGATTGCGGCTGGCGTTGGCCGTTGGGCTGCTGGCCCTGAGTTCGTCGGTGTGGGCGGCGAAAAAAGTCGATCTGGATTACCACGTGCGCCTGTTGCCGCAAAGCGATCAGGCTGAAGTGCGCCTGACGCTGGCCCAGGGTTCTGCGGTGCGCAGTCTGGATTTCGACCTTGGCGACGGCAGCCATTACAGCGACTTCAAGGCCGACGGCCAATGGCAACTCACGCCGGGCAAAGAGGCCCGGGGTGTCTGGCGCCCGGCGGCCGACAAGGCCAGCCTGACCTACCGCGTGCGCATCAGCCACGGTCGCAAGAGCGGCAGCTTCGACACGCGCATGACCCCGACCTGGGCGCTGATGCGCGGCGACGACCTGGTACCGGCCGCCAGACTCGATCAGCAGGACGGCATCGAATTGGTGTCACGCCTTGAATTCGAATTGCCCACCGGATGGAAAAGCGTCGAAACCGCCTGGCCGCGGATCGGCAAGAACAAATTCCGCATCGACAACGTCTCGCGCTTGTTCGACCGGCCAACCGGCTGGATGCTCGCCGGTCACCTCGGCAGCCGTCGCACCCGGCTTGGGGAAACCGAAGTCACCGTCGCCTCGCCTCAGGGCCAGGGCATGCGCCGCATGGACGTGCTGACGCTGCTGACGTTCGTCTGGCCGCAAGTGCAGGCCGTGTTTCCGCGTCATCCCGCCAAATTGCTGATCGTCGGCGCCAACGACCCGATGTGGCGCGGCAGTCTGGCGGCGCGAGAATCGATCTATCTGAATTCGCGTCTGCCACTGGTCAGCGAAAGTGGCAGCAGCGCGCTGGTGCGTGAGCTGGCCCAGGTGTTCGGGCGCATCAACGACAAGCAGCGCAGCGACTGGATCAGCGAAGGCTTTGCCGAGTATTACGCCATCGAACTGGTGCGCCGCGCCGGTGGCATGAGTGATGAGCGGTATGAGAGTTTGCACAAGAAGTTGGCCAAGGATAGCCAGAAGGTCACGACGTTGCGGGGCGAGCAGATCAGCCCGGCACAGATTGGCAAAGCGGTTCTATTGCTGAGTGAACTGGATCAGGAAATTCGCATTAAAACCCGCAACAAACGCTCGCTTGATGATGTGTTGCGCGGGGCGATGCACCTGGAGAGTGTGGATACCAAGGAATTCGTTCAACTGGCCGAGAGCGTGATTGGCGAGTCTTCCAAGGTGCTTGATACCGGGTTGCTTCAGTAACACCGCCTTCGCGGGCAAGCCTCGCTCCTACAGGACCGCGTGATCCCTTGTAGGAGCGAGGCTTGCCCGCGAAGAGGCCCTTAACCGCGACACAAAATCCCGGATCAAACCCCGGCTTTCGGCGACTTCAACGAATCATTCCCGGGCACGCTGGCAGTTTTGGTCGCCGCCTCGGCATTCGCCTTCAACCGAGCCAGGTCTTCCCCGGCACGCTCGATCTTCGCCCGCACGTTGTTCATGTCCTGACGGCTC
Source organism: Pseudomonas sp. IT-P44 (assembly GCF_949768225.1). Taxonomy (NCBI): domain Bacteria; kingdom Pseudomonadati; phylum Pseudomonadota; class Gammaproteobacteria; order Pseudomonadales; family Pseudomonadaceae; genus Pseudomonas; species Pseudomonas sp. IT-P44. The sequence continues at coordinate 115,198 of NZ_CATKQM010000006.1, read as the reverse complement.
TTCTCCAACAGGCTCTTGGCCGAACTGTGGCCAGTGATGCCACGGGCCAGCGCCACGCCACCGATCGCCACCTGGATCAATCCGAAAATACCGCCGCGACGCAGGCCTTTGCCCACCATCACCAGGCCGCCGGCGACGGAGCCTGCGCGTTCCCAACCGTGGACGTTATGCTCGGAAGGACTCTGGAACGGGGTGGATTCGATGCGCTCCACGCGTTTGAGTTCGCTCATGATCTGTCTCCTGCTGGAAGGACTGCTTCAAGAATACATAATTAAGCTGACTGCCGAGGCGGGCGGCTTGTTCCATCGGATGTGCGTCGGTTCAGCGGAATTTCGGCCCGGAGCGAGTGTTGAGGCCCTTGGCCATGCGGTCGTACAGCACGACGTTGACGGTGGCCGCAAGATTCATGCAACCGGTGGTCGGGATGTAGACCACGTCTTCGCACCAGTCGCGAATCTCTTTATCCAGCGAGCCGTCTTCCGGGCCGAAGATGTACAGCGCGCGATCCGGGTGGGTGTATTCCGGCAGCGAACGGGCGCCGTCGACCAGTTCCACGGCCACCGGCACGCAGCCCAGGGGCAGGATTTTTTTCAGGTCGTCGATGCCGATCAGCGGAATGTCGTAGTGAACGCGTTTGGTGTCGGTGACGAAGTCGGCGGCGCGGTCATAGCGCTTGCCGGTGTAGAACACGGACGCCACGTTGTAGCAGCCGGCGGCGCGCATGACCGAGCCGACGTTTTCCGGTGATTTTGGGTTGAACAAACCAATGCAGCTGTACCGTTTGTCTGCCACGAGCGGGGTGCCTTCGGGGAAAAAACGGCGATTATACGGGGATTGGGGGAGGGGGTGTCTGGTTTGAGATTGGTGGTGCCTGAACAATTGCTATCGCTAGCAGGCTAGCTCCCACATTGGATCTTGGGTGTTCACAAACACTTATGTGCACAGAAGATCCCCTGTGGGAGCTAGCCTGCTAGCGATGGGGCCGGGTCAGGCAATGAAGATATTCAGTCGTCTTTCTTCATCAACCCGGCCAACGCCGCAAACGGGTTATGCGTCGCCTTGGCAATCTTCGGCGTGCTCAACGAGCCCTCACCGAAATATTGCTGGTCGGTATACCGCGAGTGTTCGTTGTCGTGGCAATACAGGCACAACAATTCCCAGTTCGAACCATCCTGCGGGTTGTTGTCGTGGTTGTGGTCGCGGTGGTGCACGGTCAGTTCGCTCAGGCGCTTGCCGGAAAACTCACGGGCGCAGCGGCCGCACACGTGCGGGTACATCTTCAGGGCTTTGTCGCGGTAACCCATTTCCTTGTCGCGCTGGTTGTCGGCGAGGATGCGGTCCAGCTTCGAGGTGTTGGTCGGTGTTGACGAACTCATGGGTTCACCTTTGTAAAAGACTAATGACGGTTATGACGTAAGTTTAGCCTAGCCCTTGAGCTTCTCGGCAATCCAGATGGTGTGGCGGGTGCCCTTGTTGCCGTGGGCGAAGACCTGGACTTCCTCGGCCTTGAAGCCCGCCTTCTTCAGTTTGTCGGAAAACTGCTTGTCGGCGCTGGCCGACCAGACGGCCAGCACCCCTTTTGGGCGCAGGGCTTTGGCGCAGGCGCTCAGGCCGCCCGCGGAATAGAGCCAGCTGTTGGCCCGCTGGGTCAGGCCTTCGGGACCGTTGTCGACGTCGAGCATGATCGCATCGAAACCTTGCGGTTCGGCCTGCAGCACGTTCGCCACGTCTTCCATGCGAATCACCGTGCGTTTATCCAGCAGCGGGTTGCCGGCTTTCTCGCCCAGCGGCCCGCGATTCCACTCGACCACGCCCGGCACCAGTTCGGCGACCACCACTTCAGCGCTCTTGCCCAGATGCTTGAGGGCCGAGGCGAGGGTAAAGCCCATGCCCAGGCCACCGATCAATACCCGTGAATTCGGCCGTCCGGCAACCTTGCGGCAGGGGATCTCGGCCAGGGCATCTTCGGAACCGTGCATGCGCGTATTCATCAATTGTCCGCCGTCGCCGCCCTGGATCTTGATGACGAAATCCTCACCGTATTCGAACAGGCACAGGGCACCGCCGTTTTCAGGGATAGGCGCGGTGTCGAGCAGAACGAAACGTTTCATGGGGTTCTCTTGAGGAGGAAGGGCATGGGGGAGGCAAACGAACGCAGTTGGGAGTAGCCTGCAAACAGACAACAAGGCTAACGGAGCCATTGATGAAGCGCACCATTCTAACGGTCATTGCCTTGGCCGCGCTCTCGATAACTGCAGTGCAGGCCCAAGAGCTGCAAACCATTCCGACCAGCCCGTCGCCGCTGCCCGGTTCGCCCGGCACGGCAACGCCGACGCCGTACCCGCAGATCACCCCCAACAGTGTGCCCAAAGTCGGGCCTGGCAGTGGCGGGCCGCCGCTGTTGCCGCCGATCATCGTGCCCAGCCCGCCCAAGGATCAGCCCTTGCCGGGGCTTGAGCAGAACCGCACGAAGATCAAGTCGCCCGGTGGTTAAACCTGCTGCGAGAGTAGCTGGCCGTCGGCCATGCGCAGGCGTTTTGACAGGGAGACGGCGAGGGCGCGGATGATCTTCGCGGCGATTTTCGGCGCGTCGTTGAGCATCTTTTCCAGGGAATCCTTGCCCAGGTTCAGCAGCTGGCAATTGCTCGCGGCTACGCAACTGGCGGAGCGCCGTTCGCCATCGAGCACGGCCATTTCGCCGAACGCCCGACCGCTGCGCAGCGTGGCCATGGTCACCCGTTGTCCGTCGCTGTTGGTTTTTTGTACCGCGACCTGGCCGGTATGGATGATGCACATGAAACTGCCGGCATCGCCTTCGCGGAAGATCTCTTCGCCCTCGGCCACCGTGCTGATGCTGAAGTAGCCCGAGGCGGCTGCGAAGTCGGCGGGCAGCAGTTGATCGAACAGGCCACAGTCCATCAGCCAGTCGCGGATTTCGTTGTTCAGTAAGGTCGGTTCTGACATGTCGTCACGGTCTTTTTCTTGTGTCTTTACGGGATTATGGAGCGCTCTCTGTAGGAGCGAGGCTTGCCCGCGAAGAGGCCTTATCATTCAACATCCCTCTTGGCTGACACGCCGCCTTCGCGGGCAAGCCTCGCTCCTACAAGGGCAGGCTCGGCGTTCTGGTGTTAAGACCGAATCACCGAGCCAAGTTCCTCAGGCAATGCCCAAAACCCCGAAAACAAATGCGTATTCGAGTGCTACGTCACGCAATCCCTGATAACGGCCACTCATTCCGCCATGCCCGGCGCCCAATTCGGTCTTGAGCAGCAGTTGATGGGTATCGGTTTTGGTCGCGCGCAATTTCGCTACCCACTTCGCCGCTTCCCAGTACTGCACGCGACTGTCGTTGTAGCCGGCGATCACCAGCGTCGCCGGATACGCCTGCGCGGTGACGTTTTCGTACGGGGCGTAGGCCTTGATCCGATCATAAACGTCCGGCTCTTCAGGATTGCCCCACTCGTCGTATTCCGTGACGGTCAGCGGCAGATCCGGGTCGAGCATCGTGTTCAACACATCGACGAACGGCACTTCGGCAATCGCCGCGCCGAACAGCTCCGGCCGCATGTTAAGCACCGCACCGATCAACAACCCGCCGGCACTGCCACCGCTGATCGCCAATTGCTGTGAGGTGGTGAAGCCGTTGGCGATCAGGTGCTCGGCGCAGGCGATGAAGTCGCTGAAGGTGTTGTGCTTGTGTTCCTGTTTGCCGGCGCGATACCAGGCTTCACCCAACTCGCCTCCGCCGCGCACGTGCGCAATGGCAAACGCCACGCCGCGGTCCAGCAGGCTCAGGCGCGCGTGGGAGAACCACGGGTCGAGGCTTTCGCCGTAGGCGCCGTAGCCGTACAGATAAAGGGGTGTCGGCTTGCCGAGGGCTTCGCGCTTGACCACCAGGCTGATCGGCACTTGCGTACCGTCCGGCGCAGTCGCCCAAAGACGCTGGCTGACATAGGCGTCGGCGTCGAACGGGCCGAGCACCGGGGTTTCCTTGAGCACTTTCTGTTCGCCGCTGACCAGGTCCAGTTGGCGGATTTGCGCCGGACGGTTCAATGCTTCGTAGCGCAAGCGGATCCGCTCGCTGACGAACTCCAGGCTGTTTTGCACGTGCAGGCTGTAGGCCGCATCCGGCAATTGCACGCGGTAGCTCGGCAGGTCTTGCGGGTGAACCTCGATGATCGGCAAGCCGCCGACCCGCAGGCTCAGCGTCAGGGCGCCGGCGTTGAGGCTCATGCCGTCGATCATCGTGGTGTCGCTGTGGGGGATCAGGTTCTGCCAGTCGGCTTCGGTCGGCGCGACGCCGGTATCGACGGCCGTGTACAGGGCAAAGTTGATGCCGTCGCGGTTGGTGCGAATGAACCAGGTCCACTGGCCATCGAGAGCGCCGTGATCGACGTCGTACTCATGGTCTTCGACCCGTGGCGCCACGCAGGTAAACGCCTGTTGCGGCTGGAACGCGTCGAGCACCCAGACTTCGCTGGTGGTCTTGCTGCCCAGCGCCAGCAGCAATTGCTGCTCCGAGCTTGAGCGGTAGCAATGCATGAAGAAGCGGCCGTCCGGCTCATGGAACACTTCTTCGGCCGCCGTGCCGTCCAGTCGATAGCGGAACAGTTTGTGTGGGCGATGGGTGTCGTCCAGTTCGCCGAAGAACAGCGTCAGGCTGTCGTTGGCCCAGGTCATACTGCCGTCGCAGTCGGCGAATTCCAGTTCGCTGACGCGGCCACTGGATAATTCCTTCACGAACAGCGTGTAAATCTCATCGCCCGTGGTGTCGAGGCTGTAGGCCAGGCGCTGGTGGTCCGGGCTGATGCTGAACGCGCCGAGGGAAAAGAAGCCGCCGTTGGCCAGTTCGTTCGGGTCCAGCAGCAGCTGTTCCTGGCTTTCGTCGAGTTGCAGGCTGTCATCTGCCGGGCGCGGGCAGCGGTAGTGACGGGCGTATTCGTCGCCGGCGGTGGTGCGCGTGTAATACAGATACGGGCCCCACGGGGAGGGCAGCGACAGGTCGGTTTCGAGAATCCGGCCCTTGATCTCTTCGAAGAGGGTTTCGCGCAGGCCGGCCTGATCGGCGGTTTGCGCCTCTAGATAGCGGTTTTCAGCCTTGAGGTAATCGAGCACCACCTCGGTGTCGCGTTCCTGCAGCCAGGCATACGGGTCAGAACCTTCAGCCTTGTGGGCAATCGGGGCGCTGGTGATGTTGGCGGATTGGGGCATGAAGGGCTCTCGGGCGATGTACGGAATAGAGGGGTTCGCAGGCTATAGGCAAATGACGCAAATCCCTGTGGGAGCGAGCCTGCTCGCGAAAGCGGTGTGTCAGTCGCCATCAATGTTGCTGACAGGACGCCTTCGCCGGCAAGCCGGTCTCGCTCCCACAGTGTTTGTGCATAGCCGGCCGGCATTGGGGCAAGCCTGATGTGCGAAAAGTCGTTACTATAAGCGCCTCTTTGCCTGCCTTGCCATGGACACCATGACCGAGAACGACTATCTGATCGCTTGGGGCCTTTACGCCTTCGCCGCTTTAGGCTGCCTGTTGGTGTGGATGCGCATGACCCGCTGGATGTGGCGCTGGTTGCGCGAGCCTCTGCGACTGCTGGTCGCTGTGTTGCTGTTCAGCCCGACGATCATCGATCCGGTGAAGGAAAAAGTCGCACCGGCCATCGCCATTACCGCCCTCGATCTCGCGTTCAAGGTTGGCAACAATGCCTGGCGAGCGGTCTCCGACCTGTTCATGTACGGCATGATCGCCTTCGGCATTTACCTGGTGTTCGTGGCGATCCGTTTCCCGATCGAACGCGCTTCCAATGCTCGCAAGGAACGCACGGCAGCCGCCAAGGCTGCGGCCCGGGCCGACGACCCTGACGACGATCATCCTTTCGGCGGTGCCGGTGATGACCGTTACGGTCGTCCGCCGGTCCCGAGCAACCCTCAGCGTATGCGCGTCGAACCGCGTTTGTAACCTTGCCCCTGCCTTACAGAGAGTCCGAGCATGTGTGAGTTATTGGGCATGAGCGCCAATGTGCCGACCGATATCGTGTTCAGCTTTACCGGGCTGATGCAGCGCGGCGGCCGCACCGGCCCGCACCGTGACGGTTGGGGCATCGCCTTTTATGAAGGCCGCGGCCTGCGCCTGTTCCAGGACCCGGCGGCGAGCAGCGAGTCTGAAGTCGCCAACCTGGTGCAACGTTATCCGATCAAGAGCGAAGTGGTCATCGGCCATATCCGCCAGGCCAACGTCGGCAAAGTCTGCCTGTCCAACACCCATCCGTTCGTGCGCGAACTGTGGGGGCGCAACTGGTGTTTCGCCCACAACGGCCAACTGGCGGACTTTCAGCCGATCACCAGCTTTTATCGCCCGGTCGGCGATACCGACAGTGAAGCGGCGTTCTGCGATCTGCTCAACCGCGTACGCGCGGCGTTCCCGGAACCGGTAGAGATCGAAACACTGCTGCCGGATTTGGTAGCCGCGTGCGCCGAATACCGTAGCAAAGGCGTGTTCAACTGCCTGCTCAGCGACGGCGACTGGCTGTTCTGCTATTGCTCGACCAAATTGGCGCAGATTACCCGCCGTGCACCGTTCGGCCCGGCGCGCTTGAAGGATGTCGACGTGATCGTCGATTTCCAGGCCGAAACCACGCCCAACGACGTGGTCACGGTCATCGCCACCGAACCCCTGACCGAAAACGAAACCTGGACCCGCTACGAACCGGGCCAATGGAGCCTCTGGCGACGCGGTGAATGCGTCAGCCAGGGCAAGACCGAATAAGGATTCTCCCCCATGTTGCTCAGTTATCTACGGCTGGTGTTGTTCGCGGCGGGCCTGTTGATCGGCGTCCAGGTGCCGGGGTTCATCAACGACTACGCCAAGCGGGTCGAAGCGCACCTGATTGAGGCGCAGACCGGCTTGAGCGGTTTTCAGGGCACCGCCATTCAATTTTTCAAGGGTGACATGCAGGCCCTGGTCGCCCACTACCGCGCCAGCGAAGACCCGGTTTTCCGCAGCGATGCCGACAGCCTGAGCAACCTGCTGACCCGTCAACTGGCCCTCGATAAACAATTCCAGGCCATGCAAGGCCCGTGGTACATCCGCTTCCTGCAGGTTGTACTGGCCGCCGACCCGGATATCCGCAAGGAAACCTGGAACGGCTACAGCTACCAGATCCTGCTGACGCCGGAAGCGATGATCTGGGGCATGAGCGGCGCGTTGCTGCTGTCGTTCGGGATTGAATGCCTGTTCCGGCTGATCGACTGGGTGGTGCTGGGCGGCAAGCGCCTGCGCCAGAGCCGGCCGATTGAAGAGCGGGATTTACGCGGGTTGTAAGTGATCAGCGCGCAAGGACGATGTAGTTTTCGCCGACCTTGCGCGCATACCCCGCCAGCACCTGCTGACACAACGCGACAATCTCCTCGACCCATTCCGCCCCGGTCCGCCAGGACACCACCACTTGTAAATCCGGTGGCCGTTGATCGATGGCCAGCAAGGTCAATTCGCCGCGCGCCAGCTCCTCGGCCACCAGCACCGGTGGCAACGCGCCAATGCCGAAACCGTCCCGCAGCAGCCGGGTAATCGCCGACACCGAATTCACGCAGTTCAGCCGTGGCGTCATGACGCCATTGGCCTGCATCAACGCGAGCACCTCTTGATGCGGGTGTGAGTTTTTCGAGTAGGTAATGATCCGCTCCCGCGCCAGATCGGCCACGCTGGAATACTCGCGGTTGTAGATGGAGTTGCTGGCAGCGATCCAGCCCATCGGGTGACTGGCCAGCTCCAGGCTGCGCACGCTTTCCTGACGCAGCAGATCGGTTTGCAGGATCAAGTCGAGGAAGCCTTTTTGCAGCTGATCGCAGAGGTTGAGCGAGGTATCGGCCACCAGCTCGATTTCCACCAGCGGATAGTGATCCGTCATCTGTGCCACCAACGGGCTCAGCCAGGTATGAATCACCGTGTCCATCACGCCGATGCGCACCCGTCCGACCTTGCTGGAGCGGGTCTCGATCGACTGCTTGAGCGCTTGCATGGTGTCCATCATCTGCTCGGCATGTTCGAGCACTTTCAAGCCTTCGGGCGTCAGGCTCACGCCGCGTGAATCGCGCAGGAACAGCTTCACCCCGAGTTCGCCTTCGAGCACGGCGATGCGGCTGGAAATCGACGCCTGGGTGGTGAAGAGCTTGTCGGCGGTCAGGCGAAAACTTTTGAGTCGGGCGACCCAGACGAAGGTCTCGAGAAACTTCAGGTTCATGGGGTCAGCTCGTGGATAAAGTTTTCTTATGTCTAAGGCGGGTTTTTATTAGTTGGACGCAACAGGGCCCAGCGCCCAAAAATCAGGCCATCCGGTTCCCACGATAGGCGTCGTCGGGGCTCAGAACAATACCAATAAAATTTGCACGGAGAGTTGCCATGAGTGCGCCCGACACCACCGTCATCCCGAAAGCCACGGCTCGCCCGGGACCTTTCGACTGGTACCGCAACATCAATCAGCAAGAACGCCGCACATTCTGGAGCTGCAAGATCGGCTACGGCCTGGACGGCATGGACACCCAGATGCTCAGCTTCGTGGTGCCGACCCTCATCGCGATGTGGGGCATCACCACCGGCGAGGCCGGGCTGATTCACACCAGTACGCTGATTGCCTCGGCCATCGGCGGCTGGGTGGCGGGGATTCTCTCCGACCGCATCGGCCGCGTGCGCACCTTGCAACTGACGGTGCTGTGGTTCGCCTTCTTCACCTTCCTCTGCGGCTTCGCGCAAAACTACGAACAACTGCTGATCAGCCGCACCTTGATGGGCTTCGGTTTTGGCGGCGAGTGGACCGCCGGCGCGGTGCTGATGGGTGAAGTGATTCGCGCCAAGGACCGTGGCAAAGCGGTGGGCATGGTGCAATCGGGCTGGGCGCTGGGTTGGGGGCTGACGGCGATCCTGTATGCGCTGCTGTTCTCGGTGTTGCCACCGGAAGACGCGTGGCGCGCACTGTTTATCCTCGGCATCGTCCCGGCGGTTTTCGTGATCTTCGTCCGCCGCCTGGTCAAGGACCCGGAAATCTACCGCGAAGCCAAGGCCAAACAGGAACCGAGCAACCCGGCGAAGTTCTACGAGATTTTCGCCCCCGGCATCCTCTTCACCACGCTTCGCGCTTCGATACTGACCACCGGCGCACTGGGCGGTTACTACGCAATCACTTCCTGGCTGCCGACGTTCCTGAAGAACGAACGTGGTTTGAGCGTACTCGGCACGGGCGGTTATCTGGCGATGGTGATCGTCGGTTCCTACGTCGGTTACGTCATCAGCGCGTATTTGACTGACATCCTTGGCCGTAAGAAAAACTTCATTCTGTTCGCGGTGGGCTCGTTCACCATCGTGTTGCTTTACACCCAATTGCCGGTCAGTAACGGCGTGATGCTGTGGCTGGGCTTTCCGTTGGGCTTCTTTGCCTCCGGGATTTTCAGCGGCATGGGTGCCTTCCTGACCGAGTTGTTTCCGACGCGGATTCGCGGTTCGGGCCAGGGCTTTTGCTACAACATAGGCCGGGCGCTGGCGGCGTTGTTTCCGCTGTTGATCGGCTTGCTCAGCCAGAAGGTGCCATTGAGCGTAGGCATCGGGGCGTTCGCGGCGGTTTCCTACGGGGTGGTGATCCTTGCGGCGTTGAGCCTGCCGGAAACCCGTGGCAAACAACTGGATGCGCAGTAATCTGCCCTCATCTGAAAAGAACAAAACCTACAGGAGTGTTCACCGTGAGCCGCCTGCTATTGAACTGCGACATCGGCGAGAGCTTCGGCAACTGGACCATGGGTCTGGACGCCGAGGTCATGCCCTTCATTGATTGCGCCAACATCGCCTGCGGTTTCCATGCCGGCGACCCGAGCATCATGCGCAAGACCGTCAGCCTGGCCCTGAGCAACGGCGTGCAGATCGGCGCCCATCCGGCCTATCAGGATCTGGTCGGGTTCGGCCGTCGCTCCATGGCGTATACCGCCCAGGAACTTCAGGACATTCTGCACTACCAGATCGGCGCCCTCGACGGCCTCTGCCGGGCGCAGGGCGGGCGCGTCAGCTACGTCAAACCCCACGGCGCGATGTACAACGACATGATGGCCAACCCGGCGCAATTGCGCGCAGTCCTGCAGGCCGTGGCGTCTTATGACAAGACGTTGCCGCTGATGCTGATGGCCACCCGCGACAACAGCGCCGCACAGCGATTGGGTGATGAGTACGGCGTGACGCTGTGGTTCGAAGCGTTCGCCGATCGTGCCTACGACAGCGCCGGCATGCTGGTTTCGCGGCAACTGCCGGGTGCGGTGCATCACGATCCGGAAAAAATCATCGAACAGGCACTGACCATCGCCCGTGGCGACAACCTGACCGCCAGCGACGGCAGTGCCTTGCATTTGCAGGCCAACACCCTGTGCGTACACGGTGACAATGCCAGTTCCGTGGCGGCCGTGCGGCGCATTCGCGAAGCCCTCGATCAGCAGAGTGCGCCATGAAACTTCGGGTGGAAGTGGTAGCGCTGGATTGCCTGATGGTGCGGCTGTTCGATGAGATCGCCGAAGCCAACATGCCGTGGATGCTCGCTGCCAGCGAAAACCTGCGTGCGGCGTTTGGTGCGCATCTGATCGATCTGGTGCCGTCGTATACGACGTTGATGGTGCATTACGATCTGACCGAATTGAGTCCGGCGCAGGCGCGGGAATTGATCGCCGAAGCACTGATCGATTTGTCGCCCAACACCCGCACCGGGGGCAAATGTCATGTGCTGCCGGTCTGGTATGACGTGAGCGTCGGTCCGGAATTGCGTCTGTTGTCTCAGCGCAGCGGGCTGGCCGTGGAGGAGGTGATCCGCCGCCACAGTGACCGTGAGTACCAGGTGTTCGCCTTGGGCTTCGCGCCGGGTTTTGCCTTTATGGGGTTGGTGGAAGAGGTCCTCGCCGCACCGCGCCTGAATACGCCGCGCAAAAAAGTCGCGGCCGGCAGTGTCGGGATCGCCGAACGGCAAACCGCTGCCTACCCGGTGGTGTCCCCCGGCGGCTGGAACCTGATCGGCCGCACCCCGGCCAAACTGTTCGACCGCGAACGCGATGGCTACAGCCTGATGCAACCGGGCGACACCGTGCGTTTTCAAGCGGTCAGCCACGCCGAGTTCATCAACCTGGGCGGTGACGACACGCCACTGGAGGCGCAGGCATGAGCCGGCTATCGATTGAAGCGAGCACACCGTTGTGCCTGTTGCAGGACGCCGGCCGTTTTGGCGTGCGGCATCTGGGCGTGACCCAGGGCGGCGGGCTGGATTGGCGCTCGATGTCCTGGGCCAACTGGCTGCTGGGCAATGCGCTGGATGCACCGGTGATCGAAATCACCCTCGGCGGGTTCAGCGTTGTTGCTGAAGAGGATTGCTTGCTCGCGCTGGCCGGGGCGGACCTTGGCGCACAGCTGGACGGTCAGGCGCTGGCGCCGTGGCGCAGTTTCAAGCTGCGCAAAGGTCAGCGTTTGCAGTTCACTCAGCCATTCCTGGGGGCGCGGGCTTATCTCGCGGCGCCGGGTGGTTTTGATGCGCCGAAGGTGTTGGGCAGCAGCGCGACGGTGGTGCGTGAGGAGCTGGGTGGGCTGGACGGCATGGGGCGGGCGTTGGCCAAAGGTGCGTCGCTGAGCTATTCGGCTGAAGCGCCATTGCTGATGCGCGAGTTACCTCGCGAACAAGTACCGGACTTCAAATCCGATTTGCCACTGGACGTGGTACTCGGCGCGCAGATCGGCGAGTTCAGCGGCCAGAGCTTGTTCGATGCGTTCAACAGCACCTGGACCCTCGACAGTCGTGCCGACCGCATGGGTATTCGCTTGCTGGGAACAGCGTTGCAGTACCAGGGCAAACCGATGATCTCCGAAGGTATTCCGCTCGGCGCGGTACAGGTGCCGCCGGACGGGCAGCCGATTGTGCTGCTCAATGATCGGCAGACCATTGGTGGTTATCCGCGACTGGGGGCGTTGACGCCGTTGGCCCTGGCGCGGCTGGCGCAGTGTCTGCCGGGGGCGACGGTACGGTTGCGGCCGGTGGTGCAGGATGTCGCGCATCGGGAGCAGGTTGAGTATTTGCGGCGGTTTTTGAACAGCTAAAAGCTTCGCGGGCAAGCCTCGCTCCTACAGGTTTCGGCATGCACCAATCCTGTAGGAGCGAGGCTTGCCCGCGAAGAGGCCCTTACAAGCGATGAATTTCTACTTGGAAAGAAACCGCATCCCTTCCTCAAGCCCCCGCAACGTCAGCGGGTACATCTGGTCATCAATCAAATCCCGAACGATATTGGTCGACGACGTATAGCCCCACGTATCTTTCGGATACGGGTTGATCCAGATGAGCTTCTTGTACTTCTCCTTGAACCGCTGCATCCACACGTAACCGGCTTCTTCGTTCCAGTGCTCGACGCTGCCGCCGGCCTGGGTGATCTCATAAGGCGCCATCGCCGCGTCACCGATGAAGATCACTTTGTAGTCGGCGCCGTACTTGTGCAGCAGGTCCTGGGTCGACGTGCGCTCGGAGGTGCGGCGCATGTTGTTCTTCCACACCGATTCATAAATGAAGTTGTGGAAGTAGAAGTACTCCAGGTGTTTGAACTCGGTCTTGCAGGCCGAAAACAACTCCTCGCAGATCTTCACGTGCGCATCCATCGAACCGCCGATGTCGAACAGCAGCAACAGCTTGACGGTGTTACGCCGCTCCGGCCGCATCTGGATACTCAGCAGCCCGGCATCTTTGGCGGTGTGGTCGATGGTGCCATCGATGTCCAGTTCTTCGGCCGCACCCTGACGGGCGAATTTGCGCAGCCGGCGCAGGGCGACCTTGATGTTGCGCGTGCCCAGTTCCACCGAATCGTCGAGGTTCTTGTACTCGCGCTGATCCCAGACCTTGACCGCCTTGCCCTGGCGCTTGCCGGCATCGCCGACCCGAATGCCTTCCGGGTTGAAGCCGCCGGAACCGAACGGGCTGGTGCCACCGGTGCCGATCCACTTGTTGCCACCGGCGTGGCGTTCTTTCTGTTCTTCCAGGCGTTTCTTGAATTCTTCGATCAGCTTGTCCAGGCCACCAAGGGACTGGATCGCCGCCCGCTCTTCGTCGGTCAGCGAACGCTCGAATTCCTTGCGCAACCAGTCTTCAGGAATCAGGGCCTGAAGGTGATCGTCGAGTTTTTCCAGGCCATTGAAGTAAGCACCGAACGCTCGGTCGAACTTGTCGAAATGCTTTTCGTCCTTCACCAGAATCGCCCGGGACAAGTAGTAGAACTCGTCCATGTCGGCGAAGGTCACGCGCTGTTTCAGCGCGTTGATCAGGTCCAGCAGCTCGCGCACCGAGACGGGCACCTTGGCTGCGCGCATTTCATTGAACAGGTTGAGCAGCATGGCGTTTGCCCCTACTTAATCAGAGCTTAGCGAGTACCGCGACGACTCATGAACGCCAGGCGCTCAAGCAATTGCACGTCCTGTTCGTTCTTCACCAAGGCACCGGCCAGCGGCGGAATGGCCTTGGTCGGATCGCGTTCGCGCAGCACCGCTTCGCCGATGTTGTCGGCCATCAGCAGCTTCAGCCAGTCCACCAGTTCGGAGGTCGATGGCTTCTTCTTCAGGCCCGGCACCTTGCGCACGTCGAAGAACACGTCCAGCGCTTCGCTGACCAGATCCTTCTTGATGTCCGGGTAGTGCACGTCGACGATTTTCTGCAGCGTGACGCGATCCGGGAACGCGATGTAGTGGAAGAAGCAGCGGCGCAGGAACGCGTCCGGCAGCTCTTTCTCGTTGTTGGAGGTAATGATGATGATCGGACGCTTCTTGGCCTTGATGGTCTCGTCGATCTCGTAAACGTAGAACTCCATCTTGTCGAGTTCTTGCAGCAGGTCGTTCGGGAACTCGATGTCGGCCTTGTCGATTTCGTCGATCAGCAGAATCACCCGCTCTTCGGACTCGAAAGCCTCCCAGAGCTTGCCCTTTTTCAGGTAGTTGCGAACGTCGTGGACCTTTTCCGTGCCCAGCTGCGAATCGCGCAGGCGGCTGACCGCGTCGTACTCGTACAGGCCCTGATGCGCCTTGGTCGTGGATTTGATGTGCCAGGTGATCAGCTTGGCGCCGAAAGACTCGGCCAGTTGCTCGGCCAGCATGGTCTTGCCGGTGCCCGGCTCGCCCTTGACCAGCAGCGGACGCTCCAGGGTGATGGCGGCGTTGACCGCCAGCTTCAAGTCATCGGTGGCGACGTAGGCCTGGGTGCCTTCGAACTTCATCTGCTAATCCTCGAACGGTAACGCCGACCTGACAGGGCAGGGCGGGGCGCAATAATTGTAGTGCCCGACTATAACGCGCTGCCCGGTCGACTGTGAACGCAGACGGCTTATTCAGTCTCTGAATGGGGCGTCACATCTTGACTCAGTCTCGGCGGCTGGCCAGTATTGAGCTATCGCCATTTTGGCGATAGCTTGCGGAGGTTTTTCAAGAGTTGAAACGATGTTACCCATGAAACGACCACGGTTGTCTGCCGTGCAGGCGTTGCCGGATTACCGTTTGGCGCTGACATTTATCGATGGTCAGCAATTGACGCTCGATTTGAGCCGTGACCTGCGTACCTATCCTGGGTTGCAACCGTTGCTGGAGGCGGGAGCTTTCGCCAGTGCAACCCTGGGCGATGATGGCTGGTGCGTCGAATGGCCTGAGCAGGATATCCAGATCGGCGCAGACACTGTTTATCTGGATGCACTCGCGCAAAACGCAGCGGATGAAAACACCCGGATCTTCATCGACTGGCGTGCGCGTACCGGGTTGCCGCTCAATCAGGCCGCCGAGGCTTTGGGGGTGAGTGCCCGCAGCATCACGCGCTACAGCAGTGGCCGTGAAGCCGTGTCCCGGTCATTGGCGCTGGCCTGTCTGGGGTGGGATTTTCTGCAGCTGCGAGATCCGGCGCGGGCGGCTGAAGAAACCGGCCGTTACACCGTTACACGCAAACCCTAACCGGCCTCCGGCTTCGGCCGTTCATACTGGGCATTGAAGGCCTGGACAAAACCGTTACGTAAAATCTGCAAAAACGCGTGGAACGCGCTGATATCTTGCCGGTGAACGCTGCCACTCAATTCAACGCGCGTTGCAAACTGGTTCTTGCCCTGATTTTTCAGCACGGTTTCGGAGCCACCGACAATGGCCTCCCAAATGGAGCGGAACAGCCCTTTGTCCTTGTTCTCGACGTCCTGTTGCCAGTTGAACACATCGACGTCTTTGAGCAGTGGCTTGATGTAGCCAGTCAATTGGGCTTTTTTCGCTTGCGCTTCAATCACTACATCACCATGCCCGGCATTGAAATCGAACTTGCCGTAGGCCGAGGCGAAGTCGTTCATGCGTTTGAGTTCGATGCCCGTGGCGCGTAGGCGGAACTGGAAATCCTCGAAGTCGCTCAGCGGATCGAAGGTCGCGCTGGTTTCCAGTGGCGCGTGCCCCAGCAGCAGCGCTTTGCCATCGAACCGTGCGTCGCGCTTGCCTTCCTTGTCGACGACGTTGGTCAGGTTGTAAATGCTGGCGTTGACCTGGGTGGCGTTCATGTTCACGGGGGGCCTGGAATTGAAGTTCCGGAAGCTGATCTTGCCGTCGCTGATCCGCACTTCGTTCAGGGTGATCGGTAGCAATTTCTCCAATTGTGCCCGCCAATCGGTGCCTTCACCGGTCTGGGAGTTTTTCTTGTTGGCGCCGCCGTCGACGAAGTTCACTTCGGGTTTGACGAACTGCGCCTTGGCCACGACCGCGTGGTCGTACCAGAGCGAGTGCCAACTGACGGAAAGATCGATCAGCGGCGCATTGACGAAAGGCACCGGGACCTTGCCTTCGATCTTGACGACTTTCAGCCCGTTGATTTTGTAGGCGCCGCGCCACAGGGCCAGGTCCACGTCGGTGATCTGCCCGCGATAGTCACCCATATTCGCCAATCGTTCGTTCAGGTAGTCACGCACCAGATAGGGCAGGGCGATGTGCAGGGCAAACAGCAACATGAGGAGGCCGGCGAGGGTCCACAGAGGCCAACTGTATCGACGCTTCATGGCGGCAAATCTCTGGCGGTGTAATGCGATTGACTGCTGTGCGGGCCGGACGTTCGACTGACTGGACGACCACGGGCAACAGGCATACCGTGGAGGGCTAATTCAACGCTGCATAAGGACCCAGCCATGAGCCGTATCTTTGCTGACAACGCCCATTCCATCGGCAATACGCCGCTGGTGCAGATCAACCGCATTGCGCCGCGTGGCGTGACCATCCTGGCCAAGATCGAGGGGCGCAACCCTGGTTACTCGGTGAAGTGCCGGATTGGCGCGAACATGATCTGGGACGCCGAAAGCACCGGCAAACTAAAGCCTGGCATGACCATCGTCGAACCGACCTCCGGCAACACCGGCATTGGCCTGGCGTTTGTCGCCGCCGCACGGGGCTACAAGTTGGTGCTGACCATGCCGGCGTCCATGAGCATCGAACGGCGCAAAGTGCTCAAGGCGTTGGGCGCCGAACTGGTGCTGACCGAGCCGGCCAAAGGCATGAAAGGTGCGATCGAAAAGGCCACTGAAATGGTTGCCAGCGACCCGTCCCTCTACTTCATGCCGGCGCAATTCGAAAACCCGGCCAACCCGGCCATTCACGAGAAAACCACTGGTCCGGAAATCTGGAACGACACCGACGGTGCCGTTGATGTGCTGGTGGCCGGCGTCGGAACGGGCGGAACCATTACGGGGGTTTCGCGGTATATCAAGAATACCCAGGGCAAACCGATTCTCTCGGTGGCGGTGGAGCCCGTGGTGTCTCCGGTGATCACGCAAGCGCTGGCCGGTGAAGAGATCAAGCCTAGCCCTCACAAGATCCAGGGCATCGGTGCCGGCTTTGTGCCGAAGAACCTCGATCTGTCGATGGTGGACCGGGTCGAGTTGGTCACCGATGACGAATCCAAGGCGATGGCTTTGCGCTTGATGCAGGAGGAGGGGATTTTGTGCGGCATCTCTTGCGGTGCGGCCATGGCAGTGGCCGTGCGCTTGGCTGAAACGCCGGAAATGCAGGGCAAGACCATCGTGGTGATTCTGCCGGACTCCGGTGAGCGTTACCTGTCGAGCATGCTGTTCAGCGATCTGTTTACCGAGCAGGAGAATCAGCAGTAATCGTGAACAAATCAAAGCAGTGATGTTTCGATTTTGATCCCGACAAGTGGGCTGATCCAGGTCAGCCCCCGTTCAGGAGACATATGTTAAGAAGTGCGTTGTTGCACAATCTTTAACAGTGAATGTTGAGGAAAGCGGGTTTTTCCCGAGGCCGGTAGTGTTTATCATGGCCGACTGCCACGTCGGGTAAATGGCGTAGTGCAGAGTTGCTAATTCTCAAGGAGTTGTAGATGACCTTTACCATTGCCGCGAAGGCATCGCTGTTGCTGCTGTTCCTCGGCAGCACCCTCTATGTGCACTTGCGCGGCAAGGCGCGATTGCCGGTCTTGCGTCAGTTCGTCAACCACTCCGCTTTGTTCGCACCTTACAACGCCTTGATGTACCTGTTCTCCAGCGTGCCATCCAAACCCTATCTGGATCGCAGCAAGTTCCCGGAACTTGATGTGCTCAAGGACAATTGGGAAGTGATCCGCGACGAAGCCATGCACCTGTTCGATGAGGGTTACATTCGCGCCGCCGAGAAAAACAACGACGCCGGTTTTGGCTCGTTCTTCAAGAAAGGCTGGAAGCGTTTCTACCTCAAGTGGTACGACAAACCCCTGCCATCGGCCGAAACACTGTGCCCGAAAACAGTGGCCCTGGTCAGCAGCATTCCCAACGTCAAAGGCGCCATGTTCGCCTTGCTGCCGGGTGGCAGCCATCTCAACCCGCACCGCGATCCGTTTGCCGGTTCCCTGCGTTATCACCTGGGGTTGTCGACGCCGAATTCCGATGATTGCCGCATCTTCGTCGACGGTCAGGTTTACGCCTGGCGTGATGGCGAAGACGTGATGTTCGACGAAACCTATGTGCACTGGGTCAAGAACGAAACCGAGAAGACCCGGGTCATTCT
Organism: Pseudomonas sp. IT-P44; assembly: GCF_949768225.1. NCBI lineage: Bacteria > Pseudomonadati > Pseudomonadota > Gammaproteobacteria > Pseudomonadales > Pseudomonadaceae > Pseudomonas > Pseudomonas sp. IT-P44. The sequence continues at coordinate 97,161 of NZ_CATKQM010000006.1, read as the reverse complement.
GTTCTGCGACATCGAACGTCCGTTGAGCAACCGTATCATGACCCGCATCAACCGCTGGATCAGCAGCCTGCTCGGTCGCGCCACTGCGCCGCAGAACCTCGATGACGAGCGTGTCGGCGGGATAAACCGGGCCTACGCCTGGAGCAAGAACTCCAGCGACAAAGTCAGCGGAGTGGTCAAGCAGTGGAAGCGGCGCAATCCTAAAGCCTACCGTGTGCTGCGACCGGTGCTCGCGGTGGTGGTGTTGACGTTGTTGGGGTATTGGTTGTTTGGTTGATGTCGATTACAGAAAGACCGCTCGCTTAGAGCGGTTTTTTTTGCCCAGGATTTCACCGGCGCCCGGCGAGCACGTCAGGTTCTTCGCCTTCGATGCCTGTCGCAAGTATTTCCAGAAGGCGTCGCTGACTATCCGTGAGCACTAGAGCAATCTTTTTCCTTTCCAGTGCGGGTAAGCGATTTTTTGTAGGGGATTTCTTACTGGATTTACCCATTTTGTCCTCCACTATTGATCATTTATTAAGCAGTTTTTTACGATACTTGGCTTTCCACCGCTTTGACAAGCCGCCGTTCAGTATCGAAATAGAAGCCATGTTGTTGATAAATAGGAATCGCCCCTTTCATGGGCTCCTGAACTTCGATGAACCTGCTTCCTATAATTGTGGCGTAGTGCTGAATGACCATTATGGACAATGTAGCAATGCGTTTTTTAAGGGGATGAGCCTCTCTTGGCCGTCCCTCCAGTCGGACGATGCGAATTCGTTGCCGACTTTTGTTTGGATTTGCGAAGCAGAGTCCACACAGTTGTTTATCGAACCAGATGGATAAATCCAGCGCCAAAGGCTCCTTCGCTTTCCATCCAACAACGTCATGCCATGAAAAATGAAAATCATCCCAGCGCTCCCAGGCACTCAATGCTTGTGCGTCGATAGGTTCAAATCGCACCTTCGATAAATCAAGTACGGTAGGGCCAAACCGTTCCTTGTTCTCTTGCAGCTCGGCGGTGCTGGCGGTGGCCAGTTTTCTAGCTCTCGATTTATACAATTGATACCGAAGATGCGTCCGTTCCCTTGGCATTTGATCTCTTGCATTCCCTGTCCCCCTCAGTGGGCGATTTCCTTTCCCTCAGAGTAAGCAGCAGGTCTAACGCTGTATCTACTGGCCCTTTGTCCAAGTCATTGCAATCCATGTCGAGCGCTGGTTATAGTCGGCGCTCGGTGATTTCCGTTCACCGTCCATCCCATCAAAAAAGATCAGCCCATGCCTGCATCCCTCATCAACGCGGTAGTCGATTCAGCGGTCCACGCTGGCGTCGTGCCGTGCGGGGATCAGCAGCCTGCGCAGATCAGTCATTACCCCCCACCTGTCCGTAGCACGCCGGTGTACGCAGTCGTATCACCGCCGGGCGTTGGCGTTTCGGGCTGATCAGCTTTCCCTGCTGTTCCCTTGCCCTTCTAAAAGCGTTCGCCTGAAAAACTACTGGATTTCAGCTTCGGCTGAGTTGGCTTTTTATGCCTGACTACAGGTGGTATTCATGTTTGTCCTTTCGAAAAAATCCGCGCTCGCGGCGGCGTCCACGAGCCTGTTCGTTTTGCTGTGGAGCAGCGGGGCGATCTTCTCCAAATGGGGCCTGGCCCACGCGTCGCCCTTCGCTTTTTTGCTGATTCGTTTCGCCATCGCGCTTTGTGGATTGGTGCTGCTGGTGCCATTGCTCAAGCTGAAACTGCCCAAGGGTGGCAAGCCGATGCTGTATGCGATGGCCACCGGCGTGGTGTTGCTGGGCGCTTATCAGATTTTCTATCTGCTGGCCCTGGACCTGAAGGTCACGCCGGGCGTGATGGCCACGATCATGGGTGTGCAGCCCATCCTCACGGTGGTGATCATGGAGCGCCAGCGCTCAGCGAACCGGGTGTTCGGTTTGATGCTGGGTTTGGCCGGATTGATCATGGTGGTGTATCAGGGCATTGGTCTGGCCGGCATGTCGCTGGCCGGGATGTTTTTCGGTTTGCTGGCGTTGGCGAGTATGACGTTCGGTTCGATCATGCAGAAACGCATTACCGATAATCCCCTCGGTACGCTGCCGGTGCAGTATCTGGCGGGGCTGTTGTTGTGCGGGATTTTCGTGCCGTTCCAGCCCTTTCACTTTGAACGCAGCAGCGGTTTTATCGTGCCGGTGTTGTGGATGGGGCTGGTGGTGTCGGTGTTGGCGACGTTGTTGCTGTATCGGCTGATCGCCCGGGGCAATCTGGTGAATGTCACCAGTCTGTTCTATCTGGTGCCGGCGGTGACGGCGGTGATGGATTATCTGTTTTTCGGCAACCAACTTGCGGTGTTGAGCATGGTGGGGATGGTGCTGATTATTGTTGGTCTGGGGGTGGTGTTTCGTCAGGCGCGGTAGAGCGGTTGGGGGGGCATATCCGTTTTTTTTGTGATGGCGGCTGGCGGTTTCGCTTTTACAGCGAGTCACTTGGAAGAGCCCCAAGTAACCAAGGGCTCTTGCCCCTTTCGTTCGGTGCCTCGCCTAGGCTCGGCATGCCCTCGCTCCGGTCCTGCTCCGTGGGCCCGCCGCCATCGGCCATCCATGGCCGGGGGCGGCTAACCCGGCATCCATGCCGGGTTGCCCACTGCGCAGAACCTGCGCTCGGCCTCTCGAGGGGGCGTTCAGATCAAAAGCGGAAGGCGAGCTAACGCTCGGCCTGATGAGTGGTGGAAATCAAAAGCGTACGGGATTCCCTGTAGGAGCCGGCTTGCTGGCGATGGCGGTGGGTCGGTCAACCTATTTATTGGCTGGACGGACGCTATCGCCAGCAAGCTGGCTCCTACAAGGGAAATGCGTATGTGTTTGGATAAATACGATCAACTGTAGGAGCTGGCTTGCCGGCGATAGCGGTGGATCAGTCACGTATGTATTGGCTGGACAGACGCTATCGCTAGCAAGCCGGCTCCTACAGGGGAGCGGTGCCAATGTCCGGAATGAGTGAACGCATCAGAGAAGGACAACGCGGACATCAAAAGAGCCAGGCCGGCTTTCAGGCCGCCTCGGCGGCTGTGGCGGTAGTCGCCCCCTCGAGAGGCCGAGTGGAGGTTCTGCGCAGTGGGCAACCCGGCATGGATGCCGGGTTAGCCGCCCCCGGCCAGGGATGGCCGATGGCGGCGGGCCCACGGAGCAGGACCGGAGCGAGGGCATGCCGAGCCTAGGCGAGGCACCGAACGAAAGGGGCAAGAGCCCTTGGTTACTTGGGGCTCTTCCAAGTGACTCGCCGTAAGGGCGAAACCAATAGCCGCCGTTACCGAAGCAACGGATATATACGCATACCCAAAGGCCTACTTACTCAACGCATGCTCAGCCCGCACCGAATTCATAAACGCCTGCATCGCCGAAGACTGAATACGATGACGCCGGGTAATCAACCCATACGGCGGCAACCGCGCTTCAAACTTGATCGGCAACACCGCCAGCAAATCACGCCCCGGATAATCCTCGACCACCGACACCGGCGTGACGCCGAGCATGTCGGTCTGCTGGATCAACGACAGCAAGGTCATGATCGACGTGGTCTCGACGATGCTGCTGGGAATGTCGACCCGCGCATTGTGAAACACCTGATTGATGATCGCGCGCATCGGGCTCGGTTGCTGTTGCAACACCCACGTCATGTTCTGCAATTCCGCCCAGCTCAGGTTCTTCTCCCGAGCCAATGGATTCTGCGCACCGGCAATCACGCACAGCTCCTCTTCACCCAAACTATCGAACAGCAATTCTTCGGCCCGCGCACCCGCCGGAATCCGCCCCAGCACAATGTCGAGCTGATCCTGCAACAGTGCCTGCACCAGTACATCACTGGTGTCGACCTGAATGCTCATCGACAACCGAGGATGGCTTTTCTTCAAGGTGGCGATGGTGCGGGTCAGCAACCCCGAGGCCAACGCCGGAATCGCCCCGACGGCGACTCGCCCGAGGTTGCCGGATTCAAGCGCAACCAGTTCTTCACGCATGCCGCTGAGTTCGGCAAACACCATGCGCGCGTAGTAGATGACGGTCTCCCCGAACGGGGTGGAACGCATGCCCCGAGGCAGACGTTCGAAGAGTTCTACGCCGAGCAAGTCCTCAGCCTCGTGCAACATCTTGGTCGCCGCCGGTTGGGTCATGCCGATGTGGTCGGCGGCGCGGCGTAGCGAGCCGAGTTCCTGCAACGCCAGCATCAACCGCAATTGGCGCAGACGCAGTCGACTGTGGATCACATTGGCATCAGGAATTCGGGTCATGGGCCGCGCTCGCGAAAAAGACTGCGGCAAGCCTGACAACAAATGTCAGGCGTTGCCAGCATTGCTGTGTCACAGCACCGATTTGGTCTTGGCGACGTGGGGTTTGCGCAGGCCCATCAGGCTGCTCAACCCTTTGGAAATCAGCGGCCAGAACAGCATCAGCAGCGCCGCCGTGGTCAGGCTGCCCACCAGCGGGTTGGACCAGAAAATCCCCAAGTGGCCGTCAGAAAACAGCATCGATTGACGGAACGCGTCCTCAGCCTTGTCGCCCAGCACTGCCGCCAACACCAGCGGCGCAATCGGGTAACCGAGTTTCTTGAACAAGTAACCCAGCGCGCCGAAGCCCAGCATCAGCACCACGTCGAAGAACGAGTTGTGCACCGAGTAGGCACCGATGGCGCAGACCATGATGATGATCGGCGCAATGATCGAGAACGGAATGCGCAGGATCGAAGCGAACAGCGGCACGGTAGCCAGCACCACGATCAGGCTCACCACGTTGCCCAGGTACATGCTCGCGATAAGCCCCCAGACAAAATCGTGCTGCTCGACGAACAACGTCGGGCCAGGGTGCAAGCCCCAGATCATCAAGCCACCGAGCATCACCGCTGCCGTAGCGGAACCGGGAATGCCCAAGGTCAGCATCGGCAGCAGGGCGCTGGTGCCGGCGGCGTGGTCAGCGGTTTCCGGAGCGATCACGCCTTCGAGTTCACCCTTGCCGAAGTTCTCGCGATTCTTCGAGAAGCGCCGCGCCAGGCTGTAGCTCATGAACGAAGCCGCCGTAGGGCCGCCGGGCGTGATGCCCATCCAGCAACCAACCAGCGTGCTGCGCACAATCGTCCACCAGTAACGCGGCAACTTGGCCCAGGTACGCAGAATCACCATCGGTGTAATGCGCGCATGCTCGCCGCGAAACACCAGGCCTTCCTCGACCGTGCAAAGGATTTCACCGATGCCGAACAGGCCGATCACCGCCACTTCGAAGCTGATGCCCGTCATCAGGATCGGCTGGTCGAAGGTCAGGCGCAGGTTGCCGGATACGGTGTCCATGCCGACCGCCGCCATGGCGAAACCGATCATCATCGCCACCACGGTTTTCAGCGGCGGGTTCTTGCTCATGCCGATGAAGGTGCAGAACGCCAACAGGTACACCGCGAAGAACTCCGGTGAACTGAACGACATGGCGAAGGCAGCGATCTTGGTCGACAGGAAGGTCAGCAACAACACGCCGGCCAGTGCACCGATCAGTGCCGAACTGAAGGCGGCGGTGAGGGCTTCGGCGGCGCGACCTTCGCGGGCCATCGGGTAGCCGTCGAAGGTCGTCGCCACCGATGAGGGCTCGCCGGGGATGTTGAACAGGATCGAGGTGATCGAGCCGCCGAACAGCGCACCCCAATACATGCACGACAGCAGAATGATCGCCGACACCGGCGACATGGTGAACGTCAGCGGCAGCAACAATGCCACGCCGTTGGGGGCACCGAGGCCGGGCAGTACGCCGACCAGAATGCCCAGCAGCACGCCGATCACCATCAGGCCGATGTGGCCCGGGGTCAGGATCAGGTTCATGCCTTGCAGCAGGGAATCGAACTCGCTCATTTGAAATTTCTCCCGGCCAGGGCAATCCAGTCGCCCATCGGGCCGGCATCCAGCGGGACCTTGAACCACAGCGCGAAAATCAGGTAGCTGGCCAGCACCGCGCCAAGGGACACGCTGCCGATCATCAGTTTGCCGTAAGGCTTGGCGCGGACCTTGTCACGCCACATGAACCAGGCGATGAAGCAGGCCGACGCCACGTAGATGCCGGTGAACGGCATGGCGCCCACGAACAGCGCAATCGGGATGAACACCGACAACACTTGCCTGAACGCACTGCGGCTGACGAATGCAATGCTCAGGGCGTGCCAGCGCACCAGGGTCAACACGCCGTTGGCCACACTGGCGGCGCTGAGCATCAGGCCGATGTAGAAGGGGAAGTAACCCGGCTCGGGGCCGGAATCGCCCCAGCCGATACCTTGTTCGACACTGCCGAACATCACCACCACGCCGATCAGCGCGGTGAAGACGGTCAGGCCGAGTTCGACCCAGCGGGTACCGACCAGTGCCGGTGAATCCGAAGAATGGGACATGAAGACACCTCCAGAGGTGACGGCCGTGCGCAGGCGGACGGCCGTCGGCAACTCAGTTTTTCAGCCAGCCGGCTTCTTTGAACACCGGGGTGACGCGGGCGGTGTCTTTCTCAATGTAGGCGGTCAGCGGCTCGCCTTCGAGGAAGGTGGGCACCAGTGCGTTCTGTTTGACGTAGGCCTTGAACTCCGGGGTTTCGGTGACTTTGCGCATCAGCTCGACATAGAACGCCCGTTGCTCGGCGGTGACTTCGCCGGGCATGAACACGGTGCGCGGGAAGCGGTACTGATCGATGCCCAAGCCCTGCTCGTGACAGGTCGGCACGTCGGCCCAGGATTTGTCGCCGGCGACTTTCTCGGTGTAGCTCATGCGTTCTTTACTGAACACGCACAGCGGCTCGACCTGATCACCGCGCCATTGGCTGATGCTTTCGCTGGGGTTGTTGACGTTGGCGGCGATGTGTTTGCCGGCCAGTTGGGTCGCGGCTTCGCTGCCGCTCTTGAACGGGATGTACACCAGTTTGCTGTTTGTGGTCTGGTTCAACAGCAGGGTGAGGGTCTGGTCCACGTCCTTGGATTGGCTGCCGCCCATGCGCAGGTTCGACGGGTCAGCCTTGACCGCTTCGTAGAAGCCCTTGGCGTCCTTCCACGGTGCGTCTTTGTAGCTCCAGAGAATGAAGTCGTCCTCGGCCACGGCGGCGATGGGGGTCAGTTCCTGCCATTGGTAGCCGAGCTTGGACACCAGCGGCAAGAGGTAGATGTTGTTGGTGCCGATCACCAGTTTTTCTGGATCGCCCTTGTTCATTTTCAGGTCGAGGAAAGCTTCGGCGCCATTGCCGCCGCCCTTGTTGAGGACGATGGTATTCACGTCGAGCAGCTTGTGGGTGGTGATGATCGACTGGATCAAACGGCCGAGCTGGTCAGTGCCGCCACCGGGACCGCCAGCGACGACGATTTCGACGTTCTTGTCTGGTTGCCAGGCTGCATGAGCGAGAGCGGGAAGGGCGCCGGTGGCGACCAGCGTGCAGCCAAGAAACAGACGGGATGTGCGACGGACGAATGCATTTCGCATGGAAGGGCCTCGTTTTTGTAGTTGTTATGAGTGACTTGTCTGAGCGGTAAAGCTGCAAGCCTGGCCCGAGTGTGGGAAGCCGCAGGCGTCGCGTCTAGTCAAAACAATACATACACCGATAGCCTGGGGTTATAGCTCGGGAGGGGAAAAATCGTGATGATCGCCGCAGGCCTTGCGCCAGAGCAGTTTGAGTGGAAAGTGTGTGCAGGCCTTATTCATTGAAAGCCCCCTGAAAGCAGGGCATGACATAACCCGAGGCTATCGCCTTATTTCAAGTTTTGATTAGACGGTTATCAGTGAGCCTTCGATAGTGCTCACCAATGCCGTGAAAACGCGGCAAAACGCGAACCCTGTAGGAGCCGGCTTGCCGGCGATAGCGGAATGTCAGGCGCCATCAATATCGATTGATGCACCTCCATCACTGTAGGAGCCGGCTTGCTGGCGATTGCGGTGGGTCAGGCGCTATCAATGTTGACTGATACACCGCAATCGCCAGCAAGCCGGCTCCTACAAGGTCGGTGTTTGCAACTTCACAAAAATAATAAATTCGAGGTACGCACCATGGCTCGTCCCAGTGCTTCCCTGCAATTGCCCGGCGCAGTTGCCCAACCCGCCGCAGCGGCCACACCGCTGACCGGCACCACCAAGGCCAGCAATGTGCGCTGGCGGATCTTCGCGATCATCTTCGCGTTGACCATGGTCAACCTCATCGACCGGGTGTCGCTGTCCATTGCGATGCCGACCATCGCCCATGAGTTTTCCCTGTCGCCGAGCATGCAAGGCCTGATCCTCAGCAGCTTCTTCTGGGCCTATGCGCTGTTGCAGATACCCGGCGGCTGGATGATCGACCGCTTCGGCCCGCACCGGGTCATCAGTTGGTCCACCGGGTTGTGGGGGACGTTTCAAGTGTTGGCGGCATTTGCCACGGGCGGCTTGTCATTGTTGTTCGCCCGCGTTGCACTCGGTGCCGCCGAGGCGCCGTTGTTCCCGTCGGGTGGCAAGCTGATTTCGTTGTGGCTGGCGCCAAGCGAGCGCAGTCGCGGCGCGGTGCTGATGGACAGCGGCAGTCCGTTGGGCGTGGCGTTGGGCGGGCTAATCATTGCTTATCTGATCGCGTCGCTGGACTCATGGCGCCTGGCGTTCGTGATCGCCGGTATCGCGACGCTGGTACTGGCGTGGCTGGCGCGGCGGTATCTGCGTGATGACCCGGCCAGCCACCCGCAAGTGAATGCCGAAGAGCTCGAGAAGATCAACGCCGGACGCGCCACGCCAGCAGCCGAAGCGGCGCGAGTGCCGGTCAAGGGCCTGGGCATCGCGGCGCGTTCCCTGAGCGGTTTGCTGATCGGTCGCGCCAGTTGGGCGATGGTGTATTTCGGCTTGCTGACCTGGGGCCCGAGTTATCTGGCGCAGGCTCGCGGTTTCGATATCAAGGGCATTGGCGCGGCGACGTTCGTGATTTTCGTCTGCGGTGCGCTTGGCTCGTTGACCGGTGGTTTCCTCTGCGACGGGCTGATCCGCAAAGGCGTCAGTCGCGGTGTGGCGGTCAAGAGCCTGCTGGCGTTTTCCGGTCTGGTGGCCCTCGGCGCGTTTCTGTTGTTGCCGACCCTGACTAACCCTTTTGCCGCCGTGGCGTTGTTGGCCATGACTGCGTTTTTCCTGATGTGGGGCAGCCTCTACTGGAGCTTCCCGGCATTGCTGGCGGCGCCGGCGCGGGTCGGCCTGATCGGCGGCGTGATGAACATGGCCGGCAGCACGGGCGGGATTGCGGTGCCGATCCTGGTCGGCGTGATCCTGCAAATGGCCGGTGGATTCGCGCCGGTGCTGGGGTTCTTTGCGGCGTGTTCGGCGGTCTTCGTTTTTGCCACGCTGTTCATCAGCCTCGACGAGGTGCGCCATGACTGAGTTGTATACGGGGCCGATCATCGACGCCCATCACCACTTCTGGGACCCGACGATCAATCACCATCCGTGGCTCGCGCCTGAAGCCAGGATCCCGTTTCGCTACGGCGACTACAGCGCGATCAAGCGGCGCTATTTTCCCGACGATTACTTCGCCGATGCCGGGCCGCATAACGTCGTGCAAACGGTGTACATCGAGACCGAATGGGACCCGCAAGATCCGATTGGCGAAACCCGATTCATTGAAGGTTTGGCGGCGCGTTACGGCGTACCGAATGCAATCGTCGCGCAGGCCTGGCTCGATCATCCGGACGCCATCGCGGTGCTCACCGAGCAGGCGAGTTTCAAGTGCGTACGCAGCGTGCGCCACAAACCCGGTGGCCCGACTTCGACGGCGCAGGTGGGCCATCTGCGCAGCCTGATGAGCGATGAACACTGGCGTCGCAGTTACGCCGCGCTGCAAGGGCTGGGGCTGCATTTCGATTTGCAGACACCCTGGTGGAACCTCTACGAAGCCGAACGGCTGGCCCGGGACTTTCCCGGCACCACGCTGATTCTCAACCACGCCGGGTTGCCCAATGACCGCAGCGCCGAAGGCCTGGCGGGGTGGCGTCTGGCGATGGCACGACTGGCCGAATGGCCGAACGTACAGGTGAAGGTTTCCGGCCTGGGCCTGAAAGGGCAGGCGTGGCGCGCCAAAGACAATGCCTGGATCGTGCGCGAAGTGATCGCCATGTTCGGCACCGACCGCGTGATGTTCGCCAGCAACTTTCCGGTGGACAGCCTGTGCGGCTCGTTCGACGACATCTACAGCGGTTTCAAATCCATCGTTGCTGACCTGCCATGGGCGGATCAGGAGCGCCTGTTCTACAGCAACGCGCAGCGGGTTTATCGCTGCGAGCCTAGCGCCATTGACCGTACATGGCCCGAACCATTGAGGAGTGAAGCATGAGCAAGACAACCATCGCCATGGTCCTGGGCGACCCGGCGGGCATCGGCCCGGAACTGATCGCACGCCTGCTCGCGGAGCCTCAGGTTCGCAGCCAGGCCAACGTGATCCTGATTGCCGACGAGGCGGAAATGCGGCGCGGCATGCGCATCGCCGGGGTGGAATTTCCGTACCGTCGCGTCGAGTCGCTGGATCAGCTGTCATTTGTCGATGACACGCCGTTGTTCTATGACTTTCGCGGCGACACCATCGGCGAATTCCCGCGCAGTGAAGCCAGCGTCATTGGTGGCCGCTACAGCCTCGACACTCTGGAAAAAGCCCTGCGCCTCACCGAGGCCGGCACCACGGGTGCGGTGCTGTTCGGGCCGCTGAACAAGACCTCGCTGCACATGGCCGGCATGGCCCACAACGACGAGTTGCACTGGTTCGCCGAGCTGCTGGATTTCCACGGGCCGTTCTGCGAATTCAACGTGCTCGACAACCTCTGGACGTCGCGGGTGACCTCGCATGTGGCCTTGGCCGAGGTGCCGGGCATGCTGACGCAAGCGCGGGTGGTGGAAGCGATCCAGCTGATCGACACCGCGCTCAAGCGCAACGGCCTGGCGAAACCGCGCATCGGCGTGTGCGGTCTGAACCCGCACAACGGCGACAACGGCTCGTTCGGTCGCGAAGAACTGGACATCATCGGCCCGGCCGTACGTTCGGCGCAGGCGTTGGGGATTGCGGCCGAAGGTCCGTACCCGGGCGACACGATTTTCCTCAAGGTGCAGGGCGATGCGAGCGCCTTTGACGCGGTGGTGACGATGTACCACGACCAGGGACAGATCGCGATCAAGTTGATGGGCTTCTCCCGTGGGGTGACGGTGCAGGGCGGCTTGCCGATCCCCATCACCACACCGGCCCATGGCACCGCGTTTGATATCGCCGGTCAAGGCAAAGCCAACCCCGGCGCGATCCGCCAGGCGTTCGAAATCGCCTGCCGCATGGGCACCAACCACTACTGACCCGCCGCATTTTCCTGTGGGGGATTCCCCGCGATGACGGGAGTACAGACACGCTGGCAGTGACTGTGAGACCGCTATCGCGGGCAAGCCCGGTGGTGTTGCGCGATGTTGTGATCCATTCAAAACCCATGTGGGAGCGAGCCTGCTCGCGATAGCGCTCTATCAGTCACCGCAATGTGCCTGCCAGATCGCCTTCGCGAGCAGGCTCGCTCCCACAGTTGTTTTTGGGGGGGCGCCTGATAACTCGATCTAGGCAATAACCGCACTTACCTATCACCCCAGGTTATCGATGGATGTGCATAAGTGATTATCCGCCGCCCTGTGCGCTGGCTAAAGTCGCTCCATCGAATGACCAGAGCCGGCCACCCGAGCCGCCTCGATCGCACGATTCAACAACTACAAAAAGCCCGCCTTGTCACTTCCGCAAGGCACATACCGGCAGCAAAGGAACCTTCACATGACTCGTCCAGATTTCGCCCTGGCTCTGTCCAGTGCCATCTCCAAAAGCCGGCTGCGTCTGCTGCCGTTTCTGATCCTGATGTACATCCTCGCCTTCATAGATCGCTCCAACGTCGGCTTCGCCAAGGCCGCGCTGCAGGCCGACACCGGTTTGGGCGATGCCGCGTTCGCGTTCGGCGCGAGCATCTTCTTCATCGGCTACGCGTTCTTCGAAGTGCCGAGCAACTACATGCTGCACCGCCTCGGCGCGAAGGTCTGGCTGTGCCGGATCATGGTCACCTGGGGCCTGGTGTCGGCGGCAATGATGTTCGCCCACAACGCCGAAACCTTTTACGTCCTGCGCTTCCTGCTGGGTGTCGCCGAAGCCGGCTTCTTCCCTGGGATCATCCTTTACCTCACCTACTGGTTCCCGGCACAAAGCCGTGGCCAGGCGCTCGGTCTGTTCTATTTCGGCTTGCCCCTGGCGCTGGTGCTGGGCAGCCCGCTGTCGGGCTGGTTGCTGGACTTCCACGGCGTGTTCGGCCTGACCAACTGGCAATGGTTGTTCGTCGTCGAAGGGCTGATGGCGTCGGTGGTTGGCATCGCTGCGTACTTCTATCTGGTCAACCGTCCGGCCGATGCCACGTGGTTGAGCGTCGATGAAAAGCAGGCGCTGCAAACCGCGCTCAGCGAAGAAGACGCGAAGAAAAAAGACAGCAGCCCCCATGGTTTTCTCAGTGCGCTGCGCAACCCTCGGGTGCTGCAATTCTGCCTGGCGTATTTCACCATTCAGATGAGCGTGTACGGCGTGGTGTTTTACCTGCCGACGCGCATCGCCGGGCTGCTCGACGGCCACGTCGGCCTCAACGTCGGCCTGATCACCGCGATACCGTGGATCTGCGCCCTGGTCGTGACCCGTCTCGTCACTCGCTACGCCGACCGCACCGGGCAACATCGTCGCCTCGCTGTGTGCATGCTGACCATGGCCGCGCTCGGCATCGCCGCCTCGGCGCTGGGCACCAGCATGGTACCGGTGGTCATCGCCTTCTGTTTCGCCGCTGCCGGTTTCGTCTCGGTGCAGCCACTGTTCTGGACCATTCCCACCAGCTACCTCAGCGGTGCCGCCGCAGCCGGCGGGATTGCCCTGATCAACTCCATCGGCAACCTCGGCGGCTTCGTCGCACCGAACCTGAAAACCGTGATGGAAACCAGCTTCGCCGACCCCCGCGCCGGCATGTTCGCCCTGGCCCTGGTCGGCATTGTCGGCGCCGTCCTGTTGTCCCGACTTCGCAGCACCCACACCCCTAAATCCCCCTCGCAGCTCACACCGGCTCAGGTTGGCTGATCACTACCCAAGCGTTAGCAAGGAATTGAATTCATGAAAATCAAAGCAATCCGTACCCGCGTTTTCGAGTGGAAAGGCAAAGTCGTCCCACCACAAGCGCACTTCTGCACCAACGCCAGCGACATCCTGTTCGAACGTGGCGACGCCATGGGTTCGTTCCGTTTCCACGGCTGGCTGGTGGTGGAAGTCGAGACCGACACCGGTCTCGTCGGCATCGGTAACTGCGCCCTGGCGCCACGCGTTGCCAAGGAAATCATCGACACCTACCTGGCGCCGATTGCGATTGGTGAAGACCCGTTCGACAACGAATACATCTGGCAGAAGATGTACCGCCAGAGCCACGCCTGGGGCCGTAAAGGCATCGGCATGGCGGCGATCTCGGCAATCGACATCGCGATCTGGGACATCATGGGCAAAGCGGTCAACAAACCGGTGTTCAAGTTGCTCGGTGGCCGCACCAAGGAAAAGATCTGGACCTACGCCTCCAAGCTCTACGCCAACGACAACCTCGACCTGTTCCTCGAAGAGGCCCAGGGCTATCTGAACCAGGGGTTCACCGCGCTGAAAATGCGTTTCGGCTACGGCCCGAAAGATGGCCCGGCGGGCATGCGCAAAAACATCGAACAAGTGCGCGCACTGCGTGAACTGGCCGGCCCGGACATCGACATCATGCTCGAATGCTACATGGGCTGGACCCTGGAATACGCACGCCGCATGTTGCCGAAACTCGCCGAATTCGAACCGCGCTGGCTCGAAGAGCCGGTGATCGCCGACGACATCGAAGGCTACATCGAGCTGAAAAAAATGGGGATCATGCCGATCTCCGGCGGCGAGCACGAATTCACCTCCTACGGCTTCAAAGACCTGCTGGAACGCCGCGCCGTCGACGTGATCCAGTACGACACCAACCGTGTGGGCGGCATCACCGCCGCGCGCAAGATCAACGCCATGGCCGAAGCCTGGTCGGTGCCGGTGATTCCGCACGCGGGGCAGATGCACAACTATCACCTGACCATGTCCACCACCGCCTCACCGATGGCCGAGTTCTTCCCGGTCTTCGATGTCGAGGTCGGCAACGAACTCTTCTACTACGTGTTCAAGGGCGAGCCGCAACCGGTCAACGGCTACATCCAGCTCGACGACAACAAGCCGGGCCTGGGCCTGGAAATCTCCGATGAGTACCTGAGCGACTTCAACATCATCGAGTGACCTTGAGGCGCCGCTCGTGAGCGGCGCCATTCACGACTTTCTGGAGGGCCGACATGCGCCTGATTCAATTTGAAAACACTGCCGGTGAGCGTCAGGTCGGCGTCGTCGAAGGTTCGCAGGTCCAGGTGCTCAAAGGCACCCGCAGCACCCGTGAACTGGCTCTCGCGGCGATCCGCGCCCAACGCAGCCTGCAAGAAGAAGTGGCCCAACGCGGCACCGAGGCGGGCCCGGATTACGCGCAACTGTTGCAGCAGGGCAACGTCCTGCCGCCGCTGGATCACGAAGACCCGGCGCACTGCCTGATCAGCGGCACCGGCCTGACTCACCTCGGCAGCGCCTCGGCGCGGGACAAAATGCACCAGCAGGATGGCGCCGTTGAAGCCGGCATGACCGACACCATGCGCATTTTCAAGTGGGGCCTGGAAGGTGGCAAACCCGCCGCCGGACAGGTTGGCGCGCAGCCGGAATGGTTCTACAAGGGCGACGGCAGCATCGTTGTGCGCCCCGGCGCGGATTTCCCGGTGCCGCCGTTTGCCGAAGATGCCGGTGAAGAGCCGGAGCTGACCGGTCTGTATGTGATTGGCGATGACGGCCTGCCGTATCGCGTCGGTTATGCGCTGGGTAACGAGTTCTCCGACCATGTCATGGAACGCCGCAATTACCTGTACCTCGCGCACTCGAAACTGCGTTTCTGCGCCTATGGTCCGGAGCTGCGCGTCGGTGAATTGCCTAAACACCTGGCGGGCACCAGCCGCATCATCCGCAACGGCGAAACCCTCTGGGAAAAAGAGTTTCTCAGCGGCGAAGACAACATGTGCCACAGCCTCGCCAACCTCGAATTCCATCACTTCAAATACGCGCAGTTTTTGCGTCCGGGCGATGTCCACGTGCATTACTTCGGCACTGCGACGCTGTCGTTTGCCGACGGCGTGAAAACCCGGCCGGGGGATCGCTTCCAGATCAGCCTCGACGCGTTTGGCGCACCGTTGGAAAACGGCATCGGCGAAAGCGCCCAGCCGTTGGCCATCGGCCAGATTCGCGCGCTCTAAAAGCCAGTGTAGGAGCCGGCTTGCTGGCGATGGCGGTGTGTCATTCAACGTATGTTTTGGCCGGACAGACGCTATCGCCAGCAAGCCGGCTCCTACAGGTCCGTGCTAATTGATCAGGAATTACCTCATGACCACGTTACTTGGACACAACTACATCGGCGGACAGCGCAGCGCCAACGGCACGTTGCAACTGCAAAGCCTCGACGCCACAACCGGCGAGCCGCTGCCCGGCACCTTCTTCCAGGCGACTGAAGCCGAAGTGGATGCCGCCGCCAAAGCCGCCGCTGCGGCGTACCCGATCTACCGCAACCTGAGCGCGGAAAAACGCGCGGCGTTCCTCGACGCCATCGCCGATGAAATCGATGCGCTGGGCGATGACTTCGTCGCCACGGTCTGCCGGGAAACGGCACTGCCGGCCGGGCGTATCCAGGGCGAGCGTGGGCGCACCAGCGGCCAGATGCGTCTGTTCGCCAAGGTCCTGCGGCGCGGTGATTTCTACGGTGCGCGGATCGATCGGGCCTTGCCGGATCGTCAGCCGTTGCCACGCCCGGATCTGCGCCAGTACCGCATCGCCATCGGTCCGGTGGCGGTGTTTGGCGCCAGCAACTTTCCGCTCGCTTTTTCCACTGCGGGTGGCGATACCGCTTCGGCACTGGCCGCCGGTTGCCCGGTGGTATTCAAGGCGCACAGCGGACACATGGCGACCGCCGAACGGGTTGCAGATGCAATCATCCGCGCCGCCGAACGCACGGGCATGCCGGCCGGTGTGTTCAACATGATTTATGGCGGTGGCGTTGGTGAGTGGCTGGTCAAGCACCCGGCCATTCAGGCCGTGGGCTTCACCGGTTCGCTCAAGGGTGGCAATGCCCTGAGCCACATGGCCGCGACCCGGCCGCAACCGATCCCGGTGTTCGCCGAAATGTCGAGCATCAACCCAGTGTTCCTGTTGCCCGAAGCCCTCGCCGTGCGGGGCGAGCAGATCGCGGCGCAACTGGCCGGTTCGGTGACCTTGGGTTGCGGGCAGTTCTGCACCAATCCGGGTTTGGTCATCGGTTTGCGTTCGCCACAGTTCAGCGCTTTCCTTCAACAGTTCTGCGCCAACATGAACGAGCAGCCGGCACAAACCATGCTCAACGCCGGCGCACTGGTCAGCTACAGCCAAGGCCTTGGGGAATTGCACGAACATCCGGGGCTGACGCACCTGGCGGGCAAACCGCAGCAGGGCAATCAGGCGCAACCGCAGGTGTTCAAGGCCGATGTCAGCCTGCTGCTCAAGGGCGATGAGTTGCTTCAGGAAGAAGTGTTCGGGCCGACTACCATCGTCATCGAAGTCGAAGATCGGGCGCAGCTCGCGGCGGCGCTGCATGGCCTGCGCGGGCAATTGACGGCGACGCTGATCGGCGAGGCCGAAGAGCTGCTGGAATACCGCTGGCTGGCGCAATTGCTACAGGAAAAAGTCGGGCGGATCTTGCTCAACGGCTATCCGACCGGGGTCGAAGTCTGCGAGGCGATGGTGCATGGCGGGCCGTATCCGGCGACGTCGGATTCTCGCGGGACGTCGGTGGGGACGCTGGCGATTGATCGATTCCTGCGGCCGGTGTGCTTCCAGAATTACCCGGATGCGTTGTTGCCCGAGGCGTTGCAGAACGCGAATCCGCTGGGGATTCGGCGGTTGGTGGATGGCGAAGAGAGTCAGTTAGCCTTGTAGTGCACTGGCGATCGCCTTCGCGGGCAAGCCTCGCTCCTACAGGTCCTGCACAAAACCCGTAGGAGCGAGGCTTGCCCGCGAAGGCGTCATCAGCAGCACCACAACTCTATTTGGCGGTCACCTCGGCGACCTTCATCACCGAAGGCTTCAACACCAACCACAACGCCGCCGCAATCAACACCCCGCCATACACATGCGCCATCGACAACGGCTCATCCAGCAGCAACGCCCCCCACAACACCCCGAACGGCGGAATCAGGAACGTCGTTGTCATCGATTTCAAAGGCCCGATCGAGCTGAGCAGGCGGAAGTAAATGATGTACGCAAACGCCGTGCACCCCAGGCCCAGCCCCAGCAACGACAGCCACACGCTCCAGCCGCCCCAGCTCGCCGGTGGCTGGCTGATCACGCTGTAGCCGAACAGCGGCAGCAGGAACAAGGTCGCCCCGAGCATGCTGCCCAGTGCCGAAAGACGACTGTCGAGCCCGCCGGCCTGATCGAGCCAGCGGCGGGCGAGGAACCCGGCAAAACCGTAACAGGTGGTGGCGAGCAGGCAGGCGAGGGCGCCCATCAGCAGTTGCAGGTCGAAGGCCACCGGGCCGGCACGGGTCAGCACGCCAACACCGAACAAACCGAGAAACACCCCGCCGAGCTTGGCGGCAGTGAGCCGCTCACTGAAGAACAGGCCGCCGATCAACACGCCCATCAGTGGCGTGGTGGCGTTGAAGATTGCCGAGTAACCGGCGGGCAGCACCTGGGCAGCCACTGAATAGAGGGTCGCCGGAATCCCGGAGTTGATCACCCCGAGCAGCATCACGGTTTTGAGCTTGCCCTTGAAATCCCAGCTGATGCGCATCAACCCGACAATCACCAGCAACCCGACTGCCGCAATCGACACGCGGAAAAACGCCGTGGGGATGCTGCCAATCACTGGGGCGATGATGCGCATGAACAGGAAACTCGCGCCCCAGATGGCCGCCAGCGACAGTAAACGAACGATATCGACAGGGCTCACGGTGCACTCCTTCCTTGATGGGGACGAGAGTGTTGCCGAGAGCCTTGCCTATGGCAACCGAAAAACCGGCATCAAATTATGAAACGTGTCACCAGACCGTTGAGGTCGATTGCCAGCCGCGACAGTTCCTGACTGGCGGCTGAAGTCTGGGTGGCGCCGGCGGCGGTCTGGGTCGAGAGATCGCGAATGGTCACCAGGTTCTGATCGACTTCCCGGGCCACCAGCGCTTGCTGTTCGGCGGCGCTGGCGATGACCAGGTTGCGTTCGTTGATCTGCGAGATCGATGCGGTGATTTTCTCCAGGGCGCTGCCGGCACTGTTGGCCCGGCGCAAGGTCTGGCTGGCGTGTTCGGCACTGCTTTGCAGCGCGCTCACCGTGGCCCCGGTGCCGTGCTGAATGTTGTTGATCATCAGCTCGATTTCTTCGGTGGAGTTCTGGGTGCGTTGCGCCAGCGAACGCACTTCATCGGCCACTACGGCAAACCCGCGCCCGGCCTCACCGGCGCGTGCGGCTTCGATGGCCGCATTGAGCGCCAACAGGTTGGTCTGCCCGGCGATGCCGCGAATCACTTCCAGCACTTTGCTGATGTCCTGCGCCTGAACCGCCAGGCCCTCGGCCCGTTCCGAGGCGCCGAGCACTTCGCTGACCAGCCCCTGAATCGCGGTGATGGTTTCAGTGACCTGCACGTGGCCGTGCTTGCTGTCCTCGTTCGACGCCTGAGAGGCTTCGGCGCTGGACACGGCATTCGCGGCGACTTCGTCCACCGCAGTGCTCATCTCGGTGACGGCGGTGGCGGCCATCTCGATCTGGTCGTTCTGCTGCTGCAGGCCGCGAGTGCTTTCCTCCATCACCGAACTCATTTCCTCGGCTGCCGATGCCAGTTGGCGCGCCGAGTCGCTGATGCCGCGAATGGTCGTGCGCAGGTTGCCTTGCATGTCGGCGAGGGCGTTGAGCAATTGCGCGGCTTCGTCCTTGCCGTGGCTGGCAATCTGTCCGCTGAGGTCGCCCGCGGCAATCCGGCGTGCGACCTGCAGCGCCTGATTGATCGGCGTGGTGATGCTGCGCGTCAACAGCCAGGCCAACAGCAGCGTGGCAAGCAGCGCAATCACGATGATCGTGCCGACGATCCATTGCGCACGCTGGTACATCAACGCGGCGGCGTCCGCAGCGGTATCGGCGCCTTGCTGATTGAAACTGATCATCGATTCCAGGGATTTATCCAGCACGATGCCCTGCGGGGCCAGTTCACTGTTGAGGCGGGCGTAGGCCTGTTCATCCTGGCCGGCATCGATCTGCGCGAGGATCTGGTCGAGGATGGCCAGGTACTTCGCGACGGCGGCATTCAGGCTGTCGAGCATGGCCCGTTCCTGGTCGCTGGACAGCAGCGTCTTGTGGTCGTTGAGGCGTTTTTGCAATTCCTGGCGTTGCACGTTGAGGATGCCTTTGCTCCTTTCCCGCACAGCGCTCTGGCTGTTGGCGATCAACCGCAACGATTCCAGGCGGATGGTGGCGATGTTGGACGCGCTGTCATGGATGCTCTCGATGCTCGGCATCCACGATTCCTCGATGACCGATGCACTCTCGCGCAGGGTCGCCATCTGACCCAGGCCGAACAGCCCGACCAGCACCAGCAGGCTGGCCAGCACAGCAAAACTCAAGCTCGCGCGCAAACCTATGCGCATGTTCCTTATAGGCATCTTATGTGCTCCTTGGGCATTTTGAGAGGTAGTCCTCGTGGACCGAGGATCTTGTTTTTAGGCGGGTGAACGCGGGGTGTATATCAAAGTGCCATTATCTTGGTAAGACCAGTTCGAGAGCACTTTTCAGGCGGGCAGGCTTTCAGGAAAAAGCAGAAAACCTGGCGGCTGACATTTGCCTGACCGTGGATTGGATCCGTACGCCTGATAATCAGAGGGTTGTAGATGAATCGATTAAGTGGATGGAGAGTGACTTTTGAGGTCGTTTACTGACCGAACGGTCGATTAAAAAAAGTCTGAAAAAACTGCGCCCATGAGCGATTCATTCGTTTTCGGACCGAAATTAGGCTTCTCCTGCACCCGGTTCACTGGCTAAGCTCAGGCCTTCCGAATTCCCGTAGAGGTCTCACCATGCCGCAGCAATGGCCAGCCGCCGACATCGCCCGAATGATCCTCGATGGCTTTGACGATTACCGCGAGCATTTCCGGCAGATCACCGACGGTGCCCGGGCGCGTTTCGAGCAAGCCCAATGGCAGGAAACGCAAATCGCCTCGGCGGCGCGGATCAACCTCTACGAAGATAAAGTCAGCGAAACGGTGGACCGGCTGCGCATCGCGTTTGACGCCGATACGCTGGATGTCAGCTGCTGGCCACTGGTCAAAAGCGCCTACATCAGCCTGATCGACCTGCGCTTCGACGATGAGCTGTCCGAGACCTGGTACAACTCGATCTTCTGCGGGCTGTTCAGCCACGACCTGATCAGCGACGGCTGCATGTTCATCCACACCACCCGGCCAAGCCTGCGCCGGGCCCGTGCCGCGCAAACCCGCACCTACAAACCTCAAGGCCAGTTGTCGGGCATGTTGGCGAGCATTTTTGCCGACTACCGTTTCAGCGAGGATTACGCCGACCTCGCGGGCGATCTGCGCCGCCTCGAAGCACAGCTGCGCGAGAACCTGCCGGACTGGGTGTGCAAGGATCCCGAGCTGAGCGTCGAGCTGTTTTCCTCGGTGCTGTACCGTAACAAGGGCGCTTACCTGGTCGGGCGCATCTACACCACCGATGAGCAATGGCCGCTGGCGATTCCGCTGCTGCACCTTGAGGGCCGCGGCATCCAGATCGATGCGTTGATCACCGACGAAGCCGATGTGTCGATCATCTTCTCGTTCACCCGTTCCTACTTCATGGTCGATGTGCCGGTGCCGGCGGAGTTCATCGGTTTTCTGCGGCGGATCCTGCCGGGCAAGCACATCGCCGAGCTGTACACCTCGATCGGTTTCTACAAACACGGCAAGTCGGAGTTCTACCGGGCGCTGATCAACCACCTGGCCAGAACCGACGACCAGTTCATCATGGCCCCCGGCGTGCGCGGCATGGTGATGAGCGTGTTCACGCTGCCGGGTTTCAACACCGTGTTCAAAATCATCAAGGACCGTTTCTCGCCGTCGAAAAACGTCGACCGTGCGACGGTGATCGAGAAGTACCGGCTGGTGAAAAGCGTCGACCGCGTTGGGCGCATGGCCGATACCCAGGAATTCGCCGATTTCCGTTTTCCGTTGAGCAAGTTCGAGCCGGCGTGTCTGGAAGAATTGCTGGACGTGGCGGCGTCTACCGTGTCGGTGGAAGGCGACACCGTATTGATCCGCCACTGCTGGACCGAGCGGCGGATGACGCCGTTGAACCTGTACCTGGAAAACGCCAACGAGGCGCAGGTGCACGACGCGCTGGAAGATTACGGCCTGGCGATCAAGCAACTGGCGGCGGCGAACATTTTCCCCGGCGACATGCTGCTGAAAAACTTCGGCGTCACCCGTCACGGTCGCGTGGTGTTTTATGACTACGACGAGATCTGCTTCCTGACCGAAGCCAACTTCCGCCACATCCCGCAACCGCGCACGCCGGAAGACGAAATGGCGTCCGAGCCGTGGTATTCGATCGGGCCGCTGGATGTGTTCCCCGAGGAGTTCCCGCCGTTTCTGTTTGCCGATTCCGCGCAGCGGCGCTTGTTCGATCAGTTGCACGGCGAGTTGTACAACGCCGATTACTGGAAAAGCCTGCAAGAGGCGATTCGTGCGGGCAAGGTGATCGACGTGTTCCCGTATCGGCGCAAGGGTATGGATACCGAGTAGTTCTCTGCGATTGCTGCGCAATCGAATCGCGAGCAGGCTCGCTCCCACATTTGACCGCGGTGCCCCGATTTTGTGGTCGCTGCAGATCCAGTGTGGGAGCGAGCCTGCTCGCGATTCGGCCGCGCAGCGGCCGTAAAATCTGCGACAATCCGCCCCCTGCGCCACTAGACGACTTATTGCGTACCTGATGACTGACGAATCGCCTTCACTCGACAAACTGCTGAAAAACCTCGATCACGCCATGCTCGCCGACCGCCACCGGCTGCGTCGGCAGTTGCTTGAGCTGCGCAAGAAACCCGACGAAGCCAAGCTGGCCCAGTGGGTGGCGCGCATGCAGGCATCCTGTGATCAGGTGTTGGCGCGACGCGCCAGCCTGCCGGTGATTCGTTACGACGACAGCCTGCCCATCGCCGCCAAGCGCGATGAAATCAAGGAAGCGCTGCTCAAGCATCAGGTGCTGATCATCGCCGGTGAAACCGGCTCGGGCAAAACCACCCAGTTGCCGAAGATCTGCCTGGAAATCGGTCGCGGCCAGCATGGCCTGATCGGCCACACCCAGCCGCGTCGAATCGCGGCGCGCAGCGTGGCGAGCCGGGTTGCCGAAGAACTGGCGACGCCATTGGGCGCGCTGGTCGGCTATCAGGTGCGGTTCGAGGATCAGAGCGATTCCAATACGCTGATCAAACTGATGACCGACGGCATCCTGCTGGCGGAAACCCAGAACGACCGCTACCTCGAACGCTACGACACGATCATCGTTGACGAAGCCCACGAACGCAGCCTCAACATCGACTTCCTGCTCGGTTACCTGAAAACCCTGCTGCCCCGTCGTCCGGACCTGAAGGTCATCATCACCTCGGCGACCATCGACCTGGAGCGTTTCTCCAAGCACTTTGACGATGCGCCCATCGTTGAGGTCTCCGGTCGCACCTTCCCGGTGGAAACCTGGTATCGCCCGCTGACCCTGGAACAGGATGAAGAGGGCAACCGCGTCGAGGATGACCTGACCGTGGATCAGGCGATCCTCGCCACCCTCGATGAAATCGCCGCGTTCGAGCGCAGCGAGCGCAAGAGCCCTGGCGATGTGCTGGTGTTCTTGCCCGGCGAGCGCGAGATTCGCGACGCCGCGGACATGCTGCGCAAGGCGCAACTCAAGCACACCGAAATCCTGCCGTTGTACGCACGCTTGTCGCCGGCCGAACAGCAGCGGATTTTCCAGTCACACCCGGGGCGTCGCGTGGTGCTGGCGACCAACGTCGCCGAAACGTCGCTGACCGTGCCGGGCATTCGTTACGTGATCGACAGCGGCACCGCGCGCATCAGCCGCTACAGCTACCGCGCCAAGGTCCAGCGCCTGCCCATCGAAGCGATTTCCCAGGCCAGCGCCAACCAGCGTAAAGGTCGATGCGGTCGGGTTGAGCCAGGCATTTGCGTACGGTTGTTCAGCGAAGAAGACTTCATCGGTCGCCCGGAATTTACCGACCCGGAAATCCTGCGGACCAACCTCGCGGCGGTGATTTTGCAGATGCTGCATCTGCGCCTCGGCGAGATCACCGATTTCCCGTTTATCGAGCCACCCGATGGCAAGGCCATCAGCGACGGTTTCAACCTGCTGCAAGAGCTGTCGGCGGTGGACCGCAACAGCCAGCTGACCCCGCTGGGGCGCCAATTGGCGCGCCTGCCGGTGGACCCGCGCATGGGCCGCATGCTGCTCGAAGCGGCGAAACTCGGCAGCTTGCAGGAAGTGCTGATCGTCGCCAGTGCGATGTCGATTCAAGACCCGCGCGAGCGTCCGCCGGAACGTCAGCAAGCGGCGGATCAGGCGCATGCGCAATGGAAAGACGTGGACTCGGACTTCGCCGGGCTGGTCAATCTGTGGCGTGGTTTTGAAGAGCAACGCCAGGCGCTGACGGCCAGTCCGCTGCGTAACTGGTGCCGCAAGAATTTCCTCAACTACCTGCGGTTGCGCGAGTGGCGCGACTCGCACCGTCAGTTGAGTTTGATCTGCCGCGACATGCAGTTGAGCCTGAACAAAGAGCCGGCGGATTACCCCAAGCTGCACAAAGCCGTGCTCTCGGGCCTGCTCAGCCAGATCGGGCAGAAAACCGATGAAGGCGATTACCTCGGTGCCCGGCAGCGGCGCTTCTGGATTCACCCGTCATCGGGCCTTGGCAAAAAGCGCCCGCAATGGCTGATGACCGCCGAACTGGTGGAAACCACCAAGCTCTACGCGCGCATGGTCGCCAAGATCGACGCCGACTGGATCGAGCCGCTCGCCGGGCACCTGATCAAGAAAAACCACTTCGAACCCCATTGGGAGAAGAAGCGCGGGCAGGTCGTGGCGTTCGAGCAGATCACCTTGTTCGGGCTGATCGTGGTCGGTCGCCGGCCGGTGCATTACGGGCCGATCGATCCGGTGGTGTCCCGTGAGTTTTTCATTCGCGAAGGCCTGGTGCGCGGCGAGATTCAATCCAAAGCCAAGTGCCTGACCGCCAACCAGCAACTGCTGGAACAGCTCGACGAGCTGGAAGCCAAGGCTCGCCGTCGCGACATTCTGGCCGACGAAGAAACCCTGTTCGCCTTCTACGATGCGCGACTGCCGGCGGAGATTCACCAGACCGCGACCTTCGACAGCTGGTACCGGATTAACAGCCAGAAAGATCCGCAGCTGCTGATCATGCGCGAAGAAGACGTGTTGGCCCGTGAGGCCAGTGAAGTCACCGCGCTGCATTACCCGGACACCTTGCACATCGGCGATCTGGAACTGGCACTCAGTTACCATTTCGAACCGAACCACCCGCGTGACGGCGTGACCCTGCGCGTGCCGGCACCGCTGTTGCCGATGCTGCCGCCGGAACGTCTGGAGTGGCTGGTGCCCGGCGTGATCGAGGCCAAGTGCATTGCCTTGGTGCGCAACCTGCCCAAGGCGTTGCGCAAGAATTTCGTGCCGGTGCCGGACTTCGTCAAAGCGGCGTTGCAGCGCATGACCTTTGCCGAGAGTTCGTTGCCTCAGGCATTGGGTCGCGAGTTGCTGCGCATGACCGGTGCGCGGGTCAGCGATGAAGCGTGGGCCGAAGCGGCGCAGCAGGTCGAAAATCACCTGCGGATGAACCTGGAAATCGTCGATGGCCAGGGCAAGTTCCTCGGCGAAGGACGAGATCTGGCGGAACTCACCGCGCGATTCGCTGAAGCCAGCCAGGCGGCATTGGCCGTCCCGCAAACGGCGAAAAGTCAGCAACCGGTGGAGGCGAAAGTCTTCGCCGCCGTGGCGGAAAAGACCCAACAGAAGATCGCCGGGTTGTCGATGACGGTGTATCCGGCGCTGGTCGAAGAGGCCGGCACGGTCAAGGAAGGGCGGTTCTCGACGCCGGCCGAAGCCGAGTTCCAGCATCGCCGCGCGTTGCAGCGCCTGCTGATGCAACAACTGGCGGAACCGGCGAAGTTCCTGCGCGGCAAGTTGCCGGGCCTGACCGAGCTGGGCCTGATGTACCGCGACATGGGCCGCGTCGACAGTCTGGTGGAAGACATTCTGCTGGCCAGTCTCGACAGCTGCATCCTCGACGGCGAAGACCCGTTGCCGCGTGATGGCGCCGGATTGGCGGCGCTGGCCGAACGCAAACGCGGCGGCTGGACCGAGCATGCCGAGCGTCTGGCGAAGCTGACCCTGGAAATTCTCAAGCTCTGGCACGGCCTGCAAAAACGCTTCAAGGGCAAGATCGATCTGGCGCAGGCCGTGGCGTTGAATGACATCAAGCAGCAGCTCAGTCATCTGGTGTATCCGGGTTTCGTCCGCGAAACGCCGATGCAGTGGCTCAAGGAACTGCCGCGTTACCTGAAAGCCATCGAGCAGCGCTTCGAGAAGCTGGCTGCGCAGGTGCAGAAGGATCGGGTCTGGAGCGGTGAGTTGTCCGGCCTCTGGGCTCAATACCAGACTCGCGCCAACAAACACGCGCAGGAAGGCAAGCGTGATCCGCAGCTTGAGCTGTATCGCTGGTGGCTGGAGGAGTATCGGGTTTCGCTGTTCGCCCAACAGTTGGGGACGAAGGTGCCGATCTCCGACAAACGTCTGAACAAACAATGGACCCAGGTCGAACCCTAAAACCTGTAGGAGCACGGCTTGCCGGCGAAGGCGTCTTTGAGTGCGATGCAAGGTTCAAGGCCGCCTTCGCCGGCAAGCCGTGCTCCTACAGGTTGGATATCTGCCGTTTGTCATTACTTGAACTGTAGTGCCGTTGCACTCGCAAAAGGGGCCAAAACCCAACGTTTATGGCAAACTTCGCGCCTATAAACGCCGGCCCCGCGGTTTTGAGCCTCCACAGGTTCGGGCGGTTCGGAATAAAGCGATGCCAGGTTTGCTTCCTGTGACGGGAACAGACCCTTTATGTATTGGTACGTCGGTGCCAATGCTTTCTGCCTGAACAGATTAGAGAAACGACCATGCATAACGTCGTCATCAGCGGCACCGGCCTGTACACCCCGGCCAACAGCATTTCCAACGAAGAGCTGGTGCAGTCTTTCAACGCTTACGTCGCGCAGTTCAACGCCGACAACGCCGACGCCATCGCCCGTGGCGAAGTCGAGGCATTGACCGAATCCAGCGCCGCGTTTATCGAAAAAGCCTCCGGTATCAAAAGCCGATTCGTCATGGACAAGGACGGCATTCTCGACCCGCAACGCATGACGCCACGTCTGCCGGAGCGCTCGAACGACGAGTGGTCGGTCCTCTGCCAGATGGCCATCGGCGCCGCCGAGCAAGCCTTGCAGCGTGCTGGCAAAACCGCGGCCGACATCGACGGCGTGATCGTTGCCTGCTCCAACCTGCAACGCGCCTACCCGGCCATCGCCATCGAAGTCCAGGAAGCCCTGGGCATCCAGGGTTTCGGTTTCGACATGAACGTGGCCTGCTCCTCGGCAACCTTCGGCATTCAAGCGGCGGCCAACAGCGTGCAACTGGGCCAGGCCCGGGCAGTGCTGATGGTCAACCCGGAAGTCTGCACCGGTCACCTGAACTTCCGTGACCGTGACAGCCACTTCATCTTCGGCGACGCGGCCACTGCGGTGATCATCGAGCGAGCGGACCTGGCGACGTCCAAGTACCAGTTCGACGTGGTCAGCACCAAGCTGCTGACCAAGTTCTCCAACAACATCCGCAACAACTTCGGCTTCCTCAACCGCGCGGCGGAAGAGGGCATCGGTGCCAAGGACAAGCTGTTCGTGCAGGAAGGCCGCAAGGTGTTCAAGGAAGTCTGCCCGATGGTTGCCGAGCTGATCGGTGCGCACCTGGAAGAGAACCAGCTCAACGTCGGCGACGTGAAGCGCTTCTGGCTGCACCAGGCCAACCTCAGCATGAACCACTTGATCGTGAGGAAACTGCTGGGCCGCGAAGCCACCGAAGCAGAAGCCCCGGTGATTCTCGACACCTACGCCAACACCAGCTCTGCGGGCTCGGTGATTGCGTTTCACAAGAACCAGGATGATCTGGCGGCGGGTTCGCTGGCGGTGCTCAGCTCGTTCGGCGCCGGTTATTCGATTGGTAGCGTGATTCTGCGCAAGCGTTGAGTTGTCGCGGTAAATGAAAAGATCGCAGCCTGCGAAGGCTGCGATCTTTTTTTTGCATAAAAAAACTCGCGCTGCGGTATCGGACGGATGATGGGGACCGATACAGCAGCGCGAGTTTGTAAAAGCAGTTTGGGCGTCCTTGCCCGAACCGTGTAGCAGGGATCAGAACTTGGCTTCGGCATCCAGTTGCAGGGTGTTGATTTTCGAGTCGCGCAGGGTGGCGTTGGTGTAGTCGGAATCAGCCATGAAGTACGTCGCGCCGAGGGCGAAGTTCTTGTCGATCTCGTAGCTCACTTTCAACTTGCTGCCGCGCGAACCGGTGAAACCGTTGGCGAAGTCAGAGTCGGTGAAGGCGCCGACCACGGCGTTACGCTGTACGTCACGATAGTTGTAGTCCACGCCGAAGCCGAAGACGTTGGTCTTGACACCGGCCAACCAGCCCATGTCCTGATCGTTGCTGGCATCGTCGTTGTTGACGACTTGACCGTAGATCGACAGTGGCATTGGCAGGCCGCCGATGTCGAGTTGACCAAAGCCTTCGTACAGTTTGAACTGTTCGTTCGCCGTGTTGCCGTTAATGGCCAGTCGGCAGGTGTTCGCCGCACAGGTATTGTTGATGTCGTTGTCGTTGTCGTAAGCGTAGAGACTGCCACCCAAGGTCATTTTCAGGTTGTCAGTGATCGCGAAACGCGCGCCCAACTGGCCTGAGTACAGACGCAGGTCGTGGCGGAACTGCTTGCCTTCGCCGTCGACGTTGTCCTTGAGGGTGAAGTGGCCGGCGCTACCGAACAGCTCGGTGCTGCCGCCCAGCGGGTATTTGTAAGTCACTGCCAGACCTTCCGGGTTGATGTCGCTATCCCAGATGATGTCGCCCATGCTCACCCATGGTTGCGCCATCTTGCCGCCGATCAAGTGCAGATTCTTGATGGCGTCAGGGTGGTAGTCGACGTAACCCTGGTCCAGCCAGATATCCTTCTTGGTGAAGTTGCCATCCAGGCTCTGGTTGGTGGAACGAGAGTCGTTGTCGCTGCCAGTGGCAATACGGATGCCGGTGTCCACTTGCGGGTTGATTGCAGTGTAGGCACCCAGGCGGACGCGAATACGTTGACGATCCTGGTCGCCGGTGTTGGAAACACCGTCGTTCTTGACCGTTTCCTGGCGGAAACGCACGTCACCCTTGAACTGGGTCTTGGCAGCCCACGCCAGTTTCTGGTCGAAGGTGCTCAGTGCTTCGGTTTTCTTCGCGGTGGCCGCGATCTGCTCGTTAGTCTCTTGCTGAGCCTGACGGGCGATTTGCTGATCCTTCTGATCCCTGGCCAGCTCGGCTTGCAACTCGCTGTACTGCGCGTTGGTAATCGAACCGTTAGCCTTCAGCATGTCGAGCAGTTTGGCGTCGACTGCGGCGCTGGCCGGAACACTCATGGCCAGCAGCAGACCGCCACACAGGGCCGCCGCAGTTTTCGTGGAAGCAAGACGCATATCAATCTCCGAAGATGAGAGGGGATGACTTAGCCATCCAGGGCACAACCGACCGATGTCGGACGGAAAACAGTGATCGGGCTAAGAACCCGACGCTCTAAAAACTGGCGCCAGTATCGCGATGGTTTATGACAAGGCAGTGGCAAAGTGATGGCGGCTCGATGACGATACAAAGTGCGAAGGAACTTTCTATTCCGGGCCCTGTCGGCGGATCACGAGTGTGGATTGCGCCTCGATAGGCGATACTCGCGAGGCTTTTACGCCAAGAAGTGGAGAGGGAAGTGATGCCGCTGCAACGTCTGGAACGTCTGTCCGAAATAGCCCCGCACACTTGGGATGCCCTGGTGCCGCAAACCCAGCCGTTTCTGCGCCATGCCTTTCTCAGTGCACTGGAAGACAGTGGCAGCGTCGGCGCGCATTCCGGTTGGCAGCCCGAGCATTTGTTGCACATGGACGGGGACCGGTTGATCGCCGCGCTGCCCAGTTACCGCAAGTGGCATTCCTATGGCGAGTACGTGTTCGATCACGCCTGGGCCGATGCCTGCGAGCGTGCCGGCATCGACTATTACCCCAAACTGTTGACCGCCGTGCCGTTCAGCCCGGTCAGCGGACCGCGCTTGCTGGCGGCCTCGGTCGAGGACGGTTTCGAACTGCTGAAGAGTTTGCCGGGCTACCTCGAGATCGAAGAACTCTCCAGTGCGCACATCAATTTCACCGATCCGTTCACCGACGCGGCGCTGGCCGAACAACCTGGCTGGCTGCAGCGCATCGGCTGTCAGTACCACTGGCAAAATCGCGGCTATCGGGATTTTCAGGATTTCCTCGACGTCCTCAGTTCGCGCAAGCGCAAGCAGATGCGCAAAGAGCGCGAGCAAGTGGCGGGGCAGGGGTTTGATTTCGAGTGGCTGGAAGGCAAGCAACTGGATCAGGCGCAGTGGGATTTCGTTTACGCCTGTTACGCCAACACCTACGCGGTGCGCCGGCAACGGCCCTATCTGACGCGGGAATTTTTCAGTCTGTTGGCCGAGCGCATGCCGGAATCGATTCGCGTGGTCCTGGCCAAACAGGGCTCACGGCCGGTGGCCATGGCCTTCAGCCTGGTGGGTGGCGACAGTTTTTACGGGCGTTACTGGGGCTGTCTGGCGGAGTTCGATCGTCTGCATTTCGAGACGTGTTTCTATCAAGGGATGGACTACGCAATTGCCAACGGTTTTCAGCGTTTCGATGCCGGTGCTCAGGGTGAGCACAAACTGATTCGCGGGTTTGAACCAGTGATCACCCATTCCTGGCACTACTTGCGCCATCCCGGCTTGAAAGCCGCCGTCAAAGACTTCCTTCATCAGGAGCGTCTCGGCGTCCTGGCCTATGCCGAGGAAGCGAGGACCGCCTTGCCTTACCGACAGGACTGATCCTCCTCCATGGGGTCAAGTGCCTTCCTTGCCCAGCCACCGATACGTCACACCACCAACCACCGCACCCAGCAGCGGCGCGACCCAGAACATCCACAGTTGCGCGATCGCCCAGCCGCCGACAATCAGGGCCGGGCCGGTACTGCGGGCCGGGTTGACCGAGGTGTTGGTGATGGGAATGGAGATCAGGTGGATCAGTGTCAGGGCCAGGCCGATGGCGATCGGTGCCAGCCCGGCCGGCGCACGTTTGTCGGTGGCGCCGAGGATGATCAGCACAAACATCGCCGTCATCACCAGCTCACAGACAAAGCCTGCGGCCATCGAGTATTTGCCGGGGGAGTGTTCGCCGTAGCCGTTGGAGGCCAGGCCGGCGGAGAGGTCGAAGCCTTCCTTGCCGCTGGCGATGTAGTAGATCAACGCGGCGGCGATGATCCCGCCGATGACCTGGGCGATGATGTAGGCGGGCAGTTCCTTGGCGGGGAATCGGCCACCGACTGACAAACCGACCGATACGGCGGGGTTGAGATGACAACCGGAGATGTGGCCGATGGCGAAGGCCATGGTCAGTACGGTGAGACCAAACGCGATGGCCACACCGAGCACTCCGATTCCAAGCGGAGAAGACGCGGCCAGAACCGCACTGCCGCAACCCCCCAACACCAGCCAGAACGTACCTAACAACTCAGTGACTGAACGTTTGAACAGAGACATGAGAGTGTCCTTGATAGGTTTCCTATCGAGACTGTATCGAGTTATGCATCCTGCAGATTTACGACAGGCTCATCTCCAGAACCTTGGCTGAGTACAGCAGGGTTTTTCTGGAATTCCAGTGGGCTTAGAGCTGTTGGGGGCTGGGGTTGATGGGGGTTTGTGGGTTGGGGGCATATCCGTTACTGCGGTAATGGCGGCTATTGGTTTCGCTCTTACAGCGAGTCACTTTGGAAAAGCCCCAAAGTAACCAAAAGGCTCTTGCCCCTTTCGTTCGGTGCCTCGCTGTGGCTCGGCATGCCCTCGCTCCGGTCCTGCTCCGTGGGCCCGCCGCCATCGGCCATCCATGGCCGGGGGCGGCTAACCCGGCATCCATGCCGGGTTGCCCACTGCGCAGAACCTGCGCTCGGCCTCTCGAGGGGGCGACCACCGCCACAGCCGCCGAGGCGGCCTGAAAGCCGACCTGGCTCTTTGGGGGGACGCGTTGTCCTTCTCTGCTGCGCTCACCCATTCCGGACATGTACACCAATCCCGTGTAGGAGCCGGCTTGCTGGCGATGGCGTCCTTTCAGGCGATAGATGTGTCGACTGACCCACCGCGATCGCCAGCAAGCCGGCTCCTACAGGGGATCGTATTTCTCCAGACACCTATGCATTTCCCTTGTAGGAGCCAGCTTGCTGGCGATGGCGTCCTTTCAGGCGATAAATACGTCGACTGACCCACCGCTATCGCCGGCAAGCCGGCTCCTACAGGGGATCGTATTTCTCCAGACACCTATGCATTTCCCTTGTAGGAGCCAGCTTGCTGGCGATGGCGTCCTTTCAGGCGATAAATACGTCGACTGACCCACCGCTATCGCCGGCAAGCCGGCTCCTACAGGGGGCACGTACGCTTTTGATCTTCACCACTCATCAGGCCGAGCGTTAGCTCGCCTTCCGCTTTTGATCTTGAGGTACACGCCCCCTCGAGAGGCCGAGTGGAGGTTCTGCGCAGTGGGCAACCCGGCATGGATGCCGGGTTAGCCGCCCCCGGCCAGGGATGGCCGATGGCGGCGGGCCCACGGAGCAGGACCGGAGCGAGGGCATGCCGAGCCACAGCGAGGCACCGAACGAAAGGGGCAAGAGCGCTTTGGTTACTTTGGGGCTTTTCCAAAGTGACTCGCCGTAAGGGCGAAACCAATAGAAGCCGTTACCGCAGCAACGGATATGCCCCCAATCAATCGATCCCAACAAACCCCCCAGTCTGATGCTGCCACAACCGCGCATACAACCCGCCATGCGCCAGCAACTCAGCATGGGTCCCCGTCTCGGCAATCTTGCCTTTCTCAAGCACCACCAGCCGGTCCATCCGGGCGATGGTCGAGAGCCGGTGAGCAATGGCAATCACGGTTTTACCCTGCATCAGGGTTTCCAGGCTTTCCTGAATCGCCGCTTCGACCTCCGAATCCAGCGCCGAAGTCGCTTCGTCCATGATCAGAATCGGTGCGTCCTTGAGCAGCACGCGAGCGATGGCGATCCGCTGACGCTGACCACCGGAGAGCTTCACCCCACGCTCACCGACATGCGCATCGAAACCGGTGCGCCCCTCGGCGTCCGAGAGCAACGGGATAAACTCGTCGGCCCGGGCCTTATGCACCGCTTCCCAGAGTTCGGCATCGGTGGCGTCCGGTTTGCCATAGAGCAAATTGTCGCGAATCGAGCGGTGCAGCAGCGACGTGTCCTGGGTGATCATGCCGATGCGCTCGCGCAGGCTTTCCTGGCCGACTTCGGCGATGTTCTGGCCGTCAATCAGGATCCGCCCACCCTGCACGTCATAGAGGCGCAGCAGCAGGTTGACCAGAGTCGATTTACCGGCGCCGGACGGGCCGATCAAGCCGATTTTTTCACCGGGTTTGATCGTCAGGTTGAGGTCGCCAATGATCCCGCTCTTCTTGCCGTAGTGGAAATCCACGTGCTCGAAACGCACTTCGCCCCGGGCGACGGTCAGCGGTTTGGCCTCTGCGTGATCAGTGACGCTGACCGGTTGTGAAATGGTCTGCAAACCGTCCTGAACCATGCCGATGTTTTCGAAAATGCCGGTAACCACCCACATGATCCAGCCGGACATGTTGACGATCCGGATCACCAGGCCGGTGGCCAGCGCAATGGCGCCCACCGTGATCAGCGACTGCGACCACAGCCACAGCGCCAGGCCCGTGGTGCTGACGATCAGCAAGCCGTTCATGCTGGTGATGACTACGTCCATGCTGGTGACCACGCGGCCAGCCAGTTGGGCTTTGACCGTCTGTTCTTCGATGGCTTCCTTGGCGTATTGCTGCTCGAAGTTGGTGTGGGCGAACAGCTTCAGCGTGGTGATGTTGGTGTAGCCGTCGACGATCCGGCCCATGAGCTTGGAACGCGCATCCGAAGACACCACGGAGCGCTCTTTCACCCGTGGCACGAAGTAGTAGAGGGCGCCGATGTAGGCGGCGATCCAGGTCAACAACGGGATCATCAGGCGCCAGTCGGCCTCGGCGAACAGCACCAGCGAACTGATCGCGTAAATCAGCACATGCCACAGCGCGTCCACCGCTTGCACGGCGGAATCGCGCAGCGAGTTGCCAGTCTGCATGATGCGTTGGGCGATGCGCCCGGCGAAGTCGTTCTGGAAGAAATTCAGGCTCTGCTTGAGCACGTAACTGTGGTTCTGCCAGCGGATCATGCTGGTCATGCTGGGGCTCAGGGTCTGGTGCACCAGCAAGTCATGCAGGCCCACGAACACCGGGCGCAGGATCAGCGCCACGACGGCCATCCAGGCCAGTTCGATGCCGTGTTCCTTGAAGAAATTGGCGTTCGGCGTGCCTTGGGCAAGGTCGATGATGCGGCTCAGGTAACTGAACAGCGCCACTTCGATCAATGCACCGAACAGGCCGACGGTCAGCAGGGCGGCGAAACTCGGCCAGACCTGCTTCAGGTAATAGGTATAGAAGGGGAAAACACGGTCGGGCGGAGCCGCCGTCGGGGCGTCACGGAACACGTCAATCAATTGTTCAAAACGGCGATAAAGCATCAGTTCTCCGCCCGCGTGCGGGCTCTCCTTTAAACACTATGAGCGGCGCCGAATGCCGGCGGCCGCTCAACATCCCTGTGCCTGTGGATCTTAGTCGATGCGCTTGGCCGACTTGATCAGCACCGGGTCGATAGGCACGTTCTGCATGCCGCTTTTGGTGGTGGTCTGGGAGTTGACGATGATGTCCACCACGTCCATGCCCTTGACCACTTTGGCGAACACCGCGTAACCGGCGTCGCGACCCGGGTCGAGGAACGCATTGTCGGCGACGTTGATGAAGAACTGGCTGGTGGCCGAATCCGGGTTCGACGTACGTGCCATCGACAAGGTGCCGCGCACGTTATGCAGGCCGTTGCTGGCTTCGTTCTTGATCGGTGCCTTGGTGTCTTTTTGCGCCATCTGCGCAGTGAAACCGCCGCCCTGGGCCATGAAGCCCGGGATCACACGGTGGAAAATCGTGTTGTTGTAGAAGCCGCTGTCGACGTACTCAAGAAAGTTCTTGGTACTGATCGGCGCCTTGACCGGGTCCAGTTCGATTTCGATCTGGCCGTTGGTGGTCTCCAGCAAAACGTGCGGCGCCTTGGCGGGCGTAGCGGCCATCAGGTTGGCGGCAAACAGAACGGTGCCAGCGACGAGGGCGATTTTTTTCAGCATGGGTCAGTGATCCTGAGTGTGGTGGTGTCGACTGCGGTGAGAAACTCGAGCAGGGTTTGGTTGAAGCGTTCGGGTTGATCCAGCGGGGTGGCGTGACGCGAATCGGCGATCACCACCAGCCGCGCATCGGGCAGCAGTTTTACATAGTTCTCTTTCAGCGCGACCGGCGTGTAGTCGCGGTCGGCGCTGACAATGAGGGTTGGACAGGACACCCTGGAAAGTCGTTCCTGAACCCCCCAACCAACAATCGCGTCGAAGCTGGCGAGATAAGCATGTTTGTCGTTTTTTGCCCAGCGTTCGGCCATCTTTTGACGCAATTCAGCCTGTTCCGGCTTGGGGAACAGTTTGCCACCAAGGGCCTTGCCGATGGTGCCCAGGCTAAGCGCACGCATCAGGCTCCAGCGCTTGAACCATTGCCAGTAATCGTCGCGGCTGCGCAATTTGACCTCGGGCGCGCTGTTGACGATGCACAGGCTCTTGAGCAATTGCGGCTGATCCACCGCCAGTTGGAAGCCGATCATGCCGCCCATCGAAAGTCCCACGTAATGTGCGGGGCCGAGGTTCAGATGTTCGATCAGGGCAACCAGGTCGGCGCTGAACCCGGCGATGCTGTAGCGCTCTCGGGGTTTGTCGGAGCGACCGTGGCCGCGCACATCCGGGACGATCACCCGGTAGCGGGTCGCCAATGCCGGGATCTGTTTTTCCCAGTCCAGGGTGCTGGAACCGAGCCCGTGAACCAGCAGCAACGGCGTGCCGTGGCCATATTCCTCATAGTGCAGGTTGCAACCTTCGTGTTCGAAATAGGCCATGCGATCACTCCGTGTCAGGCTTGTTCTGGGGCAGCGAAGGGCGCATCCAGCGGCGCGGTGTCGAAGGTGCGCAGCAGTTCGATGAGGATTTGCGTGGCCGGGCCCAAGGGTTTTTCCTTGTTTGAATACAGGTAGAAACTCGGGTTCCGGCTACCGCCCTGATCCAACGGTAGCAGCTTGAGCGTACCTTCCTTCAGTTCGCGTTCGATCATGTGCCGCGGCAACCAGGCAAATCCCAGGCCGCTGCTGACAAACGTCGCGGCGGTGGCCAGGCTGCCGACGGTCCAGCGCTGTTCGGCGCCGAGCCAGCCGACGTCGCGTGGCTGTTGACGGCCGGAGTCGCGGATCACCACCTGCATCTGGCTTTCCAGGTCCTGGAAATTCAGTTCACGGTTCAATCGATGCAGGGCGTGCTCGGGGTGGGCGACGGCGACGAATTCAACGTCGCTCAACTCCGCGCCCAGATAGCCGGGAATACTAAAGCCGGTGATCGCCAGATCGGCCACGCCTTCGAGCAGGACTTCCTCCACGCCCGACAATACTTCTTCGCGCAGACGCACGCGGCAGCCACGGCTTTGTGGCATGAACGCGGTCAAGGCGCGGACAAGGCGGGCGCTGGGGTAGGCGGCGTCGACCACCAAACGCACTTCGGCTTCCCAGCCTTGTTCCATGTGATGCGCCAGGTCTTCCAGTTGGCTGGCCTGTTTCACCAGTTGCCGCGAGCGACGCAGCAAGACGCCGCCGGCCTCGGTCAGTACCGCCTTGCGGCCGTCGATACGCAGCAATGGCACGCCGAGTTGATCCTGCATGCGCGCCACGGTGTAGCTGACCGACGATTGCGAGCGATGCAGCGCTTCGGCGGCCTGGGCGAAACCGCCGTGGTCGACCACGGCCTGTAACGTTCGCCATTGATCAAGGGTCACGCGGGGCGCTTTCATCTTGAGCTCCTCTTGTCCTAAGCTGGCGGTCCTTATTGGAGACTGCCGAATGAAAAAATTCTGTTGTGTGGTGCTGGCGATGTTGCCGTTGACTGCGTTTGCCTACCCGATCGACGTACAAAAACAGCTGAACGGCATGGACATCGACTACAACGCGTATGACACGGATACCGACATCGCCTCCATACAGGTCAACAACTTCGGCAGCACCGATGCAGTCTGTAAGGTGGTTTTCAATAACGGTCCGGAAGCGCCGCGCACCCGCAATATCGAAGTGGCGGCCGGCAAGCACAAAAATGCCACTGCCAAGTTCAACCGGACCATCATCAAGATGCGCATCAACCTGACCTGCACCCCGAAATAACACCGAGATCCTGTGGGAGCGGGCTTGCTCGCGAAAGCGGTGTATCAGTCGACATATTGGTTGAATGACACACCGCTTTCGCGAGCAAGCCCGCTCCCACAGGTCATGCTCAGCTTATAAACGAATTTATTGATGGGTTATAGCAGTTATTTGCGCTTTTTCATCGATATGACTCTGTTTAACCTTCACTCCATCGACTTACAGCATTCTCAGATGGAGGCTACATCCCATGTCCCGCGTTCTGATCATCGAAAGCAGCGCCCGTCAGCAAGACTCGGTTTCGCGTCAACTGACCCAGACCTTCATCAGCCAGTGGAAAACCGCTCACCCGAACGACCAGATCACCGTCCGTGACCTGGCTGTCAATCCGGTGCCGCACCTGGACATCAACCTGCTGGGCGGCTGGATGAAACCCGCCGAGCAGCGCAACGACATCGAACAGGCTTCCCTGGAGCGCTCCAACCAGTTGACTGATGAATTGCTGGCCGCCGACGTATTGGTCATGGCCGCACCGATGTACAACTTCGCGATCCCCAGCACGCTGAAAGCCTGGCTCGACCACGTGCTGCGAGCCGGTGTGACCTTCAAATACACCGACACCGGCCCGCAAGGCCTGCTCAGCGGCAAACGCGCTTACGTGCTGACCGCTCGCGGCGGGATCTACGCCGGTAGCACCGCGGATCATCAGGAACCGTACCTGCGTCAGGTCATGGGTTTCATCGGAATCCACGATGTGACCTTCATCCACGCAGAAGGCATGAACCTGGGCGGTGACTTCCAGGAGAAGGGCCTGAACCAGGCCAACGCCAAGCTTTCCCAAGTGGCCTGAGGCTTTAATCGCCAGATAATCGCTGGATGGTCTAGTGACCTGGCGCAACCCTTCAAGCCTGTACGCGCATCGACCTCCCTTTGCACTTGTTGCTCCTGAGTGCTGTAGCCCGATTGAACGCTTTAGCGAGATCGGGCTTTTTTTTGCCTGCGATTTAGTGGTTTGCCACAAACCTGTAGGAGCGAAGCTTGCTCGCGAAGACGGTGTCACAGTCAACAGAGATAGCGGCTGACACACCGTCTTCGCGAGCAAGCTTCGCTCCTACAGGGATCTGTGTGTTCTCGCGATCATCGGCAAAACCCGCTATCGTCGCCGCCATTCAAAACGAGGCGAGCATGGGCTATCTACTTTTTGTCACGCTGATCCAGGCGTTTTCCTTCAGTCTGATCGGCGAATACCTGGCCGGTCATGTCGACAGTTACTTCGCGGTGCTGGTGCGCGTGCTGCTGGCGGGGCTGGTGTTTATACCGTTGACGCGCTGGCGCTCGGTGGAGCCTGCGTTCATGCGCGGCATGCTGCTGATCGGTGCGTTGCAGTTCGGCGTGACTTACGTCTGCCTGTACCTGAGCTTCCGGGTGCTGACGGTGCCGGAAGTGTTGCTGTTCACCATCCTCACACCGCTGCATGTGACGCTGATCGAAGACGCGCTGAACCGACGCTTCAACCCATGGGCCCTGGTCGCGGCGCTGGTGGCGGTGCTCGGCGCGGCGGTGATTCGCTACGACCGGATCAACCCGGATTTCTTCATGGGGTTCCTGCTGCTGCAACTGGCCAACTTCACCTACGCCGCCGGGCAGGTGCTTTATAAGCATCTGGTGGCGCGTCATCCAAGCGATCTGCCGCATTACCGGCGCTTCGGTTATTTCTATCTCGGCGCATTGGCGGTGGCGTTGCCGGCGTTTCTGTTGTTCGGCAAACAGAACTTCCTGCCCGAAGCACCGCTGCAATGGGGCGTGCTGGTGTTCCTCGGCCTGGTCTCGACCGCGCTGGGGTTGTACTGGTGGAACAAGGGCGCGTGCCTGGTGAATGGCGGGACGCTGGCGGTGATGAACAATCTGCATGTGCCGGTGGGGTTGCTGATCAATCTGCTGATCTGGAATCAGCATGAAGAGCTGGGGCGGTTGTTCTTTGGCGGGTCGGTGATTTTGATGGCGGTGTGGATCAGCCGGTTGGGCATCAGACCCACCGCAATCCGCTCTTCGTAGGAGCGAGGCTTGCCCGCGAACGGGGCCTGCCAGGCAACATTGATGTCGGCTGAGGCATCGCCTTCGCGGGCAAGCCTCGCTCCTACAAAGTTTTGTGTTATTTCTCTGCCAGTTGCGCCACCAGAAATTCGATGAACGTCCGGGTCTTCTGCGGCACCCGGCGTGCCGATGGATAGACCGCGTTAATCGTGATCGCAGGCGCCTGCCATTCACACATCACCGGCACCAACCGGCCAGCCGCCAGCGCATCCTCGACAATGAAATTGGGCAACAGCGCGATGCCCATGCCGGCCTCGGCTGCCTGGGCAAGCAAGTCGCCATTGTTGGCGTGCAGCGGGCCTGTGACGTTGACCCGTTGGGTTTCCTTGCCGTTGCACAGCTGCAAACTCACGCCACTTTGCAAATACCCGTAGTTCAAACATTGATGGGTGCGCAGATCCTGCGGCGTCTGCGGAGTGCCTGCGCGTTCGAGATACGCAGGTGAAGCGACCATGATTCGCGGGGCCGGCGCCAGTTGCCGGGCAATCATCGTCGAGTCCGGCATGCTGGCGATACGGATGGTCACGTCGAAACCACCGCGCACCGGGTCAACCTGCTGATCGCTGAGCACCAGTTGCAGCTCTATGTTCGGGTGTTGTTCATGAAACAGCGGAATCAGCGGCCCCAGTCGACGCAACCCGAAGGACATCGGCGCATTGACCCGCAGCACCCCGCGTAACTCGCCGATGCCGTTACGGGCACGCTGTTCGGCCTCGTCCAGCGAGGCCAGTACTTCCCGCGCCGCGTCGAAATACTCCGCGCCAGCCTCGGTCAGGTGCAGGCTGCGCGTGGTGCGCTGCAGCAGTTGCACACCGATGGCTTCCTCCAGCGCCTGAATCTGTTTGCTGACTTTTGATCGCGGCACATCCATTGCCCGTGCAGCGGCGGCGAAGCCGTTCTCGCCGACCGTGACGACGAACGCGCGCATGCATTCGATGCGATCCATGATTGTCCCTATTTTAGAATCAATGATTCTCGATTTTAGGTAATTGTCCCTTTCCTTGCTAGCCCCTAAAGTGACATCCAAGCCGACGACAAAGCCTCTGGAAGCCGCGTCGACTAACCCATTACTGATTTGAATTATCGACATCAAAAGGAACGCGCCATGTCTATTCGTGAACTGCTCAACCCAACCAACTCCGCCCTGATCCTGATCGACCACCAGCCGCAAATGGCGTTCGGCGTGCAGTCGATCGATCGTCAGACCCTGAAGAACAACACCGTCGGCCTGGCCAAGGCCGCCAAGATCTTCAACGTGCCGACGATCTACACCTCGGTGGAAACCGAAAGCTTCAGCGGCTTCATCTGGCCGGAGTTGCTGGCTGTTCACCCAGAGCAGAAGCCGATCGAGCGCACCTCGATGAACTCCTGGGAAGACAAGGCGCTGGTTGACGCGGTGAAAGCCACCGGCCGCAAGAAGCTGATCATTGCTGCGCTCTGGACTGAAGTCTGCCTGACCTTCCCGGCGCTGGAAGCCCTGGCTGAAGGCTACGAGGTGTACATCGTGACCGACGCGTCTGGCGGCACCACCAAAGAAGCTCACGACATGTCAGTGCAGCGGATGATTCAGGCAGGCGCGGTGCCGGTCACCTGGCAACAAGTGCTGCTGGAATACCAGCGTGACTGGGCACACAAAGACACTTACGAGGCGGTAATGGAACTGGTACTGGAACACAGCGGCGCGTATGGCATGGGTGTGGATTACGCCTACACCATGGTGCACAAGGCGCCGCAGCGTCAGGTCAAGTAACCCCGGTGTTGCTAAATCAACTCTGCAACCTGTAGGAGCGAGGCTTGCCCGCGAAGGCGGTGTGTCTGTCGACATCAATGTTGCCTGACACACCGCCTTCGCGGGCAAGCCTCGCTCCTACAGAGGCGGTGTTTACATGATGTGTTTTTCGGGTTCGGGGATGTGGCTTGCGCCTAGCATCGCCGGGAGCAACCCGGCCCGCAGATCCCCGCCACTCGGCTGCTGATAAAGGCTCAAGCCAAACTCCGGCAGCACCGCCAGCAGATAATCGAAAATATCCCCCTGAATCCGCTCGTAATCCGCCCACGCCGTAGTGCGGGTGAAGCAGTAGATTTCCAGCGGAATCCCCTGCGCCGTGGTCTGCATCTGCCGCACCATGCAGGTCATGTTCGGCTGGACCTCCGGGTGACTCTTCAAATACGCCAGCGCGTAGGCGCGGAAGGTCCCGATGTTGGTCATCCGCCGACGGTTGGCCGACATTGCCGCGACGTTGCCCTGAGCCTCGTTCCAGGCCTTGAGTTCCGCCTGTTTGCGGCTGATGTAGTCGGTCAGCAGGTGCACCTGGGACAGCTTTTGCTCTTCGTCATCACGGATGAATCGCACGCCGCTGGCGTCGATGAACAGGCTGCGCTTGATCCGTCGTCCGCCGGACTGCTGCATGCCGCGCCAGTTCTTGAACGACTCGGACATCAGGCGCCAGGTCGGAATCGAAACGATGGTCTTGTCGAAGTTCTGCACCTTGACCGTGTGCAGCGTGATGTCCACCACATCGCCATCGGCGCCGACTTGCGGCATCTCGATCCAGTCGCCGACCCGCAGCATGTCGTTGCTGGTCAACTGCACGCTGGCGACAAACGACAATAGGGTGTCCTTGTAGACCAACAGAATCACCGCCGACATGGCGCCCAGACCCGACAGCAGCAACAGCGGCGAGCGGTCGATCAACGTGGCGACGATGATGATCGCGCCAAATACGTACAACACCATTTTCGCCAGTTGCA
The DNA here is from genome assembly GCF_949768225.1 of Pseudomonas sp. IT-P44. Lineage (NCBI taxonomy): Bacteria > Pseudomonadati > Pseudomonadota > Gammaproteobacteria > Pseudomonadales > Pseudomonadaceae > Pseudomonas > Pseudomonas sp. IT-P44. The sequence goes on along the minus strand of NZ_CATKQM010000006.1, from coordinate 55,465 downwards.
CGTAGCCTTTGATCGAGCGGGTGCGGGCGTGTTCGGTGCGGGCGTAGATGTCCAGCAACGCATTGAGCAGGGCGCTGATCGCCAGCACCAGGAACAGAATGGTGAAGGCCAGTGCGACGTTGCCGAGGAAAATCAGGCTGGTTTTGCCCAGCTCCGGCACCAGGTGCAGGCCGAACTGGATCACCAGCGACGGCGTCATCTGCGCCAGGCGATGAAACACCTTGTTCTGGCGAAAGTCGTTGACCCAGTGCAACGCGGGTTGGCGGCCGAGCATTTTGGTCGCGTGCAGGATCAGGTAACGCGCCACTCGTCCGAGGGTCAGCGCCACCACCAGCAACAGAAGCAGCCCGAGGCCGGAATGCAGGAGCGGATGCTGATCGAGAGCACCCCAGATGTCTTGGACGTTGAGCCAGAGCTGTTTGATATCCATGGGTAAAACCGTTTCTTCTATTGTCCGTGTCGGACCGATTAGAGCATTTAAGACGCTTTGCATGACGTTTAAGGACAAAAGAGGCAACAAAAAAGCCACTGTTTACGGTCGATTGCATAAAGAAACTCGGCCTTCGCGCTCGAAACCGTTACCCTATGCAGCTGTTTTTTTGTATTTCTTCGAGGTAGCACCCGTGTTTTCCCAATTCGCCCTGCACGAACGCCTGCTCAAAGCCGTGGCCGAGCTTAAATTTGTCGAGCCAACGCCTGTGCAAGCAGCGGCTATTCCGCTGGCGCTCCAAGGGCGTGACCTGCGGGTGACAGCGCAAACCGGTAGCGGTAAAACCGCTGCTTTCGTTTTGCCGATCCTCAACCGTCTGATCGGCCCGGCGAAAATCCGCGTCAGCATCAAGACCCTGATCCTGCTGCCGACTCGCGAGCTGGCCCAGCAGACCATCAAGGAAGTCGAGCGCTTTGCGCAATTTACTTTCATCAAATCCGGCCTGATCACCGGCGGTGAAGACTTCAAGGTCCAGGCCGCCATGCTGCGCAAGGTGCCGGACATCCTGATCGGTACGCCGGGCCGGATGATCGAGCAACTGAACGCCGGCAACCTCGACCTGAAAGAAGTCGAAGTGCTGGTGCTCGACGAAGCCGACCGCATGCTGGACATGGGCTTTGCCGAAGACGTGCAGCGTCTGGTGGACGAGTGCACCAATCGCCAGCAGACCATGCTGTTCTCCGCCACCACTGGCGGTTCGGGCCTGCGCGAGATGGTTGCCAAGGTTCTGAACAACCCGGAACACCTGCAGCTGAACAACGTCAGCGACCTGAATGCGACCACTCGTCAGCAGATCATCACCGCTGACCACAACCAGCACAAAGAGCAGATCGTGAACTGGCTGCTGGCCAACGAGACCTATCAGAAGGCCATCGTGTTCACCAACACCCGGGCCATGGCCGACCGTATCTACGGCCGCCTGGTGGCGCAGGAATACAAAGCGTTCGTGCTGCACGGTGACAAGGACCAGAAAGACCGCAAGCTGGCGATCGATCGCCTGAAGCAAGGCGGCGTGAAAATCCTCGTGGCCACCGACGTTGCCGCTCGCGGCCTGGACGTTGACGGCCTGGACCTGGTGATCAACTTCGACATGCCGCGCAGCGGCGACGAATACGTTCACCGCATCGGTCGCACCGGTCGTGCCGGCAACGATGGCCTGGCCATCTCGCTGATCTGCCACGGCGACTGGAACCTGATGTCGAGCATCGAGCGCTACCTCAAGCAGAGCTTCGAGCGCCGCACCATCAAGGAAGTCAAAGGCACCTACGGCGGACCGAAAAAGGTCAAGGCATCGGGCAAAGCGGTTGGCGTGAAGAAGAAAAAGGTCGACGCCAAGGGCGAGAAGAAGAAAACCGGCGCCAAGGCACCGACCAAACGCAAAATCGCCAACCGCCCGAAGACCGACGCCCTGTCGCTGGTCAGCAAGGACGGCATGGCCCCGCTCAAGCGCCGCAAGCCGGAAGCCCCGGCTGCTGAATAAAGCGCCGTAGCGATCCCATAAAAAAACCGGACAAATGTCCGGTTTTTTTACGCCCGCAAATTGGAATGCAATCCCTTGTAGGAGCCGGCTTGCTGGCGATTCTCCCTGACACACCGCGTTGAGGCGATCGCCAGCAAGCCGGCTCCTACAGGTCAGCTTTCAGCTTTTTTATCCGCCGTTTCCAACTCCTTCATTCGCTGATCGATCAACTGGCACTTGTCCGGCAGATCCGCGCTGGCCGTGCCCAAATCCATTTTCTGCAGCTCATCGTTGATCTCCTTGGCCTTCTTCGGATTCTGCTCGGTGAGCTTGGCCACTTCCTTGGCCAGTTGTTCGCGTTTGGCGGTGGCCTCCTCGGGTGTGCAAGCCCAGGCGGGGAGGGCGCAAGCGAGGGTGGCGGCGAGGGTGAGTTTCAGCAAGGTTTTCATGGAATGGGCCTCGGTTCCGTTTTGGGCGGTTAATCGGTTGAGGCCACTCGGGACCTTAAAGTTCCGCTTGCTGCACACGGTGGAAACAGCGCCTGGGAATCGTCCTGTTGCCCTTGGTTTTTCTTCCGGCATGCGTTCAGAGGTTTCCTGCCGTTTCCCGGATTGGTCTGCTTCAGGCGATAGCGCTCATCGGTTTGCGTTTCCTGGCAGGATGAATAATTGACGTCAGGATAGTGGCCATCTAACATCGCGCCACTATTTTGCTATTACGCCCTAATTCGAGGGATCGAACATGTCTCTGCCCGCCCTCGTGGCGAGGTTGTGCCTGGCTTTGCTGTGCCTTTCTCCACTGAATCTCGCTCATGCCGCGCCCACTCCCGGTGAAACCGACCTCATCCGTGAACGCCAGGATCGTCTGCTCGAAGAGCAGCGTCGGCGCCTCGAAGAGCTTAAAGAGTTGCCCGGCAAGGAAGTGAAACCGGTCCAGCCCTCGGCACCTGCCGACAGCCGTTGCTTCCCTATCCAGGACATCGAACTCAAAGGCACCGACAGCCTTTCTGCCGGTGAACGCGAACGCTTGCTCAAGCCCTACATCGGCCAATGCCTGGGCGTCTCTCAGCTCAACGAATTGCTCAAGGTCATCACCACTCGCTACATCGAAAAAGGCCTGGTGACCAGCCGCGCTTACTTGCCGCAGCAGGACTTGTCCGGTGGGCATTTAAAAGTCTTGGTCGTTGAAGGGCGGCTTGAAGGTCTGAAAGGTGCGCAGGGCAGCCAACTCTCGGACCGCGAACTGGCCATGGCTTTTCCGGGCCAGAGTGGCGGATTGGTCAATCTGCGTGAAATTGAACAGATGGTTGATCAGCTCAACCGCTTGCCGTCGAATCAGGCGCAGATGGAATTGACCCCGGGCCAGAACGTCGGCGGCAGCGAAATCCTGGTCAAGAACACACCGCAAAAGCCTTGGCGCGTCGGGTTGTCGCGCAGCAACGACGGTCAGCGCAGCACCGGCGAGCAGCAGTGGCGCACGACGCTGGACTGGGACAGTCCGCTGGGGCTGGCCGATCAGTTGATGCTGCGCGGCGGTGGCGATGTGATGACCGATCACCAGCACACATCCAACAACGCAACGCTGTATTACAGCCTGCCGTGGGGCTGGTGGGACTTCAGTTACACCTACACCCAGAACGAGTACCGCACGCAGCTTGTCGCCAACGATTACCCCTTTAAGCTGACCGGCGACACCGAAAACCATCAGCTGCGGGCCGAGCGGGTGATTCACCGCGATGCCATGAGCAAGACCTCACTCAGCGCCGGCCTCTCTTATTTGCGCACCAACAACTTCATTGAAGACAGCAAGCTCAAGTTCAGCAGCAACCGGATTACCGAGTCGCAGTTCGGCATCAATCACGGTCGGCGCGTCGGCAGCGCGTTCGTCAACCTCGACCTGGGTATGCAGGAAGGCATCGGCGCACTCGATGCTCAGGGCAATGACCATCCCGCCCCCGGCGAGCCGGATGCGCGTTACCGCAAATACATGGCCGTCGCGTCCTACCTGCAACCGTTCAAGGTGTGGGGCGAGTCGTTCAGTTTCACCAGCCTGATGACCGGCCAGCGCAGTGAAGACGTGTTGTTCAGTTCGCAACGCACCAGCCTCGGCGGGCAATCGTCGATTCGTGGCTACAAGGACCAATCCTTGTCGGGCGACAGTGGCGGTTACTGGCGCAACGATCTGCGCTGGACCCGTCCAGTGAGCGCCGAATGGCTGCGCCCGGTGTTCGCTGAATACGGCACTAGCCTCGGTTACGACCAGGGCGTGATCCGCGGCAATCGTTTCAATGACGATCAGCACGGGCGCATGTCCAGCAACTCGGTGGAGCTGTTTGCACGCGGTCAGCATGTCGCCGCCAGCGTGACCTTCGCCCACTCCCTGGAACGCCCGGACACCCTGACCGAGCGTGAAGCGCCGATCTATTTCCGCGTGGATTTCTTCCTTTAATTTCGCTGCATCGAGACCTTCCACATGGACGTTCGCCAGTACGCTTTCCTCGCTCGCCAGTCTTCTGCCGTGGTGAAAACCCGCGAGCACTTCTGGGGCATGCCCAAGCGCGGATTGGCGTTCCTGCTGGCCAACGTCATGTTCTGGCAACCGATGTGGGCACAGGCCGACGGCATTGTGGTCGCTACGCCGGGCACTACGCTGGACAATGCCGGCAACGGCATGCAAATCGTCAACATCGCCACGCCCAATGGCAGCGGTCTGTCGCATAACCAGTTCCATGATTACAACGTCAGCGCCCAAGGGCTGATTCTCAACAACGGCTCGGCGCAGACTTCGCTCACGCAAATGGGCGGCATCATCATCGGTAACCCGAACCTGAAAAACAGCGGTTCGGCGCAGACGATCCTCAACGAAGTCATCGGCGGCAGCCCCAGCCAGTTGCGCGGTTACACCGAAGTGGCGGGGCAGTCGGCACACGTCATTGTCGCCAACCCCTATGGCATCACCTGCAACGGCTGCGGCTTCATCAACACCCCGCGCGTGACCTTGACCACCGGCAAACCGGTGCTTGATGGCGCGGGTCGCGTCGATCACTTCCAGGTCGATCAAGGCAGCATTGCCATTGAAGGTGCCGGGCTCAACGCGAGCAACATCGATCAGTTCGACCTCATCACCCGCTCGGCGACGATCAACGCCAACCTCTACGCGAAAAAACTCAACGTCATTACCGGGCGCAACAACGTTGACGCCACCAGCCTGTCGGCCAAGCCACTGGCGGCGGATGGTTCCACAGCGCCAATGCTGGCAATCGACAGCAGCGCGCTCGGCGGCATGTACGCCGGTGCGATCAAACTGGTGGGCACCGAGCAGGGCGTGGGCGTCAAACTCGGCGGGGAGATGGCGACCAGTGCCGGTGATCTCAACCTCGACGTCAATGGCAAGCTGACACTGGCGACCACCGGCGCCAGCGGCGCGCTCACGGTCAAGGCGCAAAGTGTGCAAGCGGATGGCCCGCTGTACGCCGGCGGCAACCTGAACGTCACGGCCAGTGAAGACCTGTTCAATCAGAAGAGCATCGCTGCAGGCGGCAACGTGATGCTGGCCAGTAACGGCCAACTGACCAACCTCGGCATCATCGAAGCCGGGATCAATGCCGACAACACCCACAACCTGACGGGCGACGTGCAGATCAACGCCAAAAACCTGCGCAACGCGGGCCAGGTCATTGCTGCGCGCAAGCTCACCGCCAACGTCGAAAAAGACTTCGATAATCGCAAGGGGCTGATGAGCGCGAACGCGGCGCTCGCAAAAGTGACGGTCGGCGGACGGCTCGACAACACCGAAGGCACCCTTCAGGCAAAGACTGATCTGGTGGTCAGCGGCGCAACGGTCATCAACCAGAACGGTGCGATGCTCGGCAAGGCGGTCACCGTTACCGCCACCCACCTCGACAACAGCCAGCAGGGCCGCGTAGTGGCGGACAGCGGCGCGCTGACCGTGACGGTGGATCAAGCCGTCAACAACCAGCAGGGACGGCTGCAAGCCACCGCCGGTGATGTTGCACTCAAAGCCGGCAGCGTCGACAACCGCGCAGGTGTCGTAGTCGGGCAAAAAGTGGCAGTGACCACCACGTCAGGCAATCTGGACAATCGCGCCGGGCAAGTGCTTGGCAACCGTCTGGAGGTCGACGCCAAAACCGCCGTTGATAACCGTGACAGCGGCCAACTGCTCGCGGGCAGCGACGGCTTGAAACTGAAAGCCAAAGGGCTACAGAACCAACAAGGCAACATCACCGCCGGTGGCAGCCACGCTGAACTCGATTTGGGTCAGGGCCGTCTGGACAACCAGTCGGGCACCCTCAGCGCGAGCAGCGTCAGCCTGACCGCGGGTGACGTCAATAACAGTGGCGGCAGCCTTGTCAGCCTGGCAGGCAACCTGCAATTGACGGTGGATCGTCTGATCAACCAGGGTGGCTTGATCGAATCCAGCCAGAAGTTGCAGCTCGATGGGCAGAGCCTGGACAACAGTGCCGGGGGCCGACTTCTGGCGCACTTCGGTGATTTGAGTCGAATCGCCCTGCAAAACGAACTGGATAACCGTGGCGGACACATCGCCATCGGCAGCGACAACTTCGTCCTGCAGGCCGGCACCTTGCGCAACGGCGCCGGGCAGATCGAACACGCGGCCACCGGTCAGTTCAGCGTGAACACCGCCAGCCTGTTCAGCGCCCAGGGGCGCTTGGTCGGTCTCGGCAGTGGCGACTGGAAAATCACAAACGTCGACGGTATCGGCCTTTGGCATGTCAACGGTGCGCTGGATATCAGCGGCCTGCAAAGCATCGCCCTGCAAGCCGGTGACCGCATTGCCAGCGCCAGTAGCCTGAGCCTGGATGCGGTCAGCCTGAGCAATGCCGGCGAGTTGCTCAGCGACGGCGACCTCACCCTCAAGCTGTCCGGCAACCTGACGAACCAAGGGCTGATTTCGACCCAGCAGGCGTTGAAAATCAAAGCGGTCAACGTGACCCAGAACGACGGCCGAATCGCCAGTGCCGGCGACGGCGAACTGGTCCTGAGCGGCACGCTCGACAACCTCGGCCGGTTGACCTCCAGCGCCAATCTGAGCGTCGTCGCCGACCGCATCGACAACGGCGGCACCCTTGGCGCCCAACAGCTACTCACCCTCAGCGCTACCCGAGACATCAACAACCGGGCGGACAGCCTGATCTTCAGCGGCGCCGACATGACCTTGCGCGCCGACAGCCTGCTCAACCGCTACGCCGACTTCTACAGCAAAGGAAAACTCAGCTTCGCGGCCCGTGATGGCGGCAAGGCCAGCCAGTTGATCAACCGCTCCGGCAGCATCGAAAGCGGCAGTGACATCGACATCAAGGTGCGCGAGCTGACCAACGAAAAGGCCGAATTCGAAGCCACCCAAAGCATCGCCAGCCGCCGCATCGTGATCAACTGCACCGATTGCAGCGGCGGTACTCACTCCGGCTATTACATCGTCCGCACCCTTTACGAAGGCAGCATTCTCAAGGACTCCCCGGCGTCGCGACTGCTGGCTAACCAGGACCTGCTGCTAGACGCGGTCACCGTCACCAACGGCCAGAGCCTGCTGGCCGCCAACCGCCACACGACCATCACGGCCAGCAATTTTTATAACCGTGGCTTCACCCTCGACAATCGCGAAGAGAACATCAACTACTTCCTCGACGGCGTCAGCAAGAGTGCCTACCGGGTCACCGAGGCCGCGACCAACGCCTGGAACGCCAACTACGCCGGGCAGCCACTCGCCAGTCAAGCGCCGATTCCGATCGAGGTGACGAAATACCCGATCGAGAACATCACCAACACCATCATGCCCGGCAACAACACGACCCATGTCGGCACCGTGCAGGCCGGTGGGGCGCTGAAACTGAACGTCAGCGGTGAGCTGGTCAACGGCAGCCTCACCAACCAGGGGAACGCCCAACTCATCGGCGCCACCCTCGACAGCCAGGCCTTTGGCGCCGGTGGCCAGCAAATAATCCTCGCCAGCCCGGTGGGCAGCCCGGGCCCGTTGAAGGACGTCAAACGCATTGAAACCGTCGCTGTCGACGGCAGCGTAAAAGTCAGCTTTGTCCCGGTCGATTTTACCGGCGCAGCCTTCGTCGGCATCGACCCGACCTCGCTCCCGAGTTTCCGCCTGCCTCAAGGCAGTTACGGCCTGTTCACCCAGAGCCGCAACCCGGCCAACAAATACCTGATCGAAACCAACCCCTCGTTCGTCGACCTCTCGAAGTTCATGAGCTCGGACTACTTGATCGGCAAGCTGGGCTACGACCCCGACCAGGCCGCGCGCCGACTGGGCGACGGCCGCTACGAAACGCGACTGATTGCCGACGCCGTGCGCGCCCAGACCGGCCAGCGCTTCCTCGCCGACGGCCTGAGCAGCGACTACGAGCAATTCCAGTACCTGATGGACAACGCCATCAGCAGCAAAAACGCCCTGAACCTGAGCGTCGGCGTCATGCTGACCTCGCAGCAGGTGGCCGCCCTGACCCACGACATCGTCTGGATGGAAGAACGGGTCATCAACGGCGAAACCGTGCTGGTGCCGGTGCTGTACCTGGCCAAAGTCGACTCGCGAAATCTGCGCGGCGGCAGCCTGATTCAAGGGCGCAACGTAGAGATAATCACCGGCGGTGATCTGAAAAACGTCGGGACTTTGCGCGCCAGTGAAGACCTCAGCGCCTTGAGCGGCGGCAGCATCTTGCAGGGCGGCCTGGCGCAGGCCAACGCCAACCTGACCCTGCTGGCACAAGACAGCATCCGCAACGCCATGGCCGGGGAAATCCGCGCCGACAAGGTCAACCTCACCAGCCTCAAAGGCGACATCGTCAACGACCGCACCGCCACGGCATTCAACATCGGCGCCGGCAGCGCCACGCAACTCGATGCCGGCAGCAGCATCAGCGCCGGTTCAAAACTGACCATCAACGCGGCGAACAACCTGACCAGCAAAGGCCAGATCAGCAGCGGCGGCGATGCCACGTTGACCGCCGGCAACGACATCAACCTGCTCGCAGTGGAAGACCGCACCGTCACCCGCGAAGCCCTGCGTCGCGGCCTGCGCACCGAAGAAACCCTCACCCAGTTGGGCTCCAGCGTAACCGCAGCGGGCAACCTGACCCTGCACGCCGGCCGCGACCTCAACGCCGTCGCCAGCAAGGCCAGTGCCGGAAAGGACCTGAACGCCAGCGCCGACGGCGACATCAACCTGATCTCGGCCGAGGACGAACACAACCTTGAGAGCCGCTACAAGAAGGGCAACAAAAAGGTTCATGAGATCGATGACCAGACTCGTCAGGTAGCCAGCGAGTTTAGTGCGGGGGGGAATCTGTCCGTTAAGGCCGCAGGGGATGTAACGCTGTTGGCCAGTAACTTGAGTGCCGGGAATGAGGCCTATCTGGCCGCCGGGAAGGATTTGCTGATTAGGGCAGCACAGGACGAAGACTACCGCTTCTTCAACCAGACCAAGAAAACCTCGTCGAGCAAAAAGAGCCTGCTTGAAGAGATTTTCAGCACGACCAGCGTCGGGAGTTCGGTGACGGCTCAGGGCAAAACCGTGTTACTCGCCGGCAACAACCTGCTGGTCGAAGGCAGCAATGTCATCTCCGAGAAAAGTGGCGTCAGCCTGGTTGCCGGCAATGATGTGAAGATTGTGGCTGCCACTGATTCAACCAGCATGCGTCATGAAAGCAGCTCAAGCAAAAGCAGTTGGGGCGGTTTTAAGTCGAGCAAGGTCAAGGATCAGGTTTCCGAGACGCAAACCAATGCTGTCGGCAGCATGATCTCGGGTAATACCGTGGATGTTGCCGCCAAGCGCGACGCCATAATTACCGGCTCATCCCTGGTCAGTACCCAGGATCTGACCGTACAGGCCGGGCGCGACCTGACAATCAATGCAGCAGAAAACACCTTTACCCGTGATGAACGCCATAAGGAAAAGAATCGCGATCTGACCGGTGTACTGACGGGCAATAAGCTCGGCGTCGATGACATTACCGGCAACCAGCACCTGTCGGTCAGCAGTCAGAATCACACCGGCAAGTCTGCGCAAACCACGCTGACGGGGAGCACCATCGGCTCCAGCGAGGGCAATGTCAGCCTCACCAGTGGTCGCGAACTGAGCGTGATTGCCAGCGACCTCGTCAGCACCAAGAACATGAGCCTGATCGGGGCCAAGGTGACCATCGCTGCCGGCATGGAAAGCGCGAGTCAGAGCAGTACCGACAAGTCGAGCAGTTTAGCGGTAGGCCGGGTCATAGGCGGCATGGTCCTCGATACGGTCAATACGATTCGCAGTTCAGTAAAAGCGGCCAACAGCGCAGACGATCCGCGACTCAAAGCGGTGAAGCTGGCTCAGGCGGTAATGGCGCTCAACGATCTGGGAAGCATGGCCGGTGATACCGAAAATGCGGGTTCGGACTATGCAAACAAACAGGGGAGTGCCAGTAACGGATCTCTGATCAAGATCGGCACCGAACTGGCAAACACCCACAGCAAAAGCACCAGCGAGTACGCCAGTCGGACTGCCAAGCAAAGCACGATCAATGCTGGCAAAAGCTTGTTGATCATCGCCGATGGCGGCGTGCCGGGAACGGCGGGTGATATTCATGTTATAGGCAGCAGCTTGAAGGCCGCCGATACCGTATTGCTGGCGAAAGACAACATCATTCTGGAGAGCGCACAGAACACCGCCGACTGGGCTAACAACAACAGCAACAACAAAACCGCCATCGGTGCCAGCTTCAACCTGGGTGAGCAGAATGGATTTACCCTCGACCTGGGCGCTTCCATCGCCAAGAGCATGGGCACCGGCAGCTCGGTCACCCAAGTCAACACCACGCTGGAGACCGGCACTCTTTCACTGCACAGCGGGCAGGACACCACCCTGGCTGGCGCGCAAATCCGTGCCGACAGCATCAAAGCGTTAGTTGACGGCAACCTCAACATTACCTCGCGCCAGGACACCGAGAGCCAGAAAAACAAACAAGGCAGTACCGGTTTCGGCGCCAGTATTTGTATTCCACCCTTCTGTTATGGCTCAACGGTAGCGGCGTCTGTAAACCTCGCTGCGAGCAACATGAACAGCGACTACAAGGCTGTGACAGACCAGAGCGGTTTGTTCGCCGGGAAGGGCGGTTACGACATCACTGTCGGTAAAAACACCGCCCTTCAAGGTGCGGTGATTGCCAGTGAGGCCTCGGCAGACAAGAACCTGCTCAGCACCGATCGCTTGTTCGTCAGCGACATCAAAAACACCAGCGAGATCAGCGCCCAATCGGCAGGCCTTACGGTGTCCTATGGCAGCTATGCCGGTTCGAGCCTGGGCGGTAGCGTTCCGCTGTCACTGAAAGATTCGGAGCACAGCAGCACCCGCAGTGCGGTCAGCGAAGGCACCATCATCGTGCGCAACGCTGAAGGCGCGAATGATCTGGTTGGATTGAATCGCGATACTGAAAACGCCAATCAGGCGCTGGACAAGCCTGATGAAAAAGCCATGCAGGAGCGCATAGAACTTGTCCAGAGCACGGTTAAGCTCGCGCAAAACATCATCGACAAAATGGCCAACGCCCAGCAGCAAGCGGCGTTGGACAAAGCCAATTCGGCGCCGACCGAAAAGGAGCGCGATGCCGCGCGTGATGATTACGATAGCTGGGGTGTGGGAGGCGATAAACGCTTTATGGCGGACATCGCTGCGGGCTTGATTGCGGCAGGCATGGGGAGTGTGGGGGGGGCGACGACGGTAGGTTTGGTCGCTAATACCACGGCGGCAGATACCTACAAAAAGATAGGTGACTATGCCGATCAACAATTAGCGGATGCGATACACAGAGAAGACAAAAACCTACAAGCGGCATGGGTCGAAGGTGGCTCAGCACGTGTCTTGTTGCACAGCTTGGCGGGCGCAGTACAAGGCTTGTCCAGTGGCACGGTCGCGAATGGAGCCCTGAGCGCGGGCGCGTCGGCGGCAATTATGCCTGCGTTGGACAAGGTGCTGAAAAGTTACGACATTGGACTGGCAAGCCGAGATGCGTTTGGCACTTTGATCGCCGCAGGATTGGGGGCAGCAGCCGGAGGTGGTGGTTCGATTGCGCAGATGAGCGGTGCTGCAATTGCTTCCAATGTTGAGCGGTACAACCGTCAGATACACCCTATAGAAATTCCGTGGATTAAGGCGCAAGCGGAAGCATTGGCCAAGGACGCTGGTATCACAGAAGCCGAGGCTGAGAAACGATTGGCCAGAGCGTTGGTGTACTACACCGATGCCGGCTGGCGTAAGGTCATTGACTCCAAATCGTCGGTACCCGATGACATCACCCTCAAGCATTTAGGCGCTGCATTAGCGCCGTTGGCGGATAGTTATGATGTCATTGCAACGGTCAACGGTTTTCCCGTGCCCGGAGACAAAAAGAGCTACACGCCAGAAGAAACCGTTCGTCTGCTTCAAAATTACGCCGTTACTCATCCAGAGGCGTATGCGAATAACCGTCTTAACGGCGAGTATCTGAATCCAAACTTCAATTTCTTTCCGACAACTGAGGACTATCGTAACCAGGATTTTTATAACAAAAATCTGAATTTCCGTGACGGTATCGGCGGTTTCCTTGCCGGTTCAATCACAGGGTTGCCGAAAGGGTATTGGGACGCCGCTGCGGGAGCTGCCTCCAATTTCTGGGCGCTGGGCGGTAGCCTTTTTAACCAGCCCGCGGACACGATGAGTCAGGTCGCCAACGGTCTATTGTTCTCGATGGCAAGCCCCGATAGGCTGTTCAACAGCTACCGTGATAACAAGAATGACGTAGAAATACTGTCCTATCTGTATCAGTTGCAGGGCGACACTTCTGCTAGCGCGGCGGTTCGAGCTAAATATGATGCGGAAATGGCAATTAATCTGTTGCCGGCGGGGCGGATTGGTAAGCTGGGTGAGGTTGGTGCGGAGGCGAACTGGTTAAATGCTACTGGTGCAGATAGGAGCGGCAAGGCATATACCACTGGCGCTCGCGAAATCTCAGTCGAGGAATATCTGAAGCGCGAACAATGGGCGGGAGATCAATACGAAAATATCCGGGCTTCTACTACGGATGTTTCCGATATTGCTAAGAGTTTAGGTGTTCCAGAGTTTCAAGTTGAAAAGGTAAAGGAGCATCTGTTCTTCAATGATCATATAATGCGTGATGGAAGTGTAGGGCGTTTTGATCCTGATGCAGGTATCGCTGACGCATGGTCTAGATTCCAAAATGGAACCTACAAGGCAGAAGACGTCCAGTTGTTTAAACATGAGTATTTTGAAGCTAGATTTGAAGGCATTTTTAAAGTTGACTATGGTGTTTCGCATGACAAAACACAGATTCGGTACCCGAGTCCACTAGGAAACTGAGAGAGGTTGTATGGCATTTTATATTGAAATGGATAAAGTTGCAGAAACTGAAGAGTATGTTGAATACACGTTCGGTAGGGGTCTTGAGATTGGAGTAATCCGGCTTGGGAAGAAGGATGGAACCATTCATGTGTTGAAAGAGTGCCCTCTCGATATGAAAGGAGAATGGTCTCAAAGAGCTGCTATGAAGCTAATTCGTCTTATGAGAAGTGGTGATTTTCCCGAGAGAACTCAGTGGGCTTCTTGACGAAAGAATGAATGGAAGAGGACGTGTTTTTGCTATGCGTAGATAACGGGTACAGACCACATTTTTGAGAGGTGAAGGGGGCAGGCGACATGTCCTGAGGTATATTTTGATTATGCTGAAATGATAGGGGATGAAATTACGCTCAGTCCCAAGGCGCAGGAATAATTACTATAAAAGGTCGCTATGCATCTCCGGAAGGGTCTTTGCTTGGAACTGGCAGCGTTAATAATATAAATCAAAGTTTTTCTTTTGGATTTTTAGCAGCTAGGGATGGGTTGAAGGAGTTTTTAAAGGGGGGTGAAAACTCGACGATCTCTTTTAAAAAGGATGAAAAGTATAGAGGGCTTAGGACGGGGGTGCGTTTATGAGGCTGCTAAAGAGGGGTGAGTCCTGTTTTCGATTAATCTGCAATATGGACAGATAGATGTGCATGTAGAAGGTTTCTCCTTTATGGAGAGTGACGTTGAGTGCAAAATATTGTTTGCCGATATTTCTAGTATTCATAGCCACTTGGATGTGGAGTCTTTTTCGAATGCAGTCGTTCAGGGTACTTGGATTTTTACGTTTCGTTAGATGTAGAGTTTGGGTTGTTTCACTCGTCGTTATCTATACCATTCTTGACGTACTCTAATGTTATGAATATTTTGGTTGGGCTTGGGGAGGACTGGATGAAGCAGGTCTCTTCTAGTGATTAGTTGCGCCAGCTGAGTGGTATATGAGGGGGCGCCATAGGTGGATCATTCAAGTTCGAAAAACGTCGTGGGTTTTGTGCGTTATCTCGCTCTTCCATTTGGTCGTGAAATGATGCTTGTTTAAAAGTGCTCAGCGTTACGTCCTGAAAGCTACAAGACCTTGCGCCGTTGCCTACGGTTACGCCAGAATCCGCCGGCTTGTGTGCCTTGACCCTGAACTCTATTGTTTCCCTGCCACTGCCCATCAGTGGTCGGGTTTAGTAGCTCGTGGTGTTTTCAGTTAGGTGTTCAAGCTCTGTCAGGCAGGTAGTTCCCTACCTATCCTTGATGGTGGCTGTGCGCAGGGCGCTTCGGCGCGCCGGTAAATGCTGATACTCCCCGGTCTACTAACCTGTGCACAGCCGCCACCCTTCTTTTAGTAGAGAAGTATTGGCGGCTCCTTCAGGAGTATCAGCAAATGATAAAGCCTACACCGAATCCGCCAGATACCGATCCGGCATCCCCGTACGAACCCGATTCAAACAAACTCAACGAGGCCGCCGAGCGGGCTCTCGATTATCACTTTCCGTCGGCTGCCGACATCAAAGCTACCCCGCGTACACCCAGCACCCTATTTACTGTGGATCCAGAGGTCACGACCGAAACCCTGGCGGTTTTTTTGGTTGAGACGCTGGCCTCGGTCGATGTGATGGTCCATCACTTGGTGGACCTTCTCGATGGTGGAGCGCGTAATGCCCTGCTGGGCATCTCCAACAGCATCATGCTGGCGGAGATCACGGCTAATCGGATGTTGGATCAGATAGACCCAACTGAGTAGGTCCGGGCCACTGTGGCAAGGGGACCGCCCCTTGCCACAGAAACGATCTTCTTTTGAATGGTTCGATTACTGCAATTGAAGTAATTGGAGGCAGGGAGCGTCGTTCGCACCCTTTACGAGACCGCACCGCCACGACCTTCAACATCGGCGCCGGCAGCGCCACGCAGGTCGATGCCGGCAGCAGCATCAGCGCCGGTTCAAAACTGACCATCAACGCCGCGAACAACCTGACCAGCAAAGGCCAGATCAGCAGCGGCGGCGATGCCACGTTGACCGCCGGCAACGACATCAACCTGCTCGCAGTGGAGGACCGCACCGTCACCCGCGACGCCCTGCGTCGCGGCATGCGCACCGAAGAAACCCTCACCCAGTTGGGCTCCAGCGTAACCGCCGCGGGCAACCTGACCCTGCACGCCGGTCGCGACCTCAACGCCGTCGCCAGCAAGGCCAGTGCCGGAAAGGACTTGAACGCCAGCGCCGACGGAGACATCAACCTGATCTCGGCCGAGGACGAACACAACCTTGAGAGCCGCTACAAGAAGGGCAACAAAAAGATTCATGAGATCGATGACCAGACTCGTCAGGTAGCCAGCGAGTTTAGTGCGGGGGGAATCTGTCGGTCAAAGCCGCAGGGGATGTAACGCTGCGGGCCAGTAACCTGACAGCAGGCGACGAGGCCTACGTTTACGCCGGCAACAACCTCAACGTGCTCGCCGCGGAAAACAGGGATTACACGCTGTATGACATGACGGCCAAAGGTTCGTTTGGGGCGAAGAAAACCAAGCGTGATGAAGTGACGGATGTGAAATATGTCGGCAGTCACATCACCAGCGGAGGGAACCTGACGCTGGAGAGCGGTGGGGATCAGTTGTATCAGGTGGCCAAGCTTGAGAGTGGTAAGGACATTACGCTGGACAGTGGTGGGAGCATCACGTTTGAGGCGGTGAAGGACCTGCATGATGAAAGCCACACCAAGAGTGATAACGACGCTTTCTGGAACTCATCCAAAGGCAAGGGCAATACCGACGAGACATTGCGCCAGACCCAGATGATTGCCAAAGGCAACATCGTGATCAAAGCGGTCGACGGTCTGAAGATCGACATCAAACAGGTTGATCAGCAAACCGTCAGTCAGACCATTGATGCGATGGTCCAGGCTGATCCGCAATTGGCTTGGCTGAAGCAGGCGGAGGCACGGGGGGATGTTGACTGGAGGCAGGTCAAGGAAATCCATGAGTCGTTCAAGTACAACAACTCGGGGCTAGGTCCCGCGTCGCAGTTGATCATTGCCATTGCCTTGGCGGCCGTGATGGGGCCGATGATGGTTGGCATGAACGCGATGTTGCAGGCTGGAGCGATAAGCGTAGCGACCAAGGCCACGGTCAGTACCATTGATAACCGAGGCAACCTCGGCGCGGTGCTCAAGGACGTCACTTCCAAGGACAGCCTGAAAGGGTATGCCGTCTCGGTGGCGACGGCAGGCGTTACGCAGGGGCTCAAATACAACCCCAAGGCGGTTGGCCTCAATACCGAGAGCCTGAAGGTGGTCGCTTTGAAAGTGACCGCGGATGCTGCCATCAAAACTGCCGTCTATGGCGGTAGCTTCAAGGACAATCTCGCAACTTCGTTGCTCAGCACAGCGGCGAGCGTTGGCGGGGCCTACGGCGCTGGAAAAATTGGTGATCTGATACCCATAGACGGTAGCCTGGAGAAAATTCTCCTTCACTCGGCCTTGGGCGGGTTGATGGCAGAGGCCATGGGGGGCGACTTCCGCACGGGCGCGATAGCAGGTGGTGCCAACGAAGCTCTGATCGGCTTGCTTGGGGATAAGCTGCTGCCTTCGAATCTCAAGCCAGGTACGCCCGAATACATCCAGGCGGAAGCAAATCTGGTCGCGCTATCGAAGATCGTCGGCGTACTGGGGGCTGCGGCCTCCAATGGGGATCCCAACGTTGCTGCGGAAGTGGCTGAAAATGGCACCCGGTACAACTTCCTTGGTAATCACTCTCAAGCAGAGCGAGACAGAGCTCTCAAGGAGTACGAGGAAACCAAGAGCCTGGATGCGGCCAAAAAGATAATGACGCTGCAGGGGGCAGATCAACGCAGTGATGGGTTGTTAGCGCGCTTTCACGCCGATCCTGCGTCCCTGTCTATGTCAGAAAAAAACGAGTTAGTGGCATACCTGCAGGTGTACGGCTATGAGCAGAGCCTCAAATACGGAGAAGAGTCCGCCAAGGCCAGCATCGCCAACTTGTTGGAAAACGGCCCAGTTCCTTATCGGGATTACCCGTTTGCGGGCGGTACTCTGCAGGAGCGAATTGCCTACGCCGATGGCTTGAGGGCTCAGGACGGTGTGTCAGTCGGCAACATCTTTTGGTCCAGGGACCAGAGCGCCAGCGAAATGTTGTATCGCGATGCTCAAGGCTACCTGCGCATCAATCGTGAAATGCAGGCCATGAGCGACTTGGGGACACCAGCACTCTATTTTCTGACGGGTAATCTCGGCACGATGATTCGGGTCGCCGCAGCAGCGAATGGCGTACTCCAAGCTGGGCACGGCGCAGGCCAGGTCTACGACGGTGATACCTGGAATGGAATCGCCAATATCGTGGTCGGAGCCTTGAATGCTGCCAGCCTGAGGATTCCAAAGATCAAACCCTCGGGAGCCGTAGGTGGCGTGGCGAAAACGGCAGAGGAGGGGTATCTTGCTGGTGGTCTTGGTGCAAAAGGAGTCGGTACGTCGTTATCACCTGTATATAAAGATACAGATACAGGTCTGAATGCCATCAATCCGATCACCTCGCGTAATCGAGGAAGAATTCAAGAGTTGGGCTTTGATCCTGATAAGGGGAAGTTAGCGTTGCATGAGGGACAAGCAGCTGTTCAACTAGAGAATACGTTTGGTAGTACGTTGAAACGGGTAGAGCCGACGCTTGGATCTAAAAATCCAGACTTTGTATTTGTCGATGGTCCATATTCTGGGAAAACGGTTGATTTTATGTGGACGGATTCAAGTAGATCGGCTCAAATTAATAAGTTTTTTTCAAACAATGCATCGCAAAATCAAAGACAACTTATAGACCATTTGGATAAGGCGGATATCGTTCCAATTGATTATAGGAATCTTACACCCGGAAATCAGGGTATGGTTAACGGCTGGATAAAATTGCTAACCCCGGAACAGCAAGATAAAATATTAATTCTGCGGTGAAAATTATGGGTATGTATATATCGATAAATGACAATTCGGGTTGGGGAACGTCAGGTGGTGTTTTTGATTGTATTGTTGAAGGCACAAGAAAGTTTTTCACTAAAAACCAAGAAAGCTGTATGAGAGCAATATACGAAGCGCTAGATGAGCAGGCACAGAGCTTTATCATTTTAGATAAGGTCTCAGATGAGTGTTTCAATCTGTTCTATCGCCATTGCAAAACAGCAATGGATGGTTTTCCTGAGAGTGAGCGAGGGAAGTTAGTTCCAGAGAGTCACATTCCAGGGGTGTTGTGGAACTGGTCTGAGGTTTTACGGCTTATGCGAGAAGACTCTCGCTATGAAGAGTAAGCAGGCTTTGGTGCAAAAGGTATTTCTCCAGTTGTAACTGCTGAGGGAAAGATTATAAGAAGGAGACAGATCACATTTTCTGAGGCGTATTTTTATTAGCCGAAATGATGAGGCATAGAAAGGGGTTTTGTTTTTATTGGTTTGGCTAAGCTTTCGATTTTATTTGTATGAAAGTACTCACCATATGTCTCGCAGAGCACGTGTCCTGATGCCGGGAGACCGAGCAAACATTAAATTTTTCAGGTGGAAACGTGGTCTGTCCCCATTTTTTTTTTGTCCTCATTTTTCCGATAGTTAGGAATGGTTATGAGCAGTGGCGGCACACTAATAGAGAGATTTGTCGATCAAGAGTTGGACGATAGCGTTCGTTCTATTTTGAAAGATGCCTTTGATGAACGGATGCGCTCAGAGGGCGTTCTGCTAAGGGAGTTCGAGTTTAATTGCTTTGACGTTGCTCTAGATTTTGAGAAAGGTATTGTCACCTTGCATGATGTTCTTTCCGCAGGAGGGGGTAGTTCTCTTGATTTAGCTATGAGTGATTTTATCTCTACTTGCGGTTTGAACGTCTCTTGTTAGCTGGGATAATGCGAGATAACGGGGACAGACCACGTTCCCTGTATAGAAAACGTGGTCTGCCCCCCAATTCCCTCCTGTGAGGCTTAGTCAATGAGTACGGTTGAGTTTCGCGTTGAGGATGGGAGACTTTTCATCGGTGGAAGGTTGGTTGATCTTCCGTATGCGGTTGGTGAAGTTGTGGAGTGTGGTGACTTTCTTGCGGTTAGGGTTGAACCAGCGATTGGTATTATTTTTAATAGAAATGTATTTGCGGTAGCACGGAATGGAAAAGTTCTTTGGCAAATTGCAGAAAGTCCTCATGGGACCGAGACGGACAAACCCTACGTCGTGATTTTTCGTGATAAGGATGAGGGCTTGGTTGCGGCTAATTGGAATGGAGTTGACTATTTGGTAAATTTGGAGTGTGGCAGTGTTTCTACAAAAACCTTTAATAAATAGAAAATAAGATAACGGGGGCAGACCACATTTTCTACACGTCTCGGGTGGAGTTTGGTTGCAAATTACTGGGGTGCTCTAAAATCCAAGGTAGTGCGCCATGAGTGAAATTATTTATCCTCGTCGTAAAGTTTTCCTGGCTTTTTTTCTTTGTCCGCTAATACTTGGATTCATTGCTGGAATTATCAAAACAGTAGCAGTACTCGCCGAGTTAGTGAGTAATCCAAAATTGCTAGGTTCGGTGAGGGGGGCTGAATTGCTGTTGATGCCGTTTTTGACCCCGCTTCTCATACAGTTGGCTTTCTTCCTGCCATTTCTGGGTTACGCATTGGTGATTGTATTAATTAAAGTCAAGAAGACACCTCGTAACTGTATGGTTGTTTCCTTTTTTGGAAGCTGTGTGGCCGCGTCATGGGTGTTGTTTTTTATTTCAAATGTGGTGCAAAACATCAAGGGGGCCCAGTATTCGGACTATGTTATTGAATTACTGGTGCTGTTCGCCGCATCAATGGCTACCTGTTGGTTAACGGCCCATTTCTTTTTACCTGAGGGAAGCCAGGTTGAAGGTTAGAGGGGCTAAGGGGGGCAGACCACATTTCCTGTATAGAAAACGTGGTCTGTCCCCATTTTCCCTTAGTTGAAATGATAGGGTATAGAAAGGAGTTTTATTTTTTTCTTAGGTTGGCTAAGCTTTCGGTTTGACTTGTATGAAAGGACTCACCATATTCCTCGCAAAGCACGTATCTTGATGCCGGGAGATCGAACAAATATTAAATTTTTTCGATTGGAAACGTGGTCTGGCCCCTTTTTTCTATAATGGTTTAGGGATGTAGACGTATGAATGTTTCTGAGTCGTGCTCTGAGTCAAATCGGTTCATGTTTTTTGAGGGTTATGAGGAAGAGCGGTTTGAAGAGTTTGTTGATGTTGTACTTAGAGCTTTGAATTCTAAAGTGGAAAGTCGTGAGTATGGCCCGTATTCAGTGTTGGTTATTGTTTGTTATGCGGGGCATAAGTTGATTTTGACGAGCGGGTCATTTGAAGGATGTTTCATTTCCATGGAGAAAAATGTGGATGGGGGAGTGGTAAAGAAAATAACTGAGGCCTTTAAAATCATAGGTTAGGTAAAAAGCCAACAGAAACAGCAGCTGCTTAGTATTGCTTATGAATCAAGGTTTATTATCTAAAGAGGTTTTTAATGGGGGCTATGGTGGTGCGTGTTTAGGAGTATTTAGTCAGCGGTCGATCACGTTATATCTGGACGATGAACCCAGATAGGATGCCCGGGGAGGTCGAGAAAACATTCAGTTTTTAGGTGGTAAACGTGGTTTGTTCCCATTTTCTCCGATTAAACTAATTGAAGATGAAATTTCTGGGATGGGTATATGAAAAAGACATTTCGGTCAGTAGCGAAAGAAAATAATAGCTCGTGGCAACCCGAGGCTGAAATGTCATCCTTGACTCAATGGTATCTTTCCATTCGCGATATACCTCTTGAAGATCTTCCGATGGAGGACCTATGTCGTGCAGTGAGGCAAGAATTATTTATATCTGACTTATTACCAATAGTGGTTTCTACTCTAGAGAAAGATTTGCTGTCGGGCTTCATAGATGATGGTGAGTTGCTGGGGGCGGTATCGCGGCTATCGCCACATTATTGGAGTGGGAATATTGTTCTCGCCAAAAAAATGATGTCTCTATTGTTAGAGGGTGAAGATGATTTGGCGGTGGATCCTAATGCGGTTAAATCTGCAAGTGTCCTTGATGGTAAGTTGCTGGATATTATTAATTAGTGGGGATGACGGGGGCGGACTACGTTGTCTGAGGCATATTTTGATTGGTCGAAATGATAGGAAATATAAGGGAGTTATATTTTTCTTGGGTTGACTAAGCATTCGGTTTGACTTGTATGAAAGGACTCACTGTATGTCTCGCAAAGCACGTATCTTGATGCCGGGAGACTGAGTAAACTCTCAGTTTTTAGGTGGAAAACGTGGTATAGCCTCATTTTCCTCCCATTTTTCCCTGCAAAATCTCCCCGCTGCGTTCAGTGGTTCAGCGTTTAGAACGTGCCACTTGGTGTAAGTCCTCTTATCAGTCAAAAAATACGCGTTTATAAGGAAATCTATACGTCGTGAAGAAAATTACACTGCTACCACTGACCCTGGCTGTCGCATTGACCGGCTGCCATTCCAACGTCAGGGACTCTTCCCCCAGCATGCTGAAAGACGGCATTCAACTGCGCCAGAACACGGTGACCGTCGATGCCCAGCACGCCAAGGTCATCATGAAAGCTACAGGCAGCACCCATCCCGTACAGTTTTCAGTCAAGCGTGCCGCCGATCCTGACCAGCGAATGGAGTTGCTTGGAACTGTAGTGGATTCGGGCCAGGGCAAGGTGTTCGGTTGGATAGCCAAACTCAACGAAGTGGCCAACAGTGCCACGGTCAAACGCTTCCCGCAGTTGGAAGCACAGGCCGATGCCGATCAGGCGTTTCAAGTGTCGGGATATTCGAATAGCAGGGTGGCAGGCGGCTTGTATAGTTGCGGTCCGCTGCAAAGTTCCTTTGTCCCGGAAAGAGCCAAGGTTTACCTGGTTGAGTTCCAGTTTATTGGCTCCGATTGCGAACAGCATGTTTACGATGTCACCCAGCCTGATCAACGTATTCCCGTGGCGAGCGTACCTGCGGTGTGAAGTGGATTCATCTATTGCTCACGCGATAAAAAAACGGGCGACCCAAAAGGTCGCCCGTTTTCATTGGCTGCGCAATTTTTGCTGAGAACAGTGCCGTTCTCGTGGGGCCTAAACGCGAGCTTCTTGCGATCTGCTCCGCGTCAAACGACGTAAATTGACCCCGAAATTCTGCTGATCTAGTATGCGGCATCATTGCGCCATCATTCTGGATTCAGGGACCGAATATGCTGTCCAGAGCCATCACGGCAAGCCTTCTACTGGTATTGGCCGGTTGTACCAACATCAAGGTCGAGCCGGTCGCACCTCAATATAAAATCTCCCAACTCTGCATCGAAGAGAACCCGAAAGTGGTGGTGGGCGATTTCGTCGATGGCCTGCAGACGCTGTTGCGCAAGCACAACATCGACAGTCGGCTTTACGCGACGCCCATTCCGGACAGTTGTGAGTATCGCCTGACTTACACCGCTATTCGTTCCTGGGACTTTTCCCGTACTTGTCCGATGCCAATGTCCGGCTCTTCAAGGGCGATCAGCAGATCGGTTTCGGGCAATACCACCTGACGGGCGAGGGCGGTTTTGATCCGTCCAAAGTGGCGTCGGTCGAGGAAAAGATGGGGCCGGTGATCAACCAGTTACTGGGGCAAAACAAATGAGCGCAGCAATGAAAAGTATTCCGGCGTTGTTGCTCATGCTGTTGTTGGCCGGCTGCGGTCACACTAGCTCCAGCCAGCCTTATTTCGAGCCACCGGCGCCACCTCAGGGCAAGGCGTTGGTTTACATGATGCGGACCCAGGTCATTCAAGGCAGCTTTTATGACAGCGTGTTCAGCATCAATGACAGTGCGGTGGTGGGGCTTAATGACAAGACCTATTCCTGGGTGATGGTGAGTCCGGGCCTGCACAAGGTATCGGCCGGGCCGCGTCCGCATCCCCGGAACGTATTTCTGACCCTCTCGGTCGAACCGGGTAAAGAGTACTTCGTTGAATACACGCAGGAGTACGCGGCGGAGATGGTGCGGGTGCGGGATGCCAAGGACGGGAAAGCCATGGTGAAGGGGTATTCGTATATACCGGTGAAGTAGCCGATAGCGGTGTGTCAGTTGTATCGGCGTTGATTGTAAGTAAGTATCGCGAGCAAGCTTGCTCCTACAGGAGTCGCGGTGTTCACGGACATTGTGTCCGGCCCTGACCGCTGAGGGAGCAAGCTGGTTCGCGAAGGTGTGGTCTACCCCCCATGGCAGCAGCTCGAACTCACCTTGTCTTCATACCTGTCGTGATGCCGTACCCATTCCATGATCTGCTCTTCGTTGCGCCCCTTGGGTGTCAGGTCGAGGTAGTTATAGGCGCCGACCAGCATGTCCAGGCCACGGGCGTAAGTTGAATAGGTGTGAAAAATCTCGCCTGCTTCGTTGCGATAAAACACGCTGAGGCCTGGGAGTTCTTCTTCGGCGCCGTCAGTTTTTTCGTAGTTGTAGGTGGCCTTTCCAGCAGCAACATCTTCAGCTCGGGCGGAGACGCCAAAGTCGTAGTTGAAGTCGCAACCTTCTGACGACACCCAGTCGAATTTCCATCCCATACGTCGCTTGAACGCCTGGAATTCGGCGAAGGGTGCGTGGGAAACCGCCACCACCGCCACGTCGTGATGCGCCAGGTGCTGGTTGGCGCCGTCGATGTGGTCGGACAGGAATGAGCAACCGGGGCAGCCTTCGTCCCAACCGTCGGCAAACATGAAGTGGTAGATGACCAGTTGGCTGCGACCGCCGAACAGGTCGGCCAGCTTCAATTCACCATTGGGGCCCTGGAAGTGATAGTCCTTGTCGATTTTTACCCAGGGCAGGGCGCGGCGTTCGGCGCTGAGTTTGTCCCGTTCCTGGGTGAAGGCTTTTTCGTGGGCCAGGTGTTGTTTGCGGGCGGTGAGCCATTCTTCTCGCGACACGACCGGATGGTTCTGAACGTTCATCGGGTTTTCTCCTGCGCAATGCTGGGCGGTGACTGACACAACCTTGTCGTTTGACCTATGCCAAATTCGACATACCGCCGGTCAGCGCCGTTAAAGAACTGCGCTGAACGGCGGCGAGCACTGTCGGTCACAAGCTATGAAGGCCATCACACTCACAGGTTTTGGAGGTTGGACAGGATGACGACTTATAACTGGGATTTGATTGAACGCCTGCTGCACGAAGTGCAGAACGCAGCACCCAGCTTCACGCCACGGCCCTATGCCGAACAGTACGCGGCGGAGAAAGCCACGGAGGGCGAAGAGACTGAAAACCTGGATCACCTGAAAGCGGTGGCCGGCGAGTATGAAAAGTTACTGTTGGCGCGTGGCTTCATCGAGCCTCGACCTGAAGAGCAGGGTGGAACCGGTTCGAATTACAGGCTGACGATGCGGGGTTCAAGGTTGTTGAGCCTGATCGACAGCAGCATTCCGGGCAATGATCATCCGCGGCAGGTGCTGGATGAGCAGGACGATGCGCTGGATGAGGTGACGTTTGATGAGGTGGCGTCCCACGCGCAGATTGCCTGAAGAACTTCGATTACCAATGTGGGAGCGAGCCTGCTCGCGATGGCGGTGTGTCAGTCGACATCGATGTTGTCTGAAACACCGCCATCGCGAGCAGGCTCGCTCCCACATTGTTTTTGTGTTGTTCTTAGCTCTGTTGTGCTGCCTTAAGGCACTTCAAGTCGTTGAAGTCTTTGCGCACTCCTTCGATTTTTTTCAGCAGCCGCTGGCGTTGAGCCGGTGTGCTTTCGGCCATCAAATCCACAAACAGGCTTCGTGCCTGTGCTTCGGTGTTGGCGTAGGCCTTGCGGTAATCGGCTGTCCATAAGCTCTCGCGATTCACCAGAAGCGTCTCGATGCGCTGTGGGAATCCAGGACTCTGACGCTGCGCAACCGCCGCGCTGAACTGTTTCTGCCAATGCACGCGGTTGGCAATCCATTGCGTGTTCTGGTCGCCCAACGCATTTGACCAGGCTACGACCCGTTGTTGCTGGGTCGGGATCAGCGGTCCGATCCAGCCATCCAGACGTTTTTCCATGCGCTCGCTACGCTCCTTGATCTGTTGAACGAGCGATGGTTTTACGTAGTCCTGCTGGCGTTTGCGCTGGTCCTTGGCGAAGGCTTCGTTCATTTCCGCGACTTGTTTGTCGTCCAGCCCCTGCAACAACTCGATGGCCGACGGGGTGATTTCCCGGGCAGTCTGGGCGATGGCTTGTTTGGCTTCCTGGGTGCGGGATTGCAGCGCGGCGTCGGTGACCTGATTGGTTTCGACCATCACCTGCAAACGGTCCAGCCAGTCGAGATAGCCTGGCAGTTGCGTGGTGCAGTGCCAGCTCAGGTGTTCCTTGAGGCGCTCGTTGAACCAGCCTTTTTGCTCGCCGTTCATGTCCAGGTAGTCGCTGAGCGTCCACGGGATGATCACGTCGAGGTTGCGATAGGCCAGGCCCATGCGGCTGCAGGCACCGAGGGCAAGACTGAGGGTGATGACGACGGCGAGACACTTCAACCAGCGCGACATGGGCGAGTCCTTGCGAAAGCGTAGGTTCTCATGTGATCGCAGGATGAGCCCGCCAGTTCAGCCAATCAATAAAACGCGCGTTCAGCCTTGAGGGTGACCAGGCCATCGCACTGACTGTTGTGCCCGGAATAAGCGGAGCTACCGGCGAATGCTCGGCATCGAGGGCCGTTCGTCGATTTTTGAAATATTGATGGGGTTTGGCGGGGTGTTGCGGGGAGGGTTCCAGTCCAAGCGCTTCGAAGCTCAAAGCGCTTAGGGACCAGGTAACGCGGGTGTTATTTTTTGCCCAAGGTAATCTGCTTGGACGGGCCGAACGTCTGGCCGCTGACGCCTTTGGCAATTTGCTGGATCTCGCCGCCGGATTTGAGGAACGCAGCAATCTGATTGTTGATCGATTCGCTGGTTTCAACGGCTGGAGCTGGCTTTGCTTTGCTGGTGGATGCTTTTACGCGCATGGCGGCCATTAACCTGTAGAAAATTAACTTGGCCACGCATCGTACAGGAAATACTTGACAATTGCTTGGCAAATATCCCCCTGAAATACACATCACAAAAGCGCCATTAATCGCAAGTTATTATTCGAGTTATGTCCCTAAGCTGCTGTTTTAAATAAGAACATCGGTGGGGAAGAATGGATTTTTACCTGGCTGGAAGGGAGATGAATCGACAGGTCGGCCTGACGAGCGGCCAGACCTGCCTGTCAAACCCCAGGAAAATTAAGGCCCCCAGAGGATTTTCTCGCGCCACCGGGCCGGGCGCCGAACGCGGCCTGCAAAAACGGGTAGAATGCCGCCCACGCAATGAGGGTATTGGAAATGGCTTTAGTCGGGCGTTACAACAGTTTGCAAGTGGTTAAACACACTAACTTCGGTTTATATCTGGACGGTGGTGCGGACGGCGAAATCCTTCTGCCTAATCGTTATATTCCCAAAGATATTCCCAGCGAAGATGAAGACTGGCTCAACGTTTTTGTTTATCTGGACAGCGATGACAAACTCATCGCAACTACCGAAAAGCCGAAAGTTCAGGTCGGTGAATTCGCCAGTTTGAAAGTCGTTGAAGTCAACAGCATCGGCGTCTTCCTGGATTGGGGCTTGCCGAAGGATCTGTTGCTGCCGTTTTCCGAAGAAAAGCGTCAGATGACCGCGGGCGAATATGTCGTGGTGCATGTCTACCTCGACAAGCACACCCGTCGTATCACCGCGACCGCGCGTCTGGACCGTTACCTGGACAAGACCCCGGCCAACTACACCCCTGGCCAGGAAGTTGATCTGCTGGTTGCCGAAGCCACCGATATGGGCTTCAAGGCAATCATCAACAACAAGCACTGGGGCTTGATCCACAAGAACGAAATCTTCAAGTTCATGCGCGCCGGTAAAGAAGAGAAGGGCTTCATCAAAGAAGTCCGTGCCGACGGCAAGATCAGCCTGAGCCTGCAACCAGTGGGCGAAGAAGCCGCCACCAGCCTGAACTCGAAGATCCTCGCCAAGTTGCGCGACAACAACGGCGCGCTGCCGGTGAGCGACAAGAGCGATCCGGCGGTGATCACCAGCATGTTCGGTGTCAGCAAGGGCAACTTCAAGAAGGCCATCGGCGCGTTGTACAAGAATGGCCAGATCGTCATTCATGCCGATCGCATTGAACTGAAGTGACGTCGCGCAAGATGGCGTCCGTGGTGACTTGAAGGTCTCCCACAGGCTACTTTTTCTGGCCATCTGGTTAATAATCGACAGCATAAATATTTGCCCCGACCTTGAGTCGGGGCTTTGCTTTCTACTGTGAGTCACTGCCATGGATTGTATTGTCGAGGTGTTCCGGTGAGCGCCAGCCGGCGTAGCGCCGATGGGTTTGCCCTGCAAGTGATGGTCGGTTTGTGCCTGATCTGGGGCGTACAGCAAGTCATGATCAAGTGGGCGGCGCCGGACATCGCGCCAGTCATGCAGGCGGCCGGTCGGTCAGGCATTTCTGCGTTGCTTGTAGGATTGCTGATCTGCTGGAAGGGCGGTTGGGATCAGGTCAGCCATACGTGGCGCGGTGGACTACTGGCCGGCGCGCTGTTTGGACTGGAATTTTTCTTCATTTCCGAAGGCTTGCAGCTGACCACGGCCGCACACATGTCGGTGTTCCTTTACACGGCGCCGATCTTCACCGCGCTGGGTGTGCACTGGCTGTTGCCGAGTGAGCGTTTAAGACCGGTGCAATGGTTGGGGATTTTTCTGGCGTTTGTCGGGATTGCCATCGCGTTTGCCGGCGGGGTGTCCTGGGACAACCTCGATCACCGCATGTTGATGGGCGATGCACTGGGCGTATTGGCCGGTGCCTCCTGGGGGGCGACCACGGTCGTGGTGCGGGCCTCGCGCCTGTCGGAAGCGCCAGTGACGCTCACGTTGTTCTATCAGTTGATTGTCGGTTTCGTCGGCCTGCTGCTGATCGCGATGCTCAGCGGCCAGGTTACCCACGTCAGTCTGACCACCGTGGCCGTGGCCAGCGTGCTGTTCCAGGGGCTGGTGGTCTCGTTTTTCAGCTACCTGACGTGGTTCTGGCTGTTGCGCCGGTATCTGGCGGCGAACCTCGCGGTGTTTTCGTTCATGACGCCGTTGTTCGGCGTCACGTTCGGCGTGGTGTTGCTGGGTGAGGCGCTGAGTCTCAACTTTGTCATCGGTGCCGTGCTGGTGCTGCTCGGCATTACGTTTGTCAGCGCTGAGCAGTGGGTGCGCCGTCGTTTGCGCAAAGCCCTTGGCCAGCAGTGACCGGTCAACCCAGGGTGTCGATCCAGGCCCAGGCGATTGCCTGAGCTAATGGTCAGGTATTTTGATCAATTCAGTAACAGATCATTGCGGATTTTGCCGAGCATTTCGTAGGACTTCGGACTATTATCAGTGCGAAGGGGCTACAGAATTTCAGCCGCTCGGCACTACCCTGAAGGGGGCACCATGAAAGAGAAAATTCAAAACTGGCTGCATGACCTGGGTGTCGCACTCGGTTTGATCGAACCGCCTCTGCAACCTGTGCCTATTCGCACTGACGATGAACAGCGTCGACGCCAGCAGCGTCGTCGGTAACGTCAAGGTCTGGAACACCGCAGCCGTGTTGTAGCAGCTGTCGACGGCTGCATTCGGCTGCGTAGCAGGTGTAAATTCAAAAGTCGGGCGAAATCAGTACCGCCCGATCTCCATCAAAAACCGACTCAGATCATTCGCCGTCCTGGCGATTTTGAGCATCCGCTCTTCCTCGGCGCTAAATGCCTGTTGTTTTCCCTGATGTCGAGTACAGCAGGCTTCAGCCATGCGAGCGCTGCCACTCATCAATCATCGTGCGCAGATGTTCCCCGGAAAAACTGCCGAAATGCCCGCCATGCACGGTGCGGATCGGCAGCTCACGCAAGCGTTGCAGACTGCGCGCGTAGTCGTCGAGGTTGGAATGGTAAGCGTCTTCGATCAGCGGCCCGTCGTAGATGATGTCGCCGCTGAACAGGGTTTCGGTCGCTGCTTCATACAGGCTGATGCCGCCCGGTGAATGTCCCGGCGTGTGCAGCACCTGCAACACGCGATTGCCCAGATCCAGCACGTCACCTTCCTCGATCATTCCCGTGGCCGGCGCGGCTTTGACCCGGTACTCGGCGTAGCACAGCGGGCAATCAGGATGCGCCTCGAACATATCGTCGCCGACGAATGCCCGGCTCAAATCGTTTTCGCCGTCAGGTGCCGCCAGGATGTCGGCCTCGGCCGGATGGACCAGGCGTTCGGCAAACTCGTGATGGCCGGCGATGTGGTCGAAATGGCAATGACTGGCCACCGCCACCAATGGCCGTTCAGTGATCCACGGCAGTTGCTCGCGCAGGCTCACCAAACCGGAGCCGCTGTCCAGCAGCAGGTCCTTGTCGCGGCCCTGAATGTGCCAGAGGTTGCAGCGGTAGAAGGGACGGATGTAAGGCTCGTGAATCAGACGGATGCCGTCGCTGAGTTGCTTGACCTCGAACCACTGATCGCGAGAAACAATCTTCATCAAAGGTTTTCTCCAGACGAAAAAAAACGGGTGTGGCAACCGACGCCACACCCGTCGAAGAAAGCATCAAGTCGTTATAGAAAGCTTAGATGGCGTTCGCCACCGCAGCCGGGCGGCGAGACATCAGGCTCACCACAATGAAGCTCACCAGACCTGCGAGCAGGCTGTAGTAGATCGGGGTGTTGGCATCCAGACCGTCCTTGACCATGAACAGCAGAGCGGTTGCGAAGCCCAGGCCCATGCTGGCGATGGCGCCGGCGGTAGTGGCGCGTTTCCAGAAAATCGCACCCATCAGCGGGATCAGCATGCCGCCGACCAACAGGTTGTAGGCCAGGGTCAGGGCGCTGATCACATCGTTCACCACCAGGGCGATACCCAGCACGACAATACCGGTCAGCAGCGTCACCAGGCGGTTCAGGCTCAGGCTCGACTGTTTACCGCCACGCAGTTTAGGTAGCAGGTCTTCGCTCAGAGTAGTGGCGGCAGCCAACAGGCCTGCGCTGGCGGTGGACATCATGGCGGCCAGTGCAGCGGCGATGACCAGGCCACGGATACCGTCAGGCAGCGACAGTTTGACGATGGCGGCGAAAGCGTTGTTGACGTTGTCCAGATCCGGGATCAGTACGTGAGCGGCCATGCCGATCAGGGCGCACGCCAGACCGTAGATGATGCAGTAGAGGCCTGCGGCAGTACCGGCGTATTGCGCGACCTTGGCGGTCTTGACGGTGAACACCCGTTGCCAGATGTCCTGACCGATCAGGATGCCGAAGAAGTAGATCACGAAGTAGGTGATGATGGTGTCCCAGCCGATGGTGGTGAAGCTGAAGCTCGCCTCCGGCAGTTTGGCCACCAACTGATCCCAGCCGCCGACGCGGTACAGGCAGATCGGCAACAGGATGAACATCAGGCCCACGGTCTTGATGACGAACTGGACGATGTCGGTCAGGGTCAGGGACCACATGCCGCCGATCGCCGAATAAATCACCACCACGCCACCGCCGACCAATACCGACAGCCAGAACGGCAGGTCGAACAGCACTTGCAGCACGGTGCCGATGGCCAGGATCGAAACCACGCCGATCATCAGTGCATACGCCAGCATGATCACCGCGCTCGCGGAGCGGGCCATCGGGTTGTAGCGTTTTTCCAGCACTTGGGTAACGGTGTAGATTTTCAGTTTCAGCAGCGGTTTGGCGAGGAACAGGTTCAGCGCCACGATCCCGCAACCGAGGGCCGCGCAGAGCCAGAAACCGGAAATGCCATGGACGTAGCCCAGGCGCACGGTGCCGACGGTAGATGCGCCGCCCAGAACGGTAGCGGCCATGGTGCCCATGTACAGGCTCGGGCCGAGGTTACGACCGGCGACCAAAAAGTCTTCGTTGGTCTTGGCCTTGCGCATGCCGTAGTAGCCGAGTATCAGCATCGCGGCGGCGTAGATGAGTACGACGAATAAATCCAATGCCATGATGGCGTGTCTCCGATTGTCTTTTTTATGGTGAGGCGAAAATCAATCCCTGTGGAAAAACCATCTCTGTAGGAGCGAGGCTTGCCCGCGAAGGCGGTGTGTCAGTCAACATTGATGTTGAATGTGCCGCCGCCTTCGCGGGCAAGCCTCGCTCCTACAGGTCATCCCTAACCACAGGTAATGCGTTTAATCAGGCGGCTTGTCGCAACGCCGGTTTACCGAGCGAATCCGTGCTCTTGCTGCGTGGATCATTCGGGCCGAACACCGCAGCCGATTCCGGGAACAGGCTCAGCAGCGCCAGGTACACCAGCGAGGCCAGGCCGAGGGTTACCGGCAGGCTGATGTCGATGCCATCCGCCAGGTTCCCCAGTACACCCACGAATTGCCCCGGCAGGTTCACAAAGCACAAACCGACCAATGCACTCGGGATCCAGGCACCCAGCCCACGCCAGTTCCAGCCGTGGGTGAACCAGTAACGACCGCCTTTCTCGCCGCGGGTGAACACTTGCAGGTCATCCGGGCAATAGAAGCCGCGGCGTACCAGCAGGCCGATGATCATGATCACCATCCACGGAGTGGTGCAGGTGATGATCAGCACGGCGAAGGTCGACACGCTCTGCACCAGGTTTGCCGCAAAGCGTCCGATGAAGATGAAGGCAATCGACATCACACCGATCAACAGGGTGGCCTTGACCCGCGACAGCACACGCGGGAACACGCTGGACATGTCCAGCCCGGTGCCATACAGCGAGGTGGTGCCGGTGGACATGCCGCCGATCACCGCAATCAGGCACACCGGCAGGAAGAACCAGCTCGGCGAGACGGCCAGCAGGCCGCCGACGTAGTTGTTCGCGGCGATGTAGTCCGGCGCCTTGATCGCTACGATAGTGGCGGTGGCGAGGCCGAACAGGAACGGGATGAACGTTGCGATCTGCGAGATCACCACCGCGGCCATGATCCGGCGCTTGGAGGTTTCACGCGGGATGTAACGCGACCAGTCGCCGAGGAACGCGCCGAAGGAAATCGGGTTGCTCATCGCCACCAGCGCAGCGCCGATGAAGGCAGCCCAGAAACCCGGTTGGCCCATGCTCACGGTACCGGCGTAGTTCACATCGAAAGGACCGGCGAAAGCGAAGATGCCCAGCAGGAACAGCAGGCTGGCGCTCCACACCGCGATCTTGTTGACCCACAGGAGGAAACGGAAGCCGTAGATGCAAACCGTCAGCACCAGGATCGCGAACAGACCGTAGGCCAGGCCCAGGGTCAGGTCGGTTTCCGGCAGGCCGATCAGGCGTTTTGCGCCACCGATCAGCGCATCACCCGAACTCCACACCGAGAGCGAGAAGAAGGCGATGGCGGTCAACAGCGACAGGAACGAACCGACGATCCGCCCGTGCACGCCGAAGTGCGCACCGGAAGACACGGCGTTGTTGGTGCCATTGATCGGGCCGAACAGGCCCATCGGCGCGAGGATCAACGAACCCAGCAACACGCCCAGCACAATCGCCCAGACGCCCGCCTGGAATGACAGGCCGAACAGCACCGGGAAACTGCCGAGCACGGCGGTGGCAAAGGTATTGGAACCGCCGAAGATCATCCGGAACAAGTCCGTCGGGCCTGCGGTGCGTTCGTTGTCCGGGATCTGTTCGACCCCGTAGGTTTCAATGTGCGTAAGGCTTTGGTCGTTGTTGTTGTTATTCATGATCTGCTCCGATCATAAAGGCGCGCTCATCGTGTGTGAGCGTCACCTGTTTGGCTAAGGGGTTGGCAGCCCTTCCGGCATTGCGGACAAATGTTCGTGGCAGGCCAGCCATAGGCCTTGTTGTTCTTGGCCAGACGCTTGTTTCTTGAAAACAATCGTCTCGCGCTCCTGGCTGAAGTGTTGCTCCCCTTGCATGCGCAGCTCGGTGGCCACGTCATGGATGAAAATCGCGACGTCACCCTGCAGGCTGACGAAAGCGTTGCTCGAGGTGCACGACAGCACCTCGAAGCCATCCTCGGCACGCCAGGTGTCCCACAACGCCTGATAGGCATCGCGCGACAGCAGAGGCTGCTCGAGGGTGTAGAAAACGAAGCTGGCGTCAAAGCTGAAGGCGCCGAAGTAGGCTTCGCGATCGTTACGGGCAAAGGCTGCCACCAGATCGGCGGCAGCGTGCAAAACCTGATCACGTTCGTTCATGACCAATCCTCAGCGGTGGGCCACGCCAGGCAGTACGCAGAGCATTTCGTACAGCAGGTTGGCGCCCAGCAGCGAGGTGTTGCCGGTGGTGTCATAAGCGGGCGAGACTTCTACCAGGTCGCAACCGACCAGGTCGAGACCTTGGCAGCCACGAACGATCTCGATTGCCTGAATGGTGGTCAGGCCGCCGATTTCCGGAGTGCCGGTGCCAGGTGCCCAGGCCGGGTCGATACCGTCGATATCGAAGCTCAGGTACACCGGACCGCCGCCGACTTTCTCGCGAACTTCGGCCATCAGGGGGGCCAGGGATTTGTGCCAGCATTCTTCGGCCTGAACCACACGGAAGCCCTGATTGCGGCTCCAGTTGAAGTCATCGGCGGTGTAGCCCTGAGCGCGCAGGCCAATTTGCACTACACGGTCGCAATCCAGAAGACCTTCTTCGACGGCGCGACGGAAGGTGGTGCCGTGGGCGATTTTCTCGCCGAACATGTGATCGTTCACATCGGCGTGAGCGTCGATGTGCACCAGGCCGACCTTGCCGTGCTTTTTGTGGATGGCACGCAGGATCGGCAGGGTGATGGTGTGGTCGCCGCCGAGGGTCAGGGGGATCACATCGTGTTCAAGGATATTGTCGTAAGACTCTTCGATGATCCGCACGGCGTCGAGCAGGTTGAAGGTGTTGATCGCGATGTCGCCGATGTCGGCAACCGAGAGCGAGTCGAACGGTGCCGCACCGGTGGCCATGTTGTACGGGCGGATCATGACCGATTCGGCGCGGATTTCACGCGGCCCGAAACGGGTGCCAGGGCGCAGGGAAGTACCGATGTCCAGTGGGATGCCGATAAAGGCAGCGTCCAGGCCGGCAGCGGTAGGTACATGGGGGAGTCGGAGCATGGTGGCGATGCCGCCGAAGCGCGGCATTTCGTTGCCGCCCAGTGGTTGGTGAAGAATCTTGTCCACGGGTAAGGCCTCATCGTCGTTGTTTTATTTATGTCGGTTGCACCGCACCGGGGAGGCTCGGGCACCGTTAGGGGCCGATTCTGCGAAATGTAGTGGCCGGGAAGAATCGCTACGGACAAATACTTAGTTCAGATTTTTCTAAACTAATGGCGGGAGGGGGGATAGACTTCTCGTCTGTCCGGAGGTCCTCTTCGCGGGCAAGCCTCGCTCCTACAGGATTTGTGTGTGTCTCGAAATCGGCGCCGACCTGTAGGAGCCGGCTTGCTGGCGATCGGTTGCGCAGCAACCGCCGTCAAACAACGCGGACTCACCGATACACGCTACGGAGCCCCCATGGCCAACGCTTTACCCGACCTGAAACTATTACGCATCTTCGTCAGCGTGGTCCGCCATCAGGGGTTTGCCAACGCCCAGCAAGAGCTCAACCTCTCGACCTCGGCGATCAGCACCTACATGAGCCAGCTCGAAGCGGCCCTCGGCCTGGTGCTGTGCCATCGCGGGCGCGGCGGTTTCAGCCTGACCAGCAAAGGCGAGCTGTTCCATCAGGAAACCCTGCGCCTGCTCGGCGAACTTGAAGGCTTCGAGCAATACGCGGCGGCGCTGAAGGGCGAATTGCGCGGTACGCTGAACCTCGGCGTCATCGACTCCACCGTCAGCGACAAGGCCTTGCCGTTCGCCGAAGCCATCGGCGCCTACAGCCAGGAACACCCGGCCGTGCATTTGCACCTGTCGGTGATGAGCCCGTACGAGCTGCAACTCGGCGTGCAGGACAACCGCCTCGACCTGGCCATCGGCGCGTTTTCCACGCGCATGAGCGGGCTGGTCTACATGCCGTTGTACCGCGAGCAACACTGGCTGTATTGCAGCAGCCGTCATCCGCTGTTCACCGAGCGGCGCATTCCCGAACAGGTCATCACCCAGCAGCGCATGGTCGGTCGCGGTTATTGGAGCCAGGCCGAACTGGCGCGCCATGGCTTCAAGCACAGTGCCGCGACTGTGGAAAGTATGGAGGCGCAGTTGATTCTGGTGCTGTCCGGCGCCTACATCGGTTACCTGCCGGAGCATTACGCCCAGGCCTGGGCCGACAAGGGTGATTTGCGCGTGTTGCTGCCGGCGACCTTCGGTTACCAGGCGCCGTTTTCGATGATCATGCGCCGGGGCCGCAGCCGCGAACCGTTGATCCAGACCTTCCGCGACCTGCTCAAGGCGCAGCTCAATCAGGCTTGAAACCATGTCCAGAATCCAATGCCCGCGCTGCCTGCGCCCGCAAACCCACTGCCTGTGCCCATTGATCCCGAGCCTCGACAGCCGCACTCGGGTGTTGCTGCTGCAGCATCCGAGCGAAGTGAACCATGCGCTGAACACCGCAAGGCTGGCGGCGTTGGGGTTGAAGAATGCCGAGTTGATTGTGGGTGAGGTGTTCGAGGATTTGCCGGCACTGTTGAATCAGCCGGGCTATCAGGCGCGATTATTGTTTCCGGCCGATGATGCGCAACCGATGCAGGCTTACACCGCAAACGATGAGCCACTCTTGTTGGTGGTGCCGGACGGCACCTGGCGCAAGGCGCGCAAAATGCTGCACCTCAATCCGCTGCTGGCGGCATTGCCCCGAGTGACTTTGGCGGATGGCGGCGTGTCGCGTTATCGGTTGCGCAAGGCGCCGGCGCCGGGGGCGTTGTCGACGGTGGAGGCGATTGTGCAGGCGTTGCAGACGCTGGAAGCGCCTGTCAGTTTCGAGCCGTTGTTGAAACCGTTCGAGGCGTTGATCGAGGGGCAGATTGCGGCGATGGGGGAGGAGGTTTTCCAGCGCAACCATGGTCCGAAATAGTCGGTGTCAGTGAGGGCCTCTTCGCGGGCAAGCCTCGCTCCTACAGTTATGCGTAATGTCGAAATCAACGCATAACCTGTAGGAGCGAGGCTTGCCCGCGAAGAGGCCGGGTCAAACACCAAATTTTTCGGAAAGTGATTACCGCTCCCGCATCGCCTCTGTCCGGGCCTTAAGCACCGGTTTCAACAGATAATCCAGCACACTTTTCTCCCCGGTAATGATATCCACCGTCGCCACCATCCCCGGAATGATCAGCAGTGGTTTCACATCCCCGCCCAAGTGGTTTTTATCGGTCCGCACCTGAATCAGATAGAAGCTGTTGCCCTTGTCGTCAGTAATCGTGTCCGCACCAATCAGCTCAAGCCTGGCACTCAACCCACCATAAATCGTGTAGTCGTACGCACTGAACTTGACCATCGCCTTCTGCCCCGGATGCAGGAACGCCACGTCTTGTGGGCGCACCTTGGCTTCGATCAGCAGGTTGTCTTCGATGGGCACGATTTCCACCATATCGCTGCCCGGCTGGACCACGCCGCCGATGGTGTTGACCTTCAGCACTTTGATAATCCCGTGCACCGGCGATACCACCGTGGTGCGGCTCACGCGATCATCGATGGCGATGCTCGACGCGGTGATTTTCGACAGCTCGGTGCGTTTCTCATTCAGCTCTTTCGCCGCGTCCGAACGGAAGGTTTGTTCCGACTCGTCGATCTTGCTTTTGATCTCGTTGATCGCCGACTCGGCGCGAGGAATTGCCAGCGTCGTGGCATTCAGCGAACCACGGATTTCCACTGCGCTGCGTTTGAGCCGCAGGATTTCCACCGGCGACACCGCCCCGGTGCCCACCAGTGGCGCGGACATGTTCATTTCCTGTTGCAGCAACGCCAGGCTTGAACTGTATTGACCCTGTTTGGAGCGGAACTCCGCCAGCTCCTGGGTTTTCTGCCGCAGTTGCTCGGTCAGCGTGCGTTGCTCGCTGGCCAACCGGCGTTGCCGTTGTTCGTACAGCGAGCGCTCGTCCTCGGCCACTTGCGGGGCCTTGGCAATCACCTCCGGCGACAAACTGAACGGCCGTCCCTCGGCCTCGGCAGACAGACGTTCGACCTGCGCGGTCAAGGCATAACGATCCGCTTCACTCTCGCCCTTGTTCGACAGAAACCGCGTGTCATCCAGGCGCAGCAGCGTGTCGCCCTTGTTCACCATTTGCCCTTCGCGCACGAAGATTTCGGTGACGATGCCGCCCTCCAGGTTCTGGATCACCTGCACCTTGCTCGACGGAATCGCCTTGCCTTCGCCCATGGTGACTTCCTGCAACACGGCGTATTTGGCCCAGACCACGGCGCTGATGATCAGCGCAGCGGCAAGCCACACGGTGATCCGCGACCAGCGTGGGGAATCCTGCAACGAAGCGCCGGCCGTCTCCGGCATGAACTCGCTTTCGGCGCTTTTGCTGAAGCTGTCGAAGTAGCCGCGTGAGCTTTGTGACGATGACATGAGCGGACTCCTAGACGGCCGCAGAGCCGACACGGCCCTTGCGCAGTGCATCGATGACCGCTTCTTTCGGACCGTCGGCGACGATCCGCCCGTTGTCGAGCACCACCAGGCGATCCACCAGGCTGAGCATCGAGGTGCGGTGGGTCACCAGCAGCAAGGTTTTGCCCTGGACCCAACCGTGAAGTTTTTGCCGCAAAACATCTTCGCTGCTGTTGTCCATGGCGCTGGTGGGTTCGTCGAGCAGCATGATCGGCGGGTCGAGCAACAAGGCGCGGGCCAGCAATACCGCCTGGCGTTGCCCCCCCGACAGCAACTGCCCGCGTTCGCCGACGGGCCGGTCAAACCCTTGTGGATGTTGACGCGCGAGCTCGGTGACGCCGGTCAGTTCGGCCACCTCCAGCATCCGCGCGTCGCTGATGTAGCGTGCGCCGAGGGTCAGGTTGTCACGCAGGCTGCCGGCCAGCAACGGCAGGTCATGGGCGACGTAACCGATCTGCTGGCGCAGGTCGGCGACGTCCAGTTGCCGCAGGTCCAGGCCATCGAGCAGCAACTGGCCTTCCTCCGGTTCGTAGAACCCCATGACCAGTCGCCCCAGGGTGCTTTTGCCCGAACCGCTGCGACCGATGATGCCGACCCGCTCACCGGGTTTGAGGCTGAAACTGATGTTGGCCAGCGCTGGTGCATTCTGGCCGTTGTAGCGAAAGGTCACGCCGCTGACGTCGAGGGCGCCTTGCAGTTGCGTGCGCTCCAATGGCCGCTGTTTCGCATCGCGCTCCTGCGGCAGGCCCATCAGCGCATCGGTACTTTTCATCGTCAGTTGCGCTTGCTGATAGCGCGTGATCAACCCGGCGATCTGCCCCAACGGTGCGAGTACGCGACTGCCAAGCATGTAGGTTGCCACCAGCGCGCCGACGCTGAGGTTGCCGGCGATGATGCTGTAGACCCCGGCGACGATGGTCGCCATGCCGGAGAACTGCTGGATGAACAACGTGCCGTTGGTGGCCAGCGCCGAGAGGTTGCGCGCGTGGCTGTCGAGGCGGGTGAGGGCGCCGTGGGTGCTTTCCCATTTGTGCTGGCGCTCGCTTTCGGCGCTACAGGCCTTGAGGGTTTCCAGGCCGCCGAGGGTCTCGATCAGCAACGCCTGGCGTTCGGCGCCGAGGGTCAGGCTTTTTTGCACGGTGTCGCGCAGCCGTACCTGAATCACCATCGCGAACAGGATCGTGATCGGAAACGCCAGCAACGGAATGACTACCAGCCAGCCACCGAGCAGGCCGATCACCACCAGCATCAGCACGGCGAAGGGCAGGTCGATCAGGCTGGTCAGCGTAACGGCGGTGAGGAATTCGCGCAGGCCCTGGAAGTCATGGATGCTCTGGGCAAAACCACCGATGGTCGCCGGCCGCGCTTTCATCGACATGCCGGTGATGCGTTCGAACAAGGTCGCGGACAGGATCACGTCGGTCTTCTTGCCGGCGGTGTCCAGCAAATGCGCGCGGACCACCCGCAATGCCAGCTCGAAACCGGTGCCGATCAGCAAGCCGATGGACAGCACCCACAGGGTCGAAGTGGCCTGGTTCGGCACCACTCGGTCGTAGGTCTGCATCACGAACAACGGCACCATCAACCCCAGCAGGTTGATCAGGAAACTCGCCAGGATCGCATCGCTGTACAGCCATTTCGACAGCTTCAAGGTGTCGCGAAACCACGCCTCCACACGCGGCACCAGAGGCGAACGCAGGTCTTCGAGTTCATGCCGTGGCCGGGCGAACAAGGCCTGGCCGCTGTAGCTTTCGGCCAGCTCTTCACGGCTGACCCATTGCTCGCCGCCGTCGGCTTCGCTCGGCAGAATCAGCAGGCGACCATCATCGCCAAAGCGACGCAGCACGGCGGTGCGACCGTTGTCGAGGATCAGCAGTACGGGCAGGTTGAGCGCAGAAATGTCGTCCAGTTCTCGGCGCAACAAACGCGCCTGCAAACTGGCCCGGGCCGCTGCGCGCGGCAGCAGGTCCAGGCTCAGGCGTTGGTGTGCCATTGGCAGCCCGGCACTCAGGCTGGCGCGACTGACCGTCGCGCCATGAAGTTTGCAGAGAATCAACAGACCGTCCAGAAGCGGGTCATCGAAGCTCAGCCGCGGATCGACACCAGTGTTGCCGGATTCCATGCTGGTCACATTGCTCGCTCCAGTACGCTACTTCAGTTCAGGCAAACGGGCTTCGTTTTTCACTTCGGTCTGGGCAATCGCGTCGGCGGGCAGTACCACGCGTTGTTTGCTCAGCAACTGGCCCATGTTTGCCAGCACGCGGTACATCGAGAATTCCTCGGTGTAGCGCACTTCGGTATAGCGACGGTTGGCGTTGTAGAGTTCGTTTTCGCTGTCGAGCACGTCAAGCAGGGTCCGTTGGCCGAGGCCGAACTGGTCCTGATACGCCGCCCGTACACGGGTGGTGGTTTCGGCGTATTCGCGGGCAGTCGGGGTTTGTTTTTTCGCGTTGACCATGGCGTTCCAGGCCAGGTGAATGTTCTCGTTGAGCTGGCGCAGGGCGTTGTTGCGGATGTCCATGGCCTGGTTGATCTTGTGCGCGTCGGAGGCCAGTCGCGCCTTGTCGCTGCCGCCACGGAACAGGTTGTAGTTCATCACGACGCCGACGCGCCATTCGTTGTCGTGACCTTCTTCACCGGCGATGTTGTTATTCGCCCCCACCGCAGCTTCAGCGTCGAAGCGTGGGTAGAACGGCGACTTGGCGACTTCGTACTGGCTCTCGGCCGATTGCACATCCGCCTGGGCCGATTTCAGGTACGGGTTGTTGTCGACCATGCTCTGTTGGGCATCCC
Source organism: Pseudomonas sp. IT-P44 (assembly GCF_949768225.1). Lineage (NCBI taxonomy): Bacteria > Pseudomonadati > Pseudomonadota > Gammaproteobacteria > Pseudomonadales > Pseudomonadaceae > Pseudomonas > Pseudomonas sp. IT-P44. The sequence goes on along the minus strand of NZ_CATKQM010000006.1, from coordinate 14,834 downwards.
GGATCGTGGCCGGCAATTCGCCGCGAATCGATGGCAGCGTTTCCAGTTCATCGGGCATGCGCCCCGTGACGGCGTAGAAATTCGCTTCGGCATCGGCCAGATCGACTTCCGCGGTGTCGAGGTTGTTTTCCGCGAGTGCCCGACGCGCCACGGACTGGTCGGCGTCAGCGGTGCTGCCGATCCCGCGCTGGGTGCGCAGGCCGATCTGGTCGTTGACCCGCAGGTGGGCTTGCAGGTTGTTCTTGGCCAGCGTCACCAGTTCGCGGCGCTTGAGCACTTCGAGGTAAACCTCGATGGTACGCAGGGCCAGATCCTGAGCGGTGCCCTGTGCGTAATAGGCCCGTGAATTAACCACGCCTTTGGTGCGTTCGACTTCGTTGGCCGTGTTGAAGCCATCGAACAGCATCTGCCGCAGGCGCAGTTCCGATTGGGTGTAATTCAGGATTTCCGTGTGGTGATTGCCGAAGGCCCGGGTGTTGGTGTTATCGCTGTACCCGCGCCCGTACGAGGCGTTCAGATCCACGGAAGGATAAAAGCCCCCCTTGGCGACTTTCACGTCTTCATCGGCCGACAGACGGCTGTCCACCCGCGACGCCAGTTCCGGGTGGGTCGCAATGGTGCTCTGGATCGCCTCGGTCAGTGACATGGCGTGAGCCTGAGAAGTACAGGCCATCGCCAATAGAATCGCACTGCAGATGGGGTTCAATCGGCGCATGGGTACATCTCCCTGAGTCCTAATGGTGCTTATTGGTCGCCAATTATTTGACGACATTTATAGGTGAAACCGTTTCATGCTCTTTACAACAGAGCTAAGAACATTCTGGGAGGAATCTAAGAAGGATTTCTCATAAGGGTTATGCCAAAAAAAACTTATGCGCTCTGCAAAATCCAGCACATTGTTCACGTCGAAAGCCCTTGATTTATGAGCGTTAGGGCGCTCGAAAGGGCAAAAGGAAAGTTCCACCCACATATCGACTAGGGCGTAGAAGTGCTGGAGGGGAGGGACGCGAAACGGTTTTCTTGGTGACGGTTTTTTGTCACTTGGTTGGTTCAGAACCGTTACGCATCGCTCACTGGACGAGGTGTTACTGAACAGGATCCCGATGCCTTTGATTGCAGAGGGTTTTATTCCGTAGCGGACACGTCGCCCGTGAGCGACACGCTTGGCGAGATAGTCGCCAGGGCAGTGGCTTGGTGTTGACGAGCTGCTCCCCGGAAGAGGCTCGCTGGCCACCGCTTGACCCATGAGCACGTTCTTCGCAAACAACAGGATGCCGACGTCAGTCGGCAGCGGAGGAAGTGCACATGGCTACGCTCATCGGTATCGTCAGTAAGGTCATTGGTCAGGTGTTCGCCCAGGGGAGCGACGGTACCCGGCGTGTGCTGATCGAGGGGGACCGGCTGTTTGCCGGCGATCAACTGATCACCGGGGCCGAAGGCGCGGTGGCGGTGCACCTGCAAAATGGCCAGGAACTGACGCTCGGGCGTGGCAGCAGTCTGCAAATGAACCCTCAGTTGCTGGTGGATCACGCCTCCCATGTGAATACACCTGAAGCGACTACGCCGACTCAGGCTCAACTGTCAGATGTCGAGCGAGTACAAAAAGCCATCGCTGCGGGCGACGACCCGACCCAAACCGCTGAAGCGACCGCGGCGGGGCCGGGCACACCGGGTGCGCCCGGCGGTGCATTGGGTGGCGGCCATAGTTTTGTGCTGCTGGAGGAAGTGGCTGGGCGGGTCGATCCGACTGTCGGTTTTCCCACTGCGGGCTTCAATGGTGTTCCCGAATTTCCCCGGGAGCGTCTGGCCGGTGATCCGGACGCCGGTGATCCGGACAATGGCGGCAATGCGACCGCTGCACCGATTGTGGCGGATACCCCGGATCGTCCGGACATTCCGGATACTCCAGACAATCCAGATAATCCAGACAATCCCGTCACCCTGGATGGCCTCGACGTAGAGGGCGGCGAGCTGACCGTCTACGAAAAAAACCTCACCTACGGCACTGACCCGGACGCACCGGCGCTGACCCAATCCGGCACCTTCACCGTCACCGCGCTGGACGGTCTGCAAACCCTCACCGTGGGCGGCATCGCCGTGGTCACCGCAGGCGTGGCGGCAGGTTTCCCGCAATCGAGCGAGACCGACACCGGCGCGATCTTCACCATCACCGGTTACAACCCGGCGACCGGTGTGGTGAGTTACAGCTACACGCTGCGTTACGACAGCGACCACCCGAATCCCGGTGGTGCCGACAGCATCTCCGAGCACTTCGACGTGGTGGCCAAGGATGTCGACGGCAGCACCGCAACCGGGCAGATCAACGTCAACATCGTCGATGACACACCGAACGCCAGCCCCGACGCGACCTCGGTGGCGGAGGGTGGCACCGTCAGCGGCAACGTGCTGTGGAATGACGTCGCCGGCGCCGACGGTCCGTTGCTCGGTGGCGGGGTGGTCGGCGTGCGCGCCGGCTCGGACACTTCGACCCCGGTCAACGGCGGCCTCAACACCCACATCAACGGCACCTACGGTTACCTGACCCTGGACGCACAGGGCAACGCCGAATACCACAGCTACCCGAACGGGGTGAGCGGCCCCGGTGCGACCGACGTGTTCACCTACACCCTGCGTGATAACGACGGCGACGAAAGCACCACGACCATCACCATCGACGTCACCAACAGCTGCATCACGGCAGCCACCGACAACGACGTCACCGTCTACGAAAAAGCCCTCGACCTGAGCAAGGATGGCCAGGACCTCGCGGCAGGCACCGTCACCGGTAGCGAGCCGGGCCATATCGGCGAAACTGCCAGCGGCACACTGGTCGGCTCGGTCAGCGGCGCGACGGGCGCGATCACCTACACTCTGGTCGGCAGCGCCACCGGAACCTATGGCCAGATCCTGCTCAACCCCAACGGCACTTACACCTACACCCTGACCTCACCGGCCAGCACCACGCCGCACGCGGACAACGGCGCCAACACCCTGAGCGAAAGCTTCACTTACCAGGCCACCGACTCCCTGGGCAACACCGTCACCAGCACGATCAAGGTCAACATTGTCGACGACGTGCCCAAAGCGATGGATGACAGCAACGACGGTGTCGCCACGCCAACGCACCTGAGCCTCGAAGGCAACGTCCTGAGCAACGACGTGCAAGGCGCGGATCGCGTGCCTACCGGGCCGGACAGCGGACCGATTACCGCGGGCACGTTCACCGGGACTTACGGCACCCTGGTACTGAATGCCAACGGCACCTACACCTACACGCTGAACATCAGCGATGCCGATTTCAAGGCGCTGCACAATGGCGGCGAGGGGAAGGAGAAATTCAACTACACCCTCACCGATGCCGACGGCGACATCAGCACTGCGACGCTGGAGCTGAACATCCATAACAGCCCGGTGACCCTCAACGGCCTCGACGTAGAGGGCGGCGAGCTGACCGTCTACGAGAAAAACCTCACCTACGGCACCGACCCGGACGCACCGGCCCTGACCCAATCCGGCACCTTCACCGTCACCGCGCTGGACGGTCTGCAAACCCTCACCGTCGGCGGCATCGCCGTGGTCACCGCAGGCGTGGCGGCAGGTTTCCCGCAATCGAGCGAGACCGACACCGGCGCGATCTTCACCATCACCGGTTACAACCCGGCGACCGGCGTGGTGAGCTACAGCTACACGTTGCGTTACGACAGCGACCACCCGAATGCCGGCGGTGCTGACAGCATTTCCGAACACTTCGACGTGGTGGCCAAGGATGTCGACGGCAGCACCGCAACCGGGCAGATCAACGTCAACATTGTCGATGACACGCCGAACGCCAACCCTGACGCGACCTCGGTGGTGGAGGGCGGCACCGTCAGCGGCAACGTGCTGTGGAACGACGTCGCCGGTGCCGATGGCCCCTTGCTCGGCGGTGGCGTGGTCGGCGTGCGAGCCGGCTCGGACACTTCGACCCCGGTCAACGGCGGCCTCAATACCCACATCAACGGCACCTACGGTTACCTGACCCTGGACGCACAGGGCAACGCCGAATACCACAGCTACCCGAACGGGGTGAACGGCCCGGGCGCGACCGACGTGTTCACCTACACCCTGCGCGATAACGACGGTGACGAAAGCACCACGACGATCACCATTGACGTCAGCAACGGCTGCATCAGCCCGGTCACCCTCAGCGGCCTCGACGTGTGTGACGGTGAACTGACCGTCTACGAAAAAAACCTCACTTACGGCACCGACCCGGATGCCCCGGCGCTGACCCAGACCGGCACCTTCAACGTCAACGCGCCGGATGGCCTGCTGACCCTCACCGTGGGCGGTATCGCCGTGGTCACTGCCGGCGTGGCGGCAGGTTTCCCGCAATCGAGCGAGACCGATACCGGCGCGATCTTCACCATCACCGGTTACAACCCGGCCACCGGCGTGGTGAGCTACAGCTACACGTTGCGTTACGACAGCGACCACCCGAATCCCGGTGGTGCCGACAGCATCTCCGAGAACTTCGATGTGACGGCCAAGGATGTGAATGGCAGCACCGCGACCGGGCAGATCAACGTCAACATCGTCGATGACACGCCGAATGCCAACCCTGAGGCAACGTCGGTGGTGGAGGGCGGCACCGTCAGTGGCAACGTGCTGTGGAATGACGTCGCCGGCGCCGACGGCCCCTTGCTCGGCGGTGGCGTGGTCGGCGTGCGCGCCGGCTCGGACACCTCGACGCCGGTCAACGGCGGCCTCAACACCCACATCAACGGAACCTACGGTTACCTGACCCTGGACGCCCAGGGCAACGCCGAATACCACAGCACCCCGAATGCCGTGAACGGCCCCGGTGCGACCGACGTGTTCACCTATACCCTGCGCGATGACGACGGTGACGAAAGCACCACGACCATCACCATCGACGTCAGCAACGGCTGCATCAGCCCGGTGACCCTCAGCGGCCTCGACGCGTATGGCGGTGAACTGACCGTCTACGAAAAAAACCTCACCTACGGCACCGACCCGGATGCCCCGGCGCTGACCCAGACCGGCACCTTCAACGTCAACGCGCCGGATGGCCTACTGACCCTCACCGTGGGCGGCATCGCCGTGGTTACGGCGGGCGTGGCGGCAGGTTTCCCGCAATCGAGCGAGACCGATACCGGTGCGATCTTCACCATCACCGGTTACAACCCGGCCACCGGTGTGGTGAGTTACAGCTACACGTTGCGTTACGACAGCGACCACCCGAATGCCGGTGGTGCCGACAGCATCTCCGAGCACTTCGACGTGGCGGCCAAGGATGTCAACGGCAGCACTGCGACCGGGCAGATCAACGTCAACATCGTCGATGACACGCCGAACGCCAACCCAGAGGCAACGTCGGTGGTGGAGGGCGGCACCGTCAGTGGCAACGTGCTGTGGAATGACGTCGCCGGCTCCGATGGACCCTTGCTCGGCGGTGGCGTGGTCGGCGTGCGCGCCGGCTCGGATACTTCGACCCCGGTCAACGGCGGGCTCAACACTCACATCAACGGCACCTACGGTTACCTGACCCTGGACGCCCAGGGCAACGTCGAATACCACAGCACCCCGAATGCCGTGAACGGCCCAGGTGCGACCGACGTGTTCACCTACACCCTGCGTGATAACGACGGCGACGAAAGCACCACGACCATCACCATCGACGTCAGCAACGGCTGCATCAACGCAGTCAGCGACAATGGCGTCGCCATCATCACCAACGTCCTGTCGGGCAACGTCACGGTGCCGGGCGACGTGCTGCTGGCCAACGACATCGATGCCAACTCCAACCCGCTGACCGTAGCGCCAACCACCTTCAACACTGGCTGGATTGTCAAAGGTGCGGACTTTACCGGCAGCAACCAGAGCTACAGCTTCACCGGCAACAACGCTCAATCGGTGACCATCGCGCGCAGCGCATTCGTCGCCAACACCGCAGCCATGACCGCGGTGCTGGTGGTCAGCGGAGCGTTGGGCGAAGTCAAAAACAACAACGGCAACGGCAACGGCAACACCAATGACGAGGACCACATCACCGTCACCCTCAAACAGGGTGAAACCCTGAACCTCGATCACAACCTGGCGGGCGGTCACGTCACCATGGAGTACTCGGTCAACGGCGGCTCGTTCATCGGCATCGGCGATGGCCAGACCATCACCGCCGCAGTAGACGGCACCTACCAGATCCATATCATCAACATCGATGACGGCGGGCATGGCAACGGCAAGGGCACGGAAAATTATCAACTGACCATGACCGTCGACTACTCCGGCGCCCACAACACCACCCCGGACTATCACGGCGCCTACGCCGTCGACGACAGCACAGCGGTGACCATCAGCTATCAGGACGGTCACACCCTCACCGGCACAACGGGTGACGACATGCTGGTGGCGGGCACCGGCAACAACGTGATCAACGCCGGCGACGGCAACGATGTGCTCACTGCCGGTGCAGGCAACAACGAGCTGCACGGTGGCGCCGGCAATGACTTGCTCTACAGCGGCGCGGGCAACGACCTGCTCGACGGCGGCACCGGTATCGACACCGCGAGCTACGCCCACGCCACCGCCGGGGTCAAAGTGGATCTGAGCCTGCTCGGCGCGCAAAACACCGTGGGTGCCGGCACCGATACCCTGACCGCCATCGAAAACCTCACCGGTTCCAGCTTCGATGACAAACTGACCGGCGACAGCCACAACAACATCATCACCGGCGGCCTCGGCAACGACGTGCTCAACGGTGGCGGCGGCGATGACGTGCTCATCGGCGGCCTCGGCAACAACACCCTCACCGGTGGTGCCGGTGCCGACTCCTTCCTGTGGCTCAAAGGCAACAGCGGCCACGACGTGGTTACCGACTTCACGCCAGGCACCGACAAACTCGACCTGTCGCAACTGTTGCAAGGGGAGAACGGCACGGCGGCGTCGCTGGATGACTACCTGCACTTCAAAGTCACCGGCAGCGGCGATTCACTGGTCACCAGCATCGACGTCAGCGGCATGGCGGGGGCAGCGCCGAACCAGACTATCGACCTGGCCGGTGTGGACCTGGCCAGCCATTACGGTGTGACACCGGGCGCGGGTGGGGTGATTGCCGGGGCGGATACGGCGACCATCATCAACGGCATGCTGAATGACCATTCGTTGAAGGTGGATACCGTGTGACCTGAAACCTTAAACAACAAAACCCGCCATCCCTGTGTAAGGGATGGCGGGTTTTTTGTTGTGCGTTGTTTAGGGAAGTGTCCGACCAGCGGTAGCAAAACCTGTGATTTCTGACAGTAGCCAGCGCTAGCGGCCTGTCTTTAAATCCAACCATGAGGTTGCAGGTTTTTAGTTGTAGCGAATGTTTGCAAAGCAGGTTGTTTATCGGCGCCTTGCAGTCGTTGGTCAGGCGCTGGGTTGTTATACCTAAGGGCAGGTAAAGCCCAGGCACTGAAAGGAACGATAATATGTCGAACTACATCAAGCTGACTCGACTGACGAAGGAACAGGAAAACGCACTGGCTTACCGAAAGCTGCGATTTTCAGCCGACCCAGTACCGGCTGCTCCGCCAAGACTACACTCGGATAACGCCTTCATGAACCATGAAGTCGATGATGATGTGAATCAGCTTCATTTCCAGTTTCAGGGTTTGCCACTTAAGGTCCAGATAGACCAGTTTGAACAGTCGCAGCAAACTAATCCTCCCATCGACGGGATCATTCGGCTTATGTGGAACGGGACTGTGCTGAATGAGCCAAGTCAGCGTTATAGAACCCCCGTTAATCCTGCTGATTTCCCTTTTAATTTGACGTTGCCTGCCGGATTGACAGATAAAGCCGGTAAGCACGAGTTAAAGTACCGTATTAATCATGGGGGGAATACCGGAGCTGTAGTCACTCCATTGACTGTCAATGTCGACAGGGAAGCACCTCCGCCCATTAAGCCGACTGCCCCGGTTACTGAAATTACCAAGGAATACCTAGATCTTCACGGATATATAGAAGTGACAGCGCCGCTGACTCAAGCCAACAAAATTGGTGATGTCATCCGCTGTTGGTTTGGTTCACGCATAAACGATACCGTATTGGTCGGTTCAGAGACTCTCAAAAGCCCGATTACTGCGCCGGTGTTCCGTTTAACCAAAGAGATGGTAGGCACGGAGGAAATCCCTAAAGCGCTTTGGACTGATCATACTGACCGTAAAGGCAATCGATCGGCGCAATCGGATCGTCTGCATCTTGACTTGGTTCTGACTGATCCTCCGGTGTTGGTACCAGCCTTTGTTCCACTGTTCGATGACGACGGGGTCATCAGCTTGATTGACGCGCAGACCGTTACCGGCGTGGGAGTTGGCATCAAAGAACAGTATGTGGGTTATGTGTCCGGTCGTGACTATATGCAAATTACCTGGGATGGCAAGGTACAACAGGAAAAGTTGATCACTGGTTTTCCAGTTTTTACTGACGTGCATTTTAGAGACGTCTATAACGGTGTTGCCTTTAAGGATGACGTCCCGGTAGGGCTGCGGGTTCGGCGTGGTAACAAACTCTACCCTGATGCAGGCCCTCTCGTTACACTTGTCAACAAAGATTTGAGAAGGCCCGGCACCATAAACCCTGAAGAACCAGGGCCACCGGACGAAAGTTTGCCTAAGGTGACGGCGAAAGGCACCGTTACACCTGAGGACAATGTGATACGTAAAGTTGACTCGTCGGGGCCAGTGACAGTCACTGTACTTTTGTACGCTGGGTCTAAAGCAGGCGAAGAAGTGCAGCTTTACTGGAACGGCGTAGAAGTTCCGGTATCTGCCGCGCCGAATGAAGGCGGGCGTTACACCGTTCTTGGTACCGAAGCCACCGGTTTTGAAATTACTTTCACGGTCCCATGGGCGTTAGTTAATGAATCAGGCAATGATATCGATACGCTGGTTCACTACATCGCCTTTGATGCTGTTGCGGATGGCTATGCTGTTTCTCTGCCGACAGAAGTTGATGTTCAAATTCATGATGTTGATGTGTCTGATCCGGTATTCCAGCATCTTGATGAGGACTTTGGTTATCTTAACTGTAATTCCGTTCGCAGAGTTTCGGGCGGTGGATTGGCAATTATTGTCTTTATTCCACCGGATGCTCAACTGGCGGATCAAGATATCGAGCTTGTTTATCAGGCGTATTCAGATGCCGCTGGTATTACTCCAATCGTTGGTGTAACCGACAAGGTTAATTACAAAATCAGTGTGCAGGAGTCCATCGATGGCGTCTATATCAATTTCCCATTCGCCGTCTTCGATCAGACTGGCAGTGCCTACGGTGCTGTTGAATACACTGTGACGCTAGGGGGGGTTCCAACAAAATCCGATAGGCATTTGGTTCAGGTGCATATGAGGGAGGGTGGAGGCGGGTCATGTGTTGTCCCTCCGTTGGAGTAACTGAAGTGGAGGCGCTTTATGCGCCTCCTTTTTTTACGGCGTGTTTTTAGTTTTATTTTATTGAGCTCTCTGGTTTGACGCGGGGTGATTTCCTCATGCTCAGAGAGATTAATCCTACATTTTTCTGTAAGACGAGCCGGTATCGTGCGCACCTCTCGACGTCACCCGCAATTCGATGAGGTTGACGAACTGACGAACAGGACGCACGAACATGACTTTTAAAAATATCAGGCCGCGTACAGCCGCAGGCACAGGCTCATTCAAGAAACTGGCAATGCTGCCAGCATTTTTTTTCGTAAATTCGTCGCTATTTGCTGCTGATATTATCGATAACGGCAACATTAAGGATATCGATACGGGAACCCCCGTTACTGATTATCTGGTGCGCAACAACAGCACTTTGAATGTGGCAGGTAGTACCACCAAGAGTATCTTTGTCGAAACCGGATCTACGCTAAACATCGACGGCGGGACCATTAATGCCGACACTGGCATTGAAGGTATATCGATTACCAACAGCAGTGCGACCATCAAGTCCACCAAGGTTTTCAGCGATACAGACGGCCTGGTGGTCAATCGGGTCAACAACTCGCTACAAGGTTCGGTTGTTTCTGCCACAAACAGTGAGTTCCATGGCGGTGAACTCGGCGCCAGGGTGACAGGCTTCAGCACTCTTACCCTGTTCAATACGAGCTTGACGGGAACCGACGTCGGCAGTGTTGGCTTGAACGTGCGCGGCGGTGAAGTGCTCGCATCGGCCGGTTCTCGTATTAGCGGTGACAGGGCTGGCGTGATAATGGACAGGGACCCTGCCGGCGTCGGCGCTAACACATTGGTGCTGGATAACTCGACAGCTGAAGGGCGCAATGGAGCGGCCATTGTTGTGGAGCAGGGCATCAACGCCACCATCGAGGTGTTGAACAACTCCACGCTGATTGGCGGAAACGGCAATGTACTCGAAGTAGAAGGGGCCTCGACGGCGAACATGCGGGTTGCGAACAGCACCTTGCAAGACAATGTGCAAGTGACTGGCAATAGCACCGCCAATCTCACCTTCAATAGCGCTTCGATGGTAGGCGATATCCTGCGCGAGAACGGCTCGACGGCCAATGTCACCTTGAACAATCGCTCATCGTTCACCGGACGCCTGAACAACAGCAACCTCAGCCTTAACAGCGGTTCGAACCTGACCATGGTTGGCGATGACCGCATCGGCACCCTGACGTTGAGCAACAGCACGGTTAATTTCGGTACGCCTGGCGCGCCACGTGCGAATCGTCAACTTGAGGTGGGTACGCTCAATGGCAGCGGCATCATTGCCATGCAGGGCAACTTCCAGACCGGTGAAAGTGACTTGCTGAAAGCCGGTGCGGCCACTGGCAGCTATGAATTGGCCGTCAACGCTTCGGGCAAGGACGCGACGTCTCCTCGACAATTGACGCTGGTGCAGATCGGCAATAACCAGGCAGATTTCGCGCTGTTGGGTGGCCGGGTCGATGTGGGGACATGGCAATACGATTTAGCTGAAAGAACCAATGCCTCCGGCGAAGCGGAGTATTACCTGAACCCTACCACCCGGCTCAGTTCCGGTGCTCAATCGGTAGCGGCATTGTTTCAGACAGCCCTTACCGTGTCCTATGGCGAGTTGAAGTCGCTGGAAAACCGCATGGGCGAGTTGCAGGCGGATGACAAACGCCATGGCCTGTGGGTACGAGCTTATGGCAACAAGTGGAACGTTGACGACGGTTCGATGGGTGTGGGTTATCGTCAAGAGCAACAGGGTTTCACTCTGGGCGCCGATACCCGACTGGGCGACAGTCCCTGGACTGTCGGTATGCTGGCAGGTTACAGCCAGTCCGATCTGAATCTCAGCGGCGGCACTTCGGCCACGGTTGACAGCTACTACTTCGGTCCCTATTTCGGCTGGCTGAATCAGGACAATGGCTACTTCGTTGATGGCGCCCTGAAGTTCAACCATTTCCGTAACGAGTCCAAAGTCGGTATGAGCGATGGCAAACGTGCCGAAGGCGATTACAACAACTCGGCTGTGAGTGCGATGGTAGAAGGGGGGCGCCAAATTGATCTGGGGGATGGCTGGTTTGCCAAACCTTCTGTTCAGGTCTCCGCTGCAATCATCCAGGGAGAAAACTATTACTTGGACAATGGCATGAACGCTGAAGGTGACGACACGCATTCGTTGCGCACAAAGCTCGGCGTCATGGCGGGTCGAAGCATCAACCTGGGCGACACTCAGTTGCGTCCATACGGGCGAGTGGCGGTGGTCCATGAATTTGCATCGAACGATAACAACGTGCGGGTCAATGGAAACTCGATCAATACCAACCTTGCGGGTTCCGGTATTGAAGCCGGTATCGGGTTGACCGCTTCGTTTTCCGAGAAGTTGCGTTTTGATGTCGGCGTCGATTATGCCAAGGGTAAAAACATCGAACAGCCAATGGCCTTCACCGTTGGTGTGGACTATCGGTTTTAAAATGTGAGGGACAAAAAAACCGCTAATTAGCGGTTTTTTTTGCACTGCCGGCAACGGACTTTGCTAGCTGTCGGTAGAGCCGTTCGCCGAAACGCGCATGAACCTTACTTTATTCGATTCGGCGTTATGATCGTCGGAAGCAACGCCACTGACCACATAGGTTCTGCCTACTTCTAAACCGGTGAGAAGTGTCGCCCAATTTCCATCCTCGTTGGCCAACTCTGCTTTCGGGTCGACGGTCCCGTTGACCTTGAGGTTGACCGACGATAGCGGTTCGGTTTTGCCGCCGACTCTTACATAACTGGAGGTGGTGTGACCGTTATCGACGATTTCATCTTTGGCATCATGCACTTGGGTTTCGCGTGGTGCGATGGATTTTCTGACCTCAAACGAGTACGGGCCAGACTCACCGCCATCGGGGTATTTTGCCTTGGCAACAAGGCGATAATTATCGAGTGGCAGCGGGCCGATGGGGACTTCGTAGCCGTCAGCTCCGATTTGCCCCTCACCTAAAGAGTCGTCGCCGTTGAAGATCTCGACGTACTCGCCTGCTTCGCCTTCGCCTCTGACAATCAGGTTGCTCTCATAGGTGAAACCGCCGTCATCGACGGTTTTTCCATGGGGGTCAGTCACGGTGTCCAGCGTTACAAGATCCGCTCCTTTAACGGTAAAGGTTCTGGGCGTAGGGGTTACCTCCCCGTCACCGTATAGTTTTTGGACTTTCAGTTCGTAGTCGCCAGGGTCCAGTTTGATTTTGATTTCCCACTCTCCGTTACCCTTGGCGGTCGCCGGCGGAAATCCTTCTGGGTCGTCGTGGTCGAGGAGTTGAACATTCTTGCCTGGCCTGCACTTGCCCACGACGGTGAGGTTTTGGTCGGAGGTAGTGTCACCTTCGTTGACAGGATTGCCGTCCGAGTCACCGACAGCATCGAGAGACAAGCCGATGTCAGCTGCAACGGCGAAGCTTCGTGGTTCGGATGTTTTACCTTCGCCGTAGAGTGCCTTGACGGTGATGGTGTAGGAGGTGCCTACCAGCAGATTCTTGAGTTCAAGTGTGTAATCGCCACCTGGACTAACCGGCGCCTCTTCAAGTGGTGTGCTGCCATTGAACGCCTGAACTCTCTGATTCGGGAGGGCTTTACCTGTGACGTTCACCAATCGGTAGTAGGTCGTTGCGCCTTCATCAATCGTTCCCTCCTCATCTTTCAGGGACTCGATGATGGGGGCGTCGGCGACCACGGTGAAGTTTCGAGGGGGGGTAGAAACGGGCTTACTGCCGTAATCACCCAAGGCCGTCAGGCTGTAGCGTTTGACTTCCCTGACTTCGAACAACTCGGTCTTCCAAATGCCGTCCACGTCGCTTTGGGCGGGTGCCAATACACTGAAGCCGTCCCGTACCAGAATCGGCTTGTTCGGCTCAGCGGTTCCACCGACCTTGAAGAAGGTGTCGGAGGTCTCGCGGTTTTGACCTACAAGGACCCCTTCGGAGTCCCAGACGGCTGTGATACTCAATGTCAAATCTGTTTCCTCGGGCGCAGTGCCCGACGGGACGTTCGGTTGTCTGGCTGTCATGGTGATGGACTCCGGTCCTGGTGTGAGTGCCGGATTGATTTAATGCGTGAAGCATCAGCATTGACTACTGTCAGAAATAACAGTTGTGGGAGGGTTTCCGATAAGCGGTTGGAGTGACAGCCAGCATCACATCGCAATGGCCCGGATTTTCAGAGTGTTTTTTGCCGAAGAATATATACCGTCACCAGCACCGCACTGGTCAGCATGAACCCGCGCGCCCACGGCAGGGGCACCAGGTAGCAGGACAACAGAATGCTCGCCCACATCAGGCCGATGGCGTAGACCTTGCCCTTGAGCGGAATGCCGTTGCCGTCGAGGTAGTCGCGAATCCACGGACCCAGCCGTGGATGCTCCACCAGCCAGTTGTAAAAACGCGGCGAACTGCGGGCGAAGCAGGCGGCCGCCAGCAGCAGGAAAGGCGTGGTGGGCAATACCGGGAGGAAAATCCCGATCACCCCCAGCGCTACGCTCAGCCAGCCGATGGCCAGCAGCCCGTAACGCAACATCAGGGAGCGGTTGCCTATGGGGTTGTCCATAGGCAAAACCTTAGTGGTGACGTGGCTTGAGGATCGCCGGTTTTTCGTCTGGCGCGTTGCACAGCAGGTACAGCGCGGTCAGGGCTTCCGGGATCTGCACGATCATGTCGTCCATCAGGTTGGCGTCGGCCGCGATGTCGGAGAACTCGGGCTGTTCGTCGAACAGACCCGAACCGACCATGATCGGCAGCAGCATTTCGCTGACTTCGTCTTCGGCGGTTTCGAACCAGGCCGCTTCGCGCAGGAACACGCCTTCCATGAAGCCGATGCACCAGCCACGCAGGTCGGAATCGTCCGGATCGTCGCCGAGGTCCAGTTCGCACGGCAGCTCGAACTCTTCATCGGACGCCAGTTGACGGGCGATGTGAGCCTTGAGGGCCAGCAGGGTGGATTCGATGGCTTCACGCTCGGTGTCGTCGGCGTAATGCGGCTCTTCGGCGAAGAGGGCGTCGATCCATTCACGGTCGGGAACGCTTTCGGAACAGATCGACAGCGCGGTGAGGTAGCCGTGGGCGGCCACGTAGTCCAGCGCCTCGTCATGCAGTTCATCGGCGTCGAGGAAGACTTGCAGGCGGGTTAGTTGCTCAGCGAAGGACATTAAAGGGCTACCTTGGGAATTAACAGATGCGGGAATTCTAGGCCTTCTTGAGCACTCAGGCCAGCCGCGCGGCATATTTGCGCTCAGTGACCTCACGGAACACCGCAATCCTTGTGGGAGCGAGCCTGCTCGCGAATGCTGTGTGTCTGTCGGCGAGGATTTTGATGGTGTACATATCCGTTTCTGTGGTGATGGCTGCTATC
>NZ_CATKQM010000005.1:0-160004 GCF_949768225.1 Pseudomonas sp. IT-P44 | reverse complement strand
GCCCGCGAAGGCGGTTTCATGGCTTACGCAAAAGGTACGTATCCATAATCCACCCATTAGCCAGCCGCGCCGCCTTGCGCACTCGCTCGATCTCGTCCGCCACGTCCTTGAGCTTGCCGCTGATGAGGATTTCATCCGGTGTCCCCAGGTAAGCCCCCCAGTAAATCTCTGTCTCCTGATCCGCCACCTGATGGTAGGAATCTTCCGCATCGAGCATCACCACCAGGCTGTCGGCATCGCTCACCTGCCCTGCCGCCAGCCGCCGGCCCGTCGTGATTTCGAATGAGCGCCCAATCCGGTTCAGGGGCACTTTATGCTGGGCTGCCAACGCCTGAACGCTGGTGATACCGGGGATCACGTCGAACTCGAAGACGCAGCGGCCGGACGCCAGAATCGCCTGCAAGATCCGAATGGTGCTGTCGTACAACGCCGGATCACCCCACACCAGAAATCCGCCACACTGGCCGTCGGACATTTCCTCATTGATCAGCCGTTCGAAGGTCATCTGCTTGGCAAGGTTCAGGTCTTCCACACTGGCCTTGTAGTCCACCTCTCCGCGCTCGCGCTCCGGGCTGTGGGCTTCAACGAAACGGTAGGTGTGATCAGTGATGTAGCGCTGGCAAATCTCACGGCGCAGGTCGATCAGTTTGTCTTTGCTCTGGCCCTTGTCCATGAGGAAAAACACATCGACGAGGTTCAGAGCCTTCACGGCCTGCATCGTGATGTAGTCGGGGTTGCCGGCACCGATGCCGATGACCATCAGTTTTTTCATCAACAGGCTCCCTCAAGGTCTGTGCCCAACACACGTAAGCGCCAGCGACCATTGAAGCGCAATTCGATGGCTGACAGCGGTTCGACATCGATCAGATTGAACGCGGGACTTTGCAGCACATGGGTCAGCGCCGCGCGAATGACAAAAGGGTGAGTGATGGCAACGCAGTGCCCCGGTGTTGCCTCCAGGGTTTTCAGCCAGGCGGCCACCCGCTCGCCGAGTTGCGCTACCGACTCGCCACCGTGAGGCGCCGAATGCGGATCATCGAGCCAGCTCTGCAAGGTCTCGGGTTCGGATTGCTGCAGGTCGTCGATCCGCAAGCCATTCCAGCGCCCGAAATCACACTCCCTCAGCGCCTCGACAATCTCCACGTCATCGGCGAACAACCCGGCGGTTTGCCGGGTCCGCAATTCCGGACCGCAGAACAGGCGCGATGCCTTCTTGAGTCGGGAACCCAACGAACCTCTTGCCGATTGCCAATCCATCTCCACCGGCTCATCCGTAGGAAAACGCGCCAATTTCTGTGCGACGGTTCGAGCGTGGCACATCAGGGTCAAACGGGTCGCCTGCACGAAGGATCACTCGGTAAAAGGAAAGAAAAACAGCGTCACGCCGCCAACAATCACGCAATTGTGCCGTAAGAAACACGATTGGGGGCGTTTCGTTTTACCCCTTGCCAACGCTTGTCGCCCTTAAAAAACCGCTATCTCCGACACCCCTGTAAGCGAGGACCTACAAGGCTGAGCGACTTTGGTGTAGCCCCCGACATACGGGCATTTCGCCCCATTTTAGGGCCAGAAATGGCCGAGTAAAAATTCACTAGACATGGGGCGATCGTTCCATAAATACTGCCGTAACGGCTAATCTAAACAACACCCTCATCCAGCAGGAGCCCGGATGCCCGCTTCCAGCAACATGCACCACCGCCTCCGCACCCAGAACCCGACCGACAGTGTCAGCATGACGCTGCCTGCGGCAAGCAGCGACTGACTGGATAAGAAAAAGAGTGGCGCCTGGCAAACAGCATCAAGCGACCGCCGATTCAATGCGTGGAAACCGACAGTGATAGTCAGGTTCGTGCCAACCGCCGAACCCTTTGATACAGGAGTGCATCCATGCTGGTCTTACGCCCAGTGGAGTTAACCGACCTGCCCCAGTTGCAGCGACTGGCGCAAGAAAGCCTGGTCGGCGTGACGTCCCTGCCGGACGACACCGAATGCTTGCGCGAGCGGATTCTCGACTCCTGCGCCTCGTTCGATAAAAACGTGCAACAGCATGGCCCGGAAAACTACTTCTTCGTGCTGGAGGACCTGACCACCCGGCGCCTCGCGGGCTGTTCGGAAATCCTCGCCACTGCCGGTTTCGGCGAACCCTTCTACAGCCTGCGCAACCGGCATTTCACCAGCGCCTCGCGAGAACTGAACATCGAGCACGGCGTGCCGGCGTTGTCGTTGTGCCACGACCTCAGTGGCCACACCTTGCTGCGCGGGTTTCACATCGATGCGGCACTGGTGCGCACACCGTCCTCGGAATTGCTGTCACGGGCGCGCCTGATGTTCATCGCCGCGCACCTGCCGCGCTTTGCCGAAGCGGTCATCACCGAAATCGTCGGCTTCAGCGATGAAGAAGGACGGTCGCCGTTCTGGGATGCGCTGGGCAAACACTTCTTCGACCTGCCCTACACCGAGGCCGAGCGCCTTTGCGGGCTGGAGAGCCGGACATTTCTTGCCGAACTGATGCCGCAATATCCGATCTACGTGCCGATGCTGCCCCAGGCCGCGCGGGACTGCATCGGCCGTATTCACCCCGATGGCCAGGAGGCCTTCGATATCCTTGAGCGCGAGGGGTTCGAGACCAACAGCTACATCGACCTGTTCGACGGCGGCCCGACCCTGTATGCACGTCTGGCCAACATCCGCTCTATCGCGCAAAGCCAGAATGGCACCGCCACACCGGGCTCGACCATCGATGCCCGCGGACGCTATCTGGTGAGCAACGATTCACTGCGAAACTATCGCGCCATCGTCGCCGATCTGGACTACACCGCCGGGCAACCCGTGGTCCTCAGCGCCGAGATGTGCGAGGCACTGAATGTCACCGACGGCAGCCCGATCCGGGTGATCGCGCTGTGAGCATCCTCGCGTCCAGTGCCCAACGACAGCGCTCGAGCCTGCGCGTAGAAGGAGCTGCATCATGATTGTCCGTCCGGTCCAGATCACCGACCTGCCCGCCCTGTTGGCGCTGGTCCGGCAGGCCGGTCCCGGGTTTACCACCCTGCCCGCCAGCGAGGACCGCCTGGCGCACCGGGTGCGCTGGGCGCAACGGACTTTCGCGGAACAGGTTGAACGCGCCGATGCCGACTACCTGTTCGTGCTCGAAGACGACGATCAGCAAGTGGTGGGTGTCAGCGCCCTGACGGGGGCCGTTGGCCTGCGTGAGCCCTGGTACAACTATCGGGTGGGGCTGACAGTCAGTGCGTCACCGGATCTGGGCATCCGGCGGCAAATCCCGACACTGTTCCTGAACAACGAAATGACCGGGCAATCGGAGATTTGCTCCCTGTTCCTGCGTCACGATCAACGCCACGGCAGCAATGGTCGATTGTTGTCGTTGGCGCGCTTGCTGTTTGCTGCCGAGTTTGCGCACCTGTTCGGCGAGAAGCTCATCGCCGAACTGCGTGGCAGCGCCGACGAGCAAGGCTGCTCGCCATTCTGGGACAGCCTGGGCCGGCACTTCTTCAAGATGGATTTCAACCATGCCGATCACTTGTCGGGGCTGGGCAGCAAATCGTTCATTGCCGAACTGATGCCACGCCAACCGCTGTATACCTGCCTGCTCACCGAACAGGCCCAGGCCGTGATCGGCAAGGCTCACCCGAATACCGAACCGGCATTGAAAATCCTCACCGCCGAAGGTTTCACGCACAAGGGTTACATCGACATCTTCGACGCCGGCCCGGTCATCGAAGCACCGCTGTCGAAAATCCGCACGGTGCGCGACAGCCAGGCACTATCGCTGGTCATCGGCACGCCAGACGACCAGGCGCCGGTCTGGCTGATCCACAACCGC
Source organism: Pseudomonas sp. IT-P44 (assembly GCF_949768225.1). Taxonomy (NCBI): domain Bacteria; kingdom Pseudomonadati; phylum Pseudomonadota; class Gammaproteobacteria; order Pseudomonadales; family Pseudomonadaceae; genus Pseudomonas; species Pseudomonas sp. IT-P44. The sequence continues at coordinate 156,163 of NZ_CATKQM010000005.1, read as the reverse complement.
CGACTGGAAAACTGCCGCATCACCGCCGCCCCCGCCAGGCGCGTGGGCAACAGCCTGATCGTCGACCGGCTCACCGCCAAACGCTTGCAACTGCAACCCGGCAACTCGGTACGCGCGGTGCCGCTGCTCAATCAACAGCAGCAGGCTGCGGCGGCTTGAAGCAACCTCACGCCTCTCAATGGCGGTTTCGATCAGGCCCGCTCTGCAAATTCGTCATCATTCTTCCCCCCTTAGCGTGATAGCCTTTTGTTTTTTCGGCGTTGACACTTTTGCTCAAGCCCTTCCATTCCATTGGTGGAACTCATATGTCCAGGCTTTCACATCAAGATTTGCGCCGTAACTTCCGTGAACTGTTCGCTTCCAAAACCTGCTATCACACCGCGTCGGTTTTCGACCCGATGTCGGCACGCATTGCCGCGGACCTGGGTTTTGAAGTGGGGATCCTGGGTGGTTCTGTCGCGTCGCTACAAGTGCTGGGCGCACCCGACTTCGCCCTGATCACCCTCAGTGAATTCGCCGAGCAGGCCACTCGCATCGGCCGTGTCGCCCAATTGCCGGTGATCGCCGATGCCGACCATGGCTACGGCAACGCCCTTAACGTGATGCGCACCATCGTCGAGCTCGAACGTGCCGGCATCGCCGCCCTGACCATCGAAGACACCCTGCTGCCGGCGCAATTCGGCCGCAAGTCCACCGACCTGATCGGCGTCGCCGAAGGTGTCGGCAAGATCCGCGCAGCGCTGGAAGCCCGGGTCGACTCGGAAATGGCCATCATCGCCCGCACCCACGCGGGCATCCTGCCGGTGCAGGAAATCATCAGCCGCACCCAGCAGTACCAGAAGGCTGGTGCGGACGGGATTTGCATGGTGGGCGTGCGCGACTTCGACCACCTCGAACAGATCGCCGAACACCTGAGCGTGCCACTGATGCTGGTCACTTACGGCAACCCGCTGCTGCGCGACGACAAACGTCTGGCAGAGCTGGGCGTGCGGGTCACCATCGACGGTCATGGCGCTTACTTTGCGGCGATCAAGGCGACTTACGACAGCCTGCGCGAGCAGCGGCAGATCCTCACCCAGACCTCGGACTTGAGCGCTACGGAACTGACGCATACCTATACGCAGCCTGAGGAATACATCCGTTGGGCAGAAGAGTTTATGAGCGTCAAGGAATGAGTCCTTTCTGATTTCGGCTCCTGAAGCGACTTGTGATTCGGCCGGTAGACGCAATGTTACCGGCAGGATTGCAAGGGGTCTGGAACCATATGGCTGTTATCTGTTTCCGCCAAGAAATACACACCCAAAAACAAACATCAATATTTAATAACAACTCCAGAGTTGATATTAACCATCGCCCCCTCTAATCTAAAAACCGTTAAATAACAACAATATTTAACCCTGATCGCTCACTCAATCTATAATAACAAGGAAGTACTTATGAAAAACACCACTAACAACTGGCAAAATGCTCCTCTGTTACGCGCTGGAGCCAAAGTTATCACTACACCGACAAAAACCGACCATGCGACCAACTGTCCCGGCTATGATGGGCTTCGCTTTAACATAGGTAACATTCATGAAATCAAGGCATTCTGGAACATGCCTACCAAGGATTAATAGCTAATAGCGATTTCCGGGTTTGCAGCCAGACAGAACGAGGTCGTAATGAAAAAAACAAACAACAACTGGTCCAGAACACCGCTCTTTCATGCGGAAAAAAACATCATTCCTGCATCAACCAGAAAACACCACGACATGAACTGCTGGTTAAACACACCTCGACTCAACGTCGGCAATCTCCAGGCAATCAAGCAATACTGGCAGTTTATCGAGACTGCTGAATTCGCTCAGTAACACTGCCTTTCATCAGTAATGGCAGACGTCAGCGGCCACAGCACACAGCCTCTGACGCCTGCTTACAACCGCCTCCGCTGCGCCTGATCAAAAAACATAAAAAACAAAGGCGAACTCATATGATAAAAAACCTGCTCAATTCCGATTTGCAACCCTCCCAAATTATCACCAACATCAAAAAACTGAATATGACTGCCGAAGTAAAAAAACTGGCCGACCAAATATTTCAGCAAACAGCCAGCACTTCCGAGGTATCTTACCGCGCCGCGGTCATGAAGCAGACAAACACCCACACCCGCACATTAACATTACACTGCAACCAGAATGGCAATATCAGCCTAAAAGCACCTGACAATGCAACGGCATCTGAACAACTCTATTCCGTACCCGGCAACAGTATTTTGTTTGCAATCAATGCAGAAGCTTTTTCCATTCAACTTTACGGCATTGAAGGTGAACATCTGATTCTCGGAGAACACGTTATTGTAGATGCCAGCAATCCGTTGTTCATCGACGGTACGAAAACCCTGTTTGACAGCAATCCGAACGGCACTGGACATTGCGCATTTATCGGCAGTCTTAACTTTCCTGACAGGAGTGCCGACATTCACGTATTCGATCGTACGTCATTGCAAAAAATTGCCTGGTTCCCCCATGACGACAGCGCCGCCCGCTACCTGGTCAGCCTGGAATTGCTGCAAGCAGCCAAAGATCCCGGGGCCGGCAAAGTGGCCGAAGAACTGATTTATCACTATCACCCCGCCGTCGCATGGAAAGCGTTCCAGATGATTCATGGGGTAAATCCCGTTAAAGCGCTGGGTTATGCGCCTCTTTTAAGAAACCTGCAAAACACTCGACTCAATGACTTACTGGATCAACACGTGGGTGAGATAGCATGAAATTGGCCACCTTTGTTGAACGCATGGACACGTACGACCTCCATCAAGATAAATCACACATCATTGCGGACCTGCGCGAACTTGCCACCAACAGAACATTGCTGAGCGAGCATCTTTACAACACCCTTCAACGTGACGGGTACAGCACCAAAAACAGCTTGTATAACGCCTACGCCTTTGTGCTGCATTACTCGGATGCCTACACCGTCCGCCTCGGTTTTTGGGCTCCGGTGTCGAGCAAGGACGAAAGCGAAACGTTCATCTACCACCTGAACCACACCCACGATTTCGAGATTTATGCGGTGGGCTACAGCGGCGATGGCTACACCACCGTCAAGCGCAACATCCTCGATCAGACGCAATTAAGCACTGGTATTCGCCCTCCCTTGGGTGAAGAAACAACTTTTAAACTCGCCCAAGGCCAAGTGCTGCACATGCAACCCTATTACGAAGTGCATCGACAACTGCCTCCCCGGGAAATGTCTGCTTCACTAAGCCTGATCATTCATGCGCCGCCAACGACCAGTGCCCAGGCCTGGTGTTTTGACGAGGACTACTTGCCCACATATCCCGGCATCGCAACGCAAGAAACAGCATTCTACGAACACACGTTGTCATTACTGGGGGCGGAGTAGCCTGAACAGAAGGCAGGCAGGGTGACATCCCGATATGAAAACATTTGTCACCCTGCCCGCGTGTCAATCAGTCGCCGCATCACGGCTCCTACAAGGGATTTGTGCAGGCTTTCAAACCGGGTCGAACAGTTCGTGACGAGGCTCGCCCTCGCCGCTACAGATAACGCGATTGCGGCCGGTGGTCTTGGCCTGGTAGAGCGCCTGATCGGCGTCGTTGAGCCAGAGTGTCGCGTCTGTGTGCGCCTGGGTGAAAGCGGCCAGGCCGATGCTCAGGCTGACTTTCAGCGCCGGGCTCTGTTCGTAACTGAGGGTGGCGAAACGATCCCGCAGAGCATCCATGGCCGCCGCGGCGCTGCCAAGCGCAAGGTCCGGGAGAATCACACAGAACTCGTCACCGCCGTAGCGGCCGGCCACGTCAGTCGCCCGAAGGTTCTGTTTGAGCACCTTGCTCAACTGCCGCAAGACGATATCCCCGGCGACATGCCCGTAGGTGTCGTTGATGGCTTTGAAGTGATCGACGTCGATCAACGCAATAGCCCCACCCCGATTCTGTCGTTTACAGCGCTGGAATTCGACTTCCAACTGGTCCTTCCAGGCACCATGGTTGAGCAGGCCGGTGAGGCTATCGGTGCGACTCAGGGCGAGCAGTTCGCGCTTTTGCCGGCCAAGCGTGGTGGCCTGGCGAAAGCAGATCCAGCCCAGCGCCAACGGATACAGGCACAGCAAGGGTAAACAGGCGTACAGCTGCAGCTGACTGGTTTCAGGAATGAAGGCCGGCGCAAACAGAAAGTATCCGACGCAAACGCCCAGAAGTTGCGCAACCGTGCCCACCAGCAGGAATCGCAAACCGCCAATGGCCACATTGTTCATCGCCATCATGGCAATGGTGGTTGCGCTGGGCAGCGGATTGAATTGCATGGCGGCGACCCAGAAGCCGCCGAGAAAGGCGTCGACCAGCAGGTTGCGGTGTTCGGCGTGGTAGGGAACCTTCGCCCGACGCGCCCATTGGTAGGCCACGTGTGGCCAGAAGATTCCGTTGAAGAGCATCATCGCCCAGACCCACAATGGCGGATCAAGCGGGTACATCGCGGCGGCCACACACACCAGTCCCGCGGCTAGCCCCAGGCTTCGCGATGCATAGAGCCTCCTGGCCAGTGAAAGTCCTTTTCCTCCCGTTTTTCCCATAAGGCCTCTGTACCGCTGAACGGAACCTGATCACACCTGGGGTTGCGGGTGTGCTCGAAGTCTAACAGGGCAACGTCAAATAGCCATCACCGGCCAGCAGTCTGAATACCGCGGTATAGACAGGAGGCGGGCCCCGAATGTTTGGCTATACCTGAAGAGACAAATAACGAGAAAAAAGGAGGCCCATGCAGACTTTCCAAGTGTTGATCATCGGCAGCGGTTTCGGCGGCCAGTGCGCGGCGATCAATTTGCTCAAGGCCGGCATCGATGATTTTCGTCTGTTGGAACGTCGGGACTTCTTCGGCGGCACCTGGTGCCAGAACACTTACCCCGGCGCCGCCGTCGATGTGCCCTCGCCGCTGTATTCGCTGTCCTTTGCGCCCTATCGCTGGACGCAAATGTTCGCCGAACAAGCCGAATTGCACCGCTACACACAGCACGTGGTGGAGCAATTCGGCCTGCGCGACAGGGTGGAACTGGAGGCGAACGTCGAACGCATCGAATGGGACGACGACGCCAAACGCTGGGCGGTGCACACCGCGAGCAAAGGCACGTTCTACGCGCAGTTCCTGATCAACGCCACAGGGCCGCTGAGCCAGCCCGTCGTCCCACGCTTCGAGGGCCAGGAGCGCTTTCAGGGCAAGACTTTTCATACCAACCATTGGGATCACGCCTACGACTATCGGCATAAACGCGTCGCCATCGTTGGCAGTGGCGCCAGCGCGGCCCAGGTGATCCCGGCGATTGCTCCGGACGTCGCGCATTTGCATGTATTCCAGCGCACACCGCACTGGGTGCTGCCACGGGGCGACCGCACTTTCGGGCCTTTCCAGCGCTGGCTGCTCGGCCTCAAACCCGCCTACAAGCTGCTGCGCTGGATGATCTACTGGCAATTCGAAACCCGGGTGATTGCCTTCAAATATTCGAAACCGGCCATCCGCATGGTCCAGCAACACGCCCTGCGCTTCCTCAAACGACAAGTGCCCGACCCTGAACTCAGACGAAAACTGACACCGGACTACGCCATCGGCTGCAAGCGGGTCATTGTTTCCAGCACCCTGTACCCGGCACTCGGCCGCGACAACGTGACCTTGCACAGCCGCGAGCAAGGCATTGCCGCCATCGACGAAACCGGCATCGTCACGCAGGACGGGCAGCACATCGACGTGGACCTGATCGTCTGGTCCACCGGTTACGACGCCACTGACGGGGTCATTTCCTACCCGGTCAGCGGAAAAAACGGCAAGCAACTCAGGGATTTCTGGGCGACCTACCCTCGCGCCTACCTCGGCACCAGCCTGCCGGACTTCCCCAACCTGTTTATCGTCACCGGTCCCAACACCGGTATCGGCCATACATCGGCGCTGTTCATCATCGAATCGCAGATGAATTACATCCTCGACTGCATTCGCACGTTAAAAGAACAGGGTTTGCGCAGCATCGAAGTACGCCCCGAGGCAGAACGTACCTACACTGAAATGATCCACCGGGAGATGGAACGCACTGTATGGAAGTCAGGAGGCTGCCACAGTTGGTATCAAAGCAAGAGCGGTCATGTAATCGCCATGTTTCCGGGGTTCAGTTTCAGCTACCACCGATTGACCCGGGCACTGAAACCCGCCGATCACATGCTGTCCTGATCAGAGAGAAGGGAGACGCCTGATGCTTTTGTTGGTTGTCGCTATCGCAGTTTTCGCGGCCTGGAGCTGGTTGAGCTACCCGGCCATCGGTTATTGGCTCTATGACTTGAACATGGCGGCCGAAGCCAAGCTGTATCGGCTACACAAAATCGTCGTGCCCATCGCCGAAATGACCGTCTCGACCTGGCAAGGCGGGCCTTATGAAGCATCAAGCAGTGTGCTGATGCTCCACGGCTACAGTGCCGACAAGAACATCTGGCTGCGTTTCGCCCGGCACTTTGTCGGCACCTACCGGGTGATCATCCCCGACATCGCGGGGCATGGCGAAACCGGCTTCAAGGCCGGCGGCGGTTATGACATTCCCTTGCAGGCCAAACGAATAATCCAGTTGCTCGACGTCTGCGGCGTCGAGAAGGTCCACGTGATCGGCAACTCGATGGGCGGCTACATGGCAGCCTGGCTCGCAGCCACCTACCCGGAGCGCATCGCGTCGGTCGCGCTGATCGACCCGGCCGGTGTCACCGCCCCCGAAATCAGTGACCTGGAACGCCACCTGGCCCAGGGGCACAACCCGTTCCTGGTTCACTCCCGAGAAGAATTTCGGCGCTTCTACGCCATGACCATGGCCGAACCACCGTGGGTGCCCGGCGTGGTGCTGGACGCCATCGCCCAGCGTTATGAACAGTCCCGGGATGAGTTGGCAGAAATCTTCAGCGACTTTCGCGCCAGCCCGCCGATGGAGCCAAAACTGCCCGACATCAAGTGCCCGGCGCTGCTGCTGTGGGGGCGCAAGGACCGCTTGATCGATGTCAGTAGCGTGGCGATCTGGAGCAAAGGCATCGAGGATCTGCGTGTAGAAATCTGGGACGGAATCGGCCATATGCCGATGGTCGAAGAGCCAGGGAGCACGGCGCGGTTATATCGGGAGTTTTTGGCATCCCAACGCTCGGAAAGCCCTCAGGACCAGAGGATGCATTGAGCAAGCAGTCCTTGAAAGAATGAAGTCCGTAAGATTCTTCGTTTGTCGGCGACGCTGAAGGCTGCGATCTTTTCCGCATCCTTTACGTCACCGCGCCAGGAATTTTTTCATGAGCCACCCGAGCTTTGTCAGCCCTGACCTGATCCGCCAACGCTTTTCCAAAGCGATGTCCGACATGTACCGCGAAGAAGTGCCGCTGTACGGCGCGCTGATGGAACTGGTGGAACAGACTAACCGCCATGTACTGGAGAGCGACCCGCAGATCGCCCGACAGTTGAACAGCACCGGCGAAATCCAGCGCCTGGACCTGGAGCGTCATGGCGCCATCCGCGTCGGCACCGCCGCTGAACTGGCCACCCTCGCCCGGCTGTTTGCGGTGATGGGCATGCAACCGGTCGGCTATTACGACCTGACCCCGGCCGGCGTGCCGGTGCATTCCACGGCGTTCCGCGCGGTGCATGAAGCCGCACTGCAGGTCAGCCCGTTTCGAGTGTTCACCTCGTTGCTGCGTCTGGAATTGATCGAAGACCTTGAGCTGCGCGCCTTTGCGCAATCGGTGCTGAATAAGCGCTCGATCTTCACGCCAAACGCATTGAACCTCATTGATCGTGCCGAAACCGAAGGTGGCCTCACCGAGCCCGAGGCCCAGGACTTCGTCGAGCAAGCGCTGGAAACCTTCCGCTGGCACCACAGCGCGACGGTCACCGCCGAGCAGTACCAGAAACTCAGCGCTCAGCATCGCCTGATCGCCGACGTGGTGGCGTTCAAGGGGCCGCACATCAACCACCTGACGCCGCGCACGCTGGACATCGACATCGTGCAGGCGCAAATGCCGGCCCACGGCATTACCCCTAAAGCGGTGATCGAAGGCCCGCCCCGCCGGCAGTGCCCGATCCTGTTGCGTCAGACCAGTTTCAAGGCGCTGGACGAGCCTGTTGCCTTTACCGATCAGGCCGAAAGTCGCGGCAGCCACAGCGCTCGTTTCGGTGAAATCGAGCAGCGCGGCGCGGCGCTCACGCCTAAAGGACGAGCGCTGTATGACCGTTTGCTCAATGCTGCTCGCGACGAACTCGGGGACTTCCCCAACGAAGGCAACGCCGCACGCTATAACGCGCTGATGACGCAGCATTTCAGCGAATTCCCTGACACCGTCGAGGGCATGCGCCTACAGGAACTGGCGTACTTTCGCTATTTCGTGACGGAGAAAGGCGTCGGAGCGCCGGCGCTTAAATCCTCGTCTCTGGAAGATCTGCTCAGCGGTGGCTATTTGCGGGTTGAACCGCTGGTCTACGAAGACTTTTTGCCGGTCAGCGCGGCGGGGATTTTTCAGTCGAACCTGGGGGATGCCGCACAAACTCACTACGGCGAGCATTCGAACCGGCAAGCCTTCGAGCAAGCCCTGGGACGATCGACCATCGATGAGTTGGGGTTGTATGCCGAGACGCAACGGCGCTCGATCGAGGAATGCTTCGCAACGCTCCGCTGATCAACCTTTGTAGGAGCCGGCCTGCCGGTGATGGGGCCCTTGGATTTGTATTGCTCTTCAGGGCCTTATCGCCGGCAAGCCGGCTCCTACAAGGTTCGTGGTTATTTCAGCTTCGCCAGCAGCGCTTCAGCCGCCGCCTCGGACGACGCCGGATTCTGCCCGGTCAGCAGCAGACCATCGGTCACCACATAACTCGCCCAGTCATCCCCCTTGGAAAAAATCCCGCCCTTCTCCTGGAGCATGTCCTCCACCAGAAACGGCACCACATTGGTCAGTTGCACCGCCTCCTCCTCGGAGTTGGTGAAACCGGTCACACGCTTGCCTTTGACCAGCGGTTGACCATCCGCGCCCTTGACGTGACGCAACACGCCCGGCGCATGGCAGACCAAAGCAACCGGCTTGCCGGCCTTGTAAAACGCCTCGATCAATGCGATCGAAACCTTGTCTTCAGTCAGATCCCACAACGGGCCATGCCCGCCCGGATAGAAAACCGCATCGTAATCTTCGGCTCGCACGCTGCCGAGCAACGCGGTGGACGCCAATGCGGACTGGGCCGCCGGATCCTTGCGAAAACGCTCCGTCGCAGCGGTCTGCGCATCGGGCTCATCGCTTTTGGGGTCCAGTGGTGGCTGGCCTCCCTTGGGCGACGCCAGCGTCAGCTGAGCGCCGGCGTCTTTGAAAGCGAAATACGGTGCCGCGAATTCCTCCAGCCAGAAGCCGGTTTTCTTACCGGTATTGCCCAATTGATCGTGGGACGTCAAAACCATCAGGATTTTCATGTCGCGCTCCTTGAATGTGGGAAATGTACGGTTATCTCAGCGCAGTTTTGACCACCCGGCTGCGCAGTTCGTTGCACTTGTTACACGGGCTCTCCCCGATGATGGCCAACCGCCTTGATGCGCAAGAAGTTGCGCAATCGACCGAGCAAATCCTCCGGTTTCACTGCACAACATCCGGCTAATCAGGGCCTCCAGCCGAGTGCGCAAGAAGTTGCGCAGTGCTGCGCAAGTTCTTGCGCACATTACGCATAGATCCTTGCGCGGGGTTTCAAAAACAGTCGAAAAACAATCTCAAAGCTTTGTTTTATATGGCTTTTATCGTTTATGGCACGGACCTTGATAACAGTCATGCACCCACCGGGCGATACCGCCTCCCGGGCACCTTTATTTATTCAGCAAGGAGAGCATCCATGGCAACACCAGCGTACATGTCCGTCACTGGCGAAAAACAAGGCCTGATCACTGCCGGCGCCTTCACTGCCGACTCCGTTGGCAACACCTACCAGGAAGGTCACGAAGACCAGGTCATGGTTCAGGCGTTCACCCACGACGTGATCATCCCGCGTGACCCGCAATCCGGCCAACCGACCGGTCAGCGCGTACACAAGCCAGTCGTGATCACCAAGGTCTACGACAAGGCTTCGCCTCTGCTGCAAGCGGCTCTGACCTCCGGCGAGCGCATGAGCGAAATCGTTATCCAGTGGTACCGTACTTCGGCTCAAGGTACTCAAGAGCACTACTACACCACCAAACTGGAAGACGCGATCATCGTCGCCATCAACAACAAAATGCACAACTGCCAGGATCCAGGCAACTCGCACTTCACCCACCTGGAAGAAGTGCAGTTCACCTACCGCAAAATCACCTGGACCCACGAAGTATCCGGTACTTCGGGTTCCGATGACTGGCGTGCTCCAGTCGTTTAATTACGGCTGATCGTTACAAGCATCGGCCAGCTCTGCTGGTCGATGTTGTTTACGCCCCTCCAGAATTTCGCGTGCGTTGATCCGCTTTGCGGTTGTCGACGAACGCCGCTCCACAGCACGAGGAACAAGGGATGTTCGCGCCGGCCAATCAGACTCACTTTGCCCTGACCATCGAAGGTCTTCCCAACGACTTCCAGGTGCTTTCCCTGCAAGGTCGGGAAGCCATCAGCCAGCCGTTTGTGTTTGAGGTGGAACTGGTCAGTGAAAAGCCGTCCCTGGACCTCGAAAGCCTGCTGCACAAACCGGCCTTTTTGCAGCTCTCGCCCGACGGCAGCGGCATTCATGGCCAGATCTATCGCGCCGCCCAGGGTGATTCCGGCAAACGCCTGACCCGCTACGCGGTGACCCTGCGCCCGCAACTGTCCTACCTCGCGCACCGCATCAACCAGCGCATCTTCCAGAACCTCACCGTGCCGAAAATCATCGGCCTGGTCCTCGAAGAGCACGGCATCCAGAGCAATGCCTACCAGTTCAAAGTCGGGGCGATTTATCCCGAGCGCATCTACTGCGTTCAGTACGATGAATCGGACCTGCAATTCGTCCAGCGCCTGTGCGAGGAAGAAGGTATCCACTACCACTTCGAGCACAGCGCCACAGCCCACAAACTGGTGTTCGGCGATGACCAGACGGTGTTCCCGAAACTCGCGCCCGTGGCCTATCAGCAAGATTCCGGCATGGTCGCCAGCGACCCGGTGATCAAGCGCTTCGACCTGCGCCTGGAAACCCGCACCAGCCGCATCACCCGCCGCGACTACGACTTCGAAAAACCGCGCATCAACCTCGAAAGCGAACACCGTGGCGACGCCCTGCCCGACCTCGAAGACTACGACTACCCTGGTCGCTTCATCGACCGCGAACGCGGCAAGCACCTGGCCAAACGTGCCCTCGAACGTCACCGCAGCGACTTCCAGCTAGCCGAAGGCAAAAGCGATCAGCCGTTGCTGGTCAGCGGCCACTTCCTGGCCCTGACCCAACACCCGAAAGCTAAATGGAACGACCTGTGGCTGCTCACCGAAGTCCTGCACGAAGGCAAACAGCCGCAAGTGCTGGAAGAGTCGGTCACCAGCAACACGACCAACCTGAAAGACGACTTCCATCAGGGTTATCGCAACCGCTTCCAGGCCACCCCGTGGGACGTGCCGAACCGCCCGCCGCTGACGCAGAAGAAACCGCGCATTCTCGGCAGCCAGAGCGCCGTGGTCACTGGGCCCAAAGGTGAAGAAATCCACTGCGATCAGTACGGCCGCGTCAAAGTGCAATTCCACTGGGACCGCGAAGGTCAGGCCGACGACAAGACCAGCTGCTGGCTGCGCGTCTCCTCCGCCTGGGCCGGTGCTCACTACGGCGGCATCGCCATCCCGCGAATCGGCATGGAAGTGCTCGTCACGTTCCTCGAAGGCGACCCCGACCAGCCGCTGATCAGCGGCTGCCTGTACCACAAGGAAAACGTCGTCCCGTACGCCCTGCCGGCAAACAAGACCCGCACCACCTTCAAAACCCTGAGCTCACCGGGCGGTGCAGGCTTCAACGAACTGCGCATCGAAGACAAGAAAGGCCAGGAACAGATCTTCCTCCACGCCCAGCGCGACTGGGATGAAAACGTCGAACACGACCAGAAGATCCGCGTCGGCAACGAACGCCACGACACCGTGGAGAAGAACAGCTACAGCGAATTCAAGGCCGAAGAACACCACACCGTTTATGAGGACCGCAAAGTCGAGGCCCGCGCCAACGACCACCTGACCGTGGGCGTGAACCAGCACATCAAGATCGGCACCGGGCAATTCATCGATGCGGGCCAGGAAATCCACCTGAACAGCGGCATGAAAATCGTGCTCGAAGCCGGCAGCGAACTGACCCTTATCGGCGGCGGCAGCTTCATCAAGATCGATGCAGGCGGCGTCACCATGAGCGGGCCGGCGATCAACATGAACTCCGGTGGCGGACCGGGCAGCGGGACGGGGGCGGCACCGATATTGCCGGGGCCGTTGAAGCAGGCGGATGCGGATAAGGCCGGGCAATTGCTGGTGCCCGCGCAGCGCCAAGCGTTGATGCAGAAGAAGCCGATCTGCGCGATTTGCGAGAAGGCCAAACTGGAGGCGCAAAATGCTTAAGTCCGACTGGACGCTGGAAAACGGGTTGCCCCAAGGCCTGCCGTGGAATGGCACCGTCGGATTGTTGCTGGATGGCGTCAGCGTCGAGAAACTGCCCCAGCACCTTTATCAATGGTCGGATGACCCGGTGTTCGAGCCGCTCTACCTCGGCACTCAGTGGGCGGAATTAGGCGACGTCTCGCCGTGCCTGGTTCAGATCAACGCACAGAGCAATCCCATCCTCGCGAAGTTTCTCGCCGAGCCCCGCCAGGAGTGGGGCTACCTGGTGTTCAGCGATCAACCCTGGACACAAATGGTCGAGCACTTCCGCTGGCTGACCAGCGTCATGCACCCTCAGGGTGAAGAAGTCCTGCTGCGCGTCGCCGACCCTGCCGTGGCCCACGCATTGCTCGGTCACGCCGAGAGTATCAAGGACCCTACCCTGTTCGGCCCCTGCTCGCAGATCGTTGCCGCCGACGCGGCATTGGGTTGCTGGCACATCAACCAGCGGCCGGGCAAAGCCCCTGAGCCGAACCACAGCAAACGCTATCGCTTGAGCGACGAGCAACTCAGCCAACTGGATGAAGTGAATTTCCGCAGCATCGTCCTGCGTCTCGACCAGCACATGCACGAATACTTCCCGTCCTATCAGGCACAATCGATGCCGCTGCACCGCTGGGAACACCTGCACGCACTGGCCTCGACCTCCTACGATCGCGGCTTCAACACCGAACTCGACATCACCCTCTACGCCAACATTCACGGGTTCCTCGGCGAGCGAGCGCTGGAGGAGCATCCGGACCTGGATGCGATACTCAAGACCCCGTCGGAACAAACGCCCGCTCAGAGACTCGAACGGGTCGCTGATATTGCCCAGGAACGGGCGGCAAAACCGAATTGAAAGAGAACGCTCAAGAGAGCTTCACTCTTTGCCTAAAAGGCAGCTTTTTGTGAGACTGCGCCGCGCGTTAGTAAAACCCGCCGGTAGCGACACTCACGTCATCACCAAGAACTGAGCAAACGGGCGAATCGATCCGCCCTTGCTACCCGATGCTGGAAAGGAATTCCGTATGAGCCAGACAGGAAAAAACCCCAACGCAGTCGACCTGCCCCGCAGCGATGCCAAGTGCTCCACTGGTGGCTGTTCGCAGATGAAGCAAAAACTTCAGCTGATTCCCCTGCGCTATGGTCTTGTCGAACGGCTCGACCCGTCTTCTGAATTGTCGCTTCCCTACAAAACCGCCTCGCGCCCGATGGGGATTCGCCTGCTGCGCGATGGCTGGCTTTACGTAATCGACAACACGACGGGTTACTTGCACGAGTACGAAGTGAAAAACGGCGTGGTCACCAAGTGCATTTGGAAAGGCAAAGAAGCCACCCAGAACAAGCGCACCGGTTCCGCAGGCGAAAACGCCTTGATATTCACCCGTGGCAGCTCTCTGCACATAGCCTATGCCGAAGTGCAATGGACGGCTGCCAAGTGCTCGCAAATGCTTAAGTCGAGTAAAGAGCGCGATCTGTTCATGCAGAAAGTAAACCTCGCCAAAGGCGACGTTGAAAAAGGTGGCCCAAACCTGCTGACCGACAAACAGGCTGAAAAATGGATCGCAGAGGTTGCGGAGAAACCCGCCACACAAGCACCGCCTACGGGTGCCCACCCCGAGGAAAGTAAGGACTACATCTGGGAAGACCAGAAGAATCTGTTCAAGGCGACTCAACTCGGCACGATTAAAAAGTCGCTATTGCCAGCCTATGAAAAAGATCATTTCTTTCTGGTGTTCAAAGACAGCATTGGGGTAATGCGTGATCTTGCCGAACAGCAGGACAAAGTGGTTGGCTGGATCGATGAATGGGTGCTCAAGGAGAAGAACGACCTCAAGTATTCCATCGGTAACTACATCGAAACGCTCATGGTAGTCAGCGAAAAGTCTGCCCGTCAGGCAGGTACCAGCGATGCATTGTTCGAAAAAACCACGCCTGAGCAACGTCAAAAAATCTATGACTACGTTAATTCGCGAAATGACTACGACGGAGCCAGAACCAGCACCACTGATCTGCCACAGAGAGTAAGCCGGGTTCGCGTCCCCAACCCCAAGGTCGGCGCCGCTTACAAGGTCATGAACACCAAAAAGCAGGAGATGATCGACTCCCTTGGCAAAAGTCTTTACAGCGATCTGGAAGATGACATCGAGGTGCTGGAAGACAAAAGCCACGCCGCTGTACAAGGTAAAGGCCTGGGCGCTCGTGGCATCCACGACCTCGTCCGCTATGAGGAAATGAACAAATACCTGGAAACCGAGCGCTCGCACATGAAGCGCTGGACCTCTCGTTTGAACCGCATTACTGATGACCGGGTGGGATTGTTTACCAAAAGTGAATACCACATGAGTGCGTGGTATTTCGATGCGGATGTTCCTGATCAGTTAATGGCGACACTAATTACAGAACAAAACTGCGTTCGGGATATCTGTCGGACCGATGAGAGCCTGAGGGCACTAGGCGAATACTTTCATGGAGCGCCATACTTTGTCCTGCCAGGGTTCGCCAGCCGACTTGATACAGATTTTCTATTTAAAAAACACGGAGACCTACTCAAATGGTTCGACGACGCCAGAAACCTGGAAGCCGGCCTTAGCGATGTGCAAGTACGCGTCAACGAAATGGGAGCTCTACTTGGGAATCATTGGGCAAACAGCCCTGATTTAAACCCAAATGCTTTAGCCGCAAGTCATATCGTAAATGCTGCGTACGACCCTGCAATTGCATTGCGCTTGCAGGACTGGCTGGCAGAGTTGCAAAAACAATTAGATGGCCCCGGCCTGCAAGCACACTTGGACAAACTATCAAAATTCAGTAATCGCGGACAACGACTGGGCGCCCTATATGCTTTAAAACAAGGGGGGATCAAATTAAAAGTCGCCAACAAAGAAGATGTAGATCTGTTTATAAAGCGAGTAACCCAACATGCAAAACTTATAGAAAAACATGAGCCATTAATTATCAATCGGGACAAACAAAAGGCCCTTAGCAAAAAAACCAGCCTCAGCCCAGCAGAAAGAAACGTTGCAAACAATGAAAAAATCAGGCTAAACAATCTTCTATTGCCGCTAGAAAACGAAATCAAGGCGTTAAATCACCAAATAAAAGAATCCACTATCCCGACTGACAAACTTGCTAAAGGCCAAATAGGCCTTCAAACACCGCTAAGCCCTGCTCAACAAAAAATGTTCGACGACGAGGTCAATCGTTTGAAAATGGGCGCAGGGAAGAGCTTTGGCGAGAGCGGCGTCGGGGCTGCTGCACTTAAAAGCAGCATGCTTCCAATGGCTGCGCTTTTCATGCAAGTTTGGAATTTAAAAGAGGCTCTCACGACATGGAGAAAAGTCTCTGGAACCCCTTCTCTCAAAGAAAGAGTTATTTTCATCGGCGCAGTAACCGGAGCGGCAGCATCTGCCATTTCTGTTTATCAGAATGTGCATATAACAATCGTAGACAAAGCGTTTCATGCGACAAAAGCAAGTACATCAGGACAGGGAGGAACACTCTTCTCTGTAAAGCTAGGTAAATTGGGGCTTGGACTCGGGGTACTTATATCTCCACTCGCCCTAATAAATTCAATAGGTACGGCGTGGGACAATTGGAACAAGTGGGCTGACGCTCTTCGCACAGGGACAACTGGGGAACAAGCTGGTGCACTTTTGGCTCTGACAGGTGACATCGGCAGCGTAGGTGTGAATGCTGCTATCACTGTTAAAATGTCGAAAGAAATAGGTTCTCTCGGCTGGCAATTTTTCATGTCCCCCCCCGGTTTAAAAGTAAAAGCACTGAGTACTGCTTGGAGTGCTAACGGCCTGCGATTTTTCAGCTTTGCGGGTCGCATGACTCCATGGTCTTTAGGACTGTCTGCCTTACAATTGGCAGGGGAATCTATCTATAACTATTTCAACCTAGACGACCAACAAAACTGGATGATTTCTAGTTGCTGGGGTAAAGAAAATAAAAACTGGGATATGGATACCCACAAGCAAGGCCTGGCAGAATCCAATCTCAGACCAGTTATCACTGACCTAGGTCTTGGCGAAAAAAACAAAGGTACAACGCCCGTACGCACACTGCTTTTGACATTTCCAGGATTAAGCTTAGAAGAACTAAAAGAGCATCCAATACGAGTTCAAGCTGAGCTATCAGCGCAGCTGAATCGTGATGCTGCTGATGTGGGCATTGATGTAAGAGACGGACTAAGCTTGGCAAATATCAATCCACTTATAGCTCGGCTCGTTGTCCCCGAAAGCTGGTGCGGTGAGCAATCACAACTGAAGCTGCGATTGAGCGTTCAACCTGATATTGCAAATGCCCCCCTGAAAGCCAAGGACGAATACCTGTATTACTCCATCTCCTTAAGTTTTCTTGGCGCTGAAAAAAATAGCGTCGTTAAAGGCGAACCATCCGTCCGAGCCAGTCGAACAGCATTACAGTGGGTCGACGTGAAACCGGAGCACCTACATGCTTGAAAACAAATATGATCGATTGCCTCATGCAGGTGATATCGAGAGAGAACCGGGTACTGAGATAGTTTATTTGTCACCAAAGCCAGTACCTACGGGAGTGCTGCCTTTCAGTGCGCGCCAGTTGCACCGCTACGCCAATGAAGTTTTTTTAGACTTTGCCATTTCTCGAGGAAGCTTTGAGTTTATGGCCCGAGCTGGAATCGGGGCAGTGATGTTCCTGTTGATTTTTCTTTTTTTTACAACGGGGCTTGGATCTTGGATAAGAAGAGATATAGAGCCGTTCTGGAGTAGTTGGCTGGATTTCTTTACAAGCATTGCGGTTTGGGGCTTTGTGGGTGCGCTTGCCACTCTTTACCTTTGCGTGTTTTTCTTTGCCATTCGCCAAGTCAGCAATCAACCTCCAGTACGTTTCAATCGCCAGCGCCGGGAAGTTGTTTTTGTTCCCAAGAAGGGAATGTCTCCTCGTTATGTTCCGTGGGAAGAAGTCATTGCGAGCGTTTCAGTGAGCAAGCTGATCACTCAATATGCTGTAATCCCCGAATTCAAACTGATGATCGGACTTCGTGACAAAAATGGCGATGTGCTTTGGGTCAGCGTTCCGAGCGGGAACTTGAACCAAGCCATAGCTGAGTGGGAGGCCATACGCGTCTATATGGAAGAAGGGCCTCAAGCATTACCCATGGGGCAATCAGATGAATTCGAAGCAGGTTCAGTCGCCTATTTTCATATGTGCAGACAAGGATATCGCTCTCATCATTCATTCCTTCGATATATATGGGGCTTTTTGACAATTCAATTTTTCAGTGGCTGGACGATACCCTGCTACATCGCAGCCTGGATCAATAACCGCCCCAAAGCAGGATTCCCCAAGGAAGTACTGGATTGGTCACTATCACGTCCTATTGAAGAACATGCGGTACCTAGCGATGAGTTGATGAAGGAAAGTGCTGAGATCAGAAAAGCATTTGCGAAAGGCCAGAACCTGCTGGATTACTTCAAGGTGAAATTTTCCGAACCGGCTAAAGAGCCCACAGTGGATGCGTCCTAGGCCGAATACCGTTTATGGCTTTCCGAATGACACCTATCTCTGCGCAGCACGACGAGTTCGATATTAAACAGCAGCGCCCTGCCGCCGGTGAAACTCGTCGTTTTGCTACTGGAGAGGCTCTATTTTTGTCGCCACTGCCGGTGCCTACCGGGCAAATACCCTCGGATTTGGGTGGGAGCATTGTTGAGATAAATGACATATATCTGGACATTGGTAGCAGCAGTTTTGGTAAAGCATTTCAAGCCAGAGCAATGATTGGTCGGTGCATGGGTTTCAAAATTTCTTGCCTGCTGGTCTTACCTACAATTATGGGATTATCAACATTCAACAACCCTTTTGGACGTAACTTCTCATGGTATTTCAGCGAGTTTTTTGAATTTGGTCTGTGGATTTCCGGTTGGGGCGGCGCGGCATTTGCCATTATCGGCTGTTATGTTGTCATCAGTTCCACACTCACCAAATCCCGCACCCACCCCATTCGCTTCAACCGCCAACGCCGCGAAGCCTGTTTCTTCCCCAACAACTCCGACGAGCCAGTCATCCAGCCATGGGAAGAACTGGTCGCCTGGCTCTCAGTCAGCACCGGTTCAACAGGCGAAGGCATCATCAGCACTTACACCTTCGGCATGGCCTTCGACGATCCCAAGTCCGACAAAGTCCATTTTGTAAACCAAGGCGTAGCAACAGCCATCCATGGCTTGGGCAAATGGGAGGCCATACGTATCTACATGGAAAAAGGTCCAGAATTCTGCCCTGGCAAAGCACCCTACGAGGGTCGTCACACCTTCGATAAAGAACGACAAGACATGCATGAGGAATACCAGCACAACGAGCGCTCTGCTTTAGGCGTTGGCTGGTGGTACCTGACACACCTGATCACTTGGTGGCGTTTTCCGTACTGGGTAGCGGAATGGGACCATCGTTTCAGCATGAAGTCTCTACCTGAATCCATTGCTGAGTGGTCTAAACCTTTACCGTCTGAGCAATGGGCCAAGCCGAGCCAAGCTTTGAAAGAGCAAAGCGCCAAGATCGAGAAGGCCTTCGCTCAGGGACAAGATTTCATGACTTACTTCAAGGCAAATCTAAATGCAAATAAGACAGAAGAATCGAAAAACAACTAAATGAAAACGATGAGCCGCTTCCTTTAAGCATAAATACGATCGACTACCTCATGCAGGAGACTTTAAAAGTGAATCCGGCGCAGAGATTGCCTACTGAGCACCTCGACCTATATCTACTGGCATATCATTGCAAGGCAATTACATAGAGACACCGACGACGTTTATTTGGACTTCGCTGTCGGGAGTGAAAATTTCAAGTTCATGGTTCGTGCAGGCATCGGCTCGGTAATGTTCATCACCCTTTTCTTCCTTTTTGTATCAAGTTTTGGCTCGTGACTGAGAAGAGACGCTCAGCCTTCCTGGACTAGATGGATAGTTTTTTTACAAACGTTTCCTTGGGCACTCATAACCCATGACTATCTAAACACATCCACCAAACCTCAAACATCCGGTCAATCTGATGCCAGCACCTAACAATGACACAATCGATGAAATCAATATAAAACTTCAAAAACCGATAGCCGGAGAAGTACGTAAATTTGCGACGGGCGAGGCCGTATTCCTGGCTCCACTCCCCGTCCCTACTGGCGACAACCCTATGGACTTAGATGGAAGCTTCATAGAAATCAATGAATCTTATCTCGACATAGGAAGCAGTAATTTCAACAAGGCATTTCAAACACAAGCCATGATTGGACTCGTCATGGCTTTTATAATCACATGCGTTGTAATCGGCCCCCTTATCATTGGCCTAACAGCTTTTGGGGATCCTTATGGCCGAAGCTTTTCAGATAATTTTTTAGAGTTTTTCTTTCCAGGATTGGAATTTGCTATGTGGGGGGCCTTGGGTTTCTCAGCTATGGGGATTTACGTAATTCTCAGCAGTACTTTTAATAAAACTCGAAGCCGTCCAATCCGCTTCCATCGACAACGACGTGAGGTTTGCTTCTTTCCCAACGGGTCCGACGAGCAGGTCATCCAGCCATGGGAAGAAATGGTCTCATGGCTTTCCGTCAGCACGGGTGTTACAGGTGTAGGCGTCATGAGCAGTTACACTTTTGGAATGGCATTCGACGACCAAAAACATAATAAAGTGCACTTTGTTAACCAACAAGTTATGACGCCGACCCATGCATTAAGCAAGTGGGAAGCAATACGTATCTACATGGAAAAAGGCCCGAAATTTTGCCCCGGCAAGGCGCCATATGAAGGTCGACACACATTCGATCAACAACGTGAAACCATTAGTCAGGAATACCGCGAAGGCGACCGCTCCGTGCTTGGAGTTGGCTGGTGGTACTTTTCCCATCTAATCACCCTGTGGCGCTTTCCGTACTGGGTAGCGGAATGGGACCACCGCTACAGCATGAAGTCTCTACCTAATTCCATTGCTGAATGGTCAAAATCTCTACCGCCTGAGCAGTGGGCCAAGCCGAGTCAAGCTCTAAAAGAGCAAAGCGCCAAGATCGAGAAGGCTTTTACTCAGGGACAAGATTTCATGACTTACTTCAAGGCAAATCTAAACGCAAACAAGACAGAAGAATCGATAAATAACTGAATGAAAACGATGAGCCGCGTCCTTGAAGCATAAATACGACCGACTACCTCATGCCGGAGACTTTGAAAGTGACTCCGGCACAGAGATTGTCTACCTATCACCTAGGCCAGTACCCACAGGTCTGCCGCCTTTCAGTGCTCGCCAGCTGCATCGTGACACCAGCGATGTCTTTCTGGACTTTGCAGTCGGCCGTGCAAATTTCGAGTTCATGGCTCGTGCAGGCATCGGTTCGGTAATGTTCATCACCCTCTTCTTCCTTTTTGTATCAGGTTTTGGCTCGTGGCTGAGAAGAGACGTTCAGCCTTTCTGGACCAGTTGGATAGATTTTTTTACAAACGCCTACGTTCAGGGATTCATCTGGTGCCTTTCCGCCGTTTACGTTTGTATATTTTGTTATGCAGTCCGCCAGATCACTGTTCACCCCCCTATCCGCTTTAACCGACAACGCCGTGAGGTTGTGTTCGTACCAAAAAAGGGGGCCGCGCCACGCTATGTCCCTTGGGAGGAGGCAATCGCTTGTGTATCCGCGGGCCCGCTTATTACTCAATATGCGGTGATGCCCGAGTACAAGCTAATGATCGGTTTGCGTGATAGTGCCAGTGGCGATGTCTTGTGGTCCGTAGTGCCGAGCAGCAGTTTGAGTCTGGCAGTGTCCGAATGGGAGGCGATCCGCATGTACATGGAAGTGGGAAGTTTCTCGCTGCCATCTGATGAAACTGAAGAGTTTGAAGAAGGCAGCGTTCCCTTTTTCCACTTGTGTCGACGTAGCTACCGCGCGGATCATTCATTTCTACGCTACGTAGGGGGCTTTCTGGTCATTCAATTTTTCAGCGGCTGGACTTTGCCGTGCTACATCTCTGGTTGGGTCAACAACCGCCCCAAAGCCGCCTTCCCTAAAGAAGTCCTGGAATGGTCAAGACCTCTCCCCCCTGACCAGCACGCTATGCCGAGCGAAGCGTTGCTCGAGGAAAGCGCTGAAATCCGGAAGGCCTTTGCCAAAGGGCAAAACCTGCTGGATTACTTCAAGGTGAAATTTTCCGAACCGGCTCAAGAGCCCACAGTGGGCGCGTCCTAGGCCGAACACCCTTTATGGCTTTCCGAATGACACCAATCTCTGCGCAGCACGACGAGTTCGATATTAAACAGCAGCGCCCTGCCGCCGGTGAAACTCGTCGTTTTGCTACTGGAGAGGCTCTATTTTTGTCGCCACTGCCGGTGCCTACCGGGCAAATCCCCATGGATTTCGGCGGAAGCTTCGTTGAAGTCAACGAGACATTCCTCGACTTGGGCAGTAGTAATTTCGGCAAGGCTTTCCAAGCTAGGGCAATGATTGGGCTCGGTATGATGTTCATCTTCTCATGTCTGATTGTTCTGCCTTTGCTTGCAGGATCTACTACTTGGGGAAATCCATTTTCCGAATCATTTTGGGACAGAGCTGCAGGTATGTTCCATTTCGGTGTGACCTTTAGTCTTTGGGGAGGAGCAATAGCCGCGCTTCTGGGTACTTACGTTATTTTGAGCACTACCAGAGCGAAGTCCCGCACCCGTCCAATTCGATTCAACCGCCAACGTCGTGAAGTCTGCTTTTTCCCCGAAGGTTCTGACGCTCCTGTCATTCAACCATGGGAAGAGACAGTATCTTGGCTCTCAATCAGTACAGGTGTGACTGGAGTGGGAGTAACAAGCGCCTATACCTTTGGTATGGCGTTCGACGACTCCGGAGCTGACGTAGTGCACTTTGTGAGACAAGGCGTAATGACTCCTGCTCATGGCTTGGGCAAATGGGAAGCCATACGCGTCTACATGGAAAAAGGTCCAGAGTTCTGCCCCGGCAAAGCACCCTACGAAGGGCGTCACACCTTCGATAAAGAACGACAAGACATGCACGAGGAATACCAGCACAACAAGCGTTCCGCTTTAGGCGTTGGCTGGTGGTACCTGACACACCTGATCACCTGGTGGCGTTTTCCGTACTGGGTAGCGGAATGGGATCATCGTTTCAGCATGAAGTCCCTACCTAACTCGATTGCTGAGTGGTCCAAACCCTTACCGTCTGAGCAATGGGCCAAACCGAGCTCAGCTTTGAATGAGCAAAGCGCGAAGATTGAAAGAGCCTATGCTCAAGGACAGGACTTCATGACGTACTTCAAGGCCAACCTCAGCAAAACCGAGGCAAAAGAATCTGCGGATAGTTCGGCATTATGAGCGTAGAGATCGAACAGCCCCGCGGTCTCGCACATGCAACTAGCCGGATAGTTCTAAGTGCAGATCAGCCCACAGGCAAGGCTCCTATGGAGCTTTTCATTACGGATGAACACACTGAGCAATACCTATCACTTCAGGTTGGAGGGGACTCTGACCGAGGAATGTTGACCGGTATTCTTGGCGGTATTTGCTCAAGTCTTTGTCTTGTCATGGGGTTGTGGATGGCGCTTCAAGGCCGATGGGAAGCCGTAATATGGCCAGTGGTGTTTGGCGTTCCGCTTTTCCTTGCCCCGTTCCTATGGGAGACACTTCGACCACTTCCTCTACCGATACTTTTCAACCGCAGGACTCGCGAGGTCTATTTTGATCATGAAGGGGCGTTGTTTCACTGTCCATGGGATGGTATCCAAGCCGTTGCATGTGAATTTCAAATAGTCGGCCCCTACACTGCTGGTATGAAAAACGCATCTTTAGAAATTATGGTTCATCGGTATCAAAACCCTGAAAACGCGCTTATGGTGAGCCTAGGATCTCCGGTAGGAAAAACACTGGACATGCAGAAAGGATTCTGGGAATACATTCGCTCCTACATGAATAATGGTCCATGGTTCGATAAAAATGGAAATCATAGTGATTCAGACAACTTTGTAAAAATGCAACTTTCTGCGAACATCGATCAATCCCAGCTCCTTGGTCACTGGCGCCAGACTATCGCAGAAAAAAAAGCTGCGGCAGACGGGAAAAATTACTTAAGTGGTATAGACGCACTTATGTTTCTTGCCCATTTAATGTTTTACCCATCAAACCTAATACAGCACTTTACTTATAAAATCGCAAAAAGGAGATCGCGCAATCGCTGGCCGAACATAGTGCTTGAGCGACTAAGGCATAATGGCCCTGCGACCAGACTGACAGATTAGGAAAATATAGATGTTGTTCTGTATAAGGCGTAAAAGGGCAATCTATTTACTACGACCTCATGAAAACAGGTCGTTCTATCTTTTTCAAGATATGCATTCGGAATGCACATCCCTACCAGAAAACAAGGGAATCACATGGTACTGGGTGATCTTATAAGACAGTCGAATGCAAAATATGGAGCCCCGCCTACGGTAATTCTCAGGGCTGAGAAACCAACAGGCAAGGCCCCTATAGAGCTATTCATTACCGATGAACACACTGAAAATTATCTCACCTTGAAAATGAGCGGCGACGCTGAACGGGGGGCAATGACAGGTTTGCTTGCAGGTATCGCGTCTCCGCTTGGCCTGCTTCTGTCACTATGGATGGCGATGGAAGCTGAATGGGCGCTGGCAGCTTTGTCTCTCGCCATTGCGATCCCGATGTTTTTAATTCCTTTCTTATATGAAGTCTGTCGACCTCTTCCTCTACCCATTCTATTCAATCGCCGCACTCGTGAGGTCTACGTTGAAAATGAAGGTGAGCTATTTCACTCCCCCTGGGATGAAATTCAAGCAATGGCATGCGAGTTTCAAATTATCGGCCCATATACTGGTAGCATTGGAAATACGTCTTTAGAAATAATGCTTCATCGCTTTTTCGCCCCTGACAATTCATTAATGATTAGCCTAGGCTCACCAATAGGTAAAACCCTCGACATGCAGAAGGGATTCTGGGAGTACATCCGTTCCTACATGAATAATGGGCCATGGTTCGATAAAAACGGGAACCATAGTGAATCAGATAATTTTGTTAGAGCGCAGCTTTCGGCAAACCTCAATCAATCGCAAATTCTTGGACACTGGCGCCAAACCATCGCGAACAAAAAAACCACAGCAGGCGGAAAAAATTACTTAAGCGGCATAGATTCACTTATGCTTATCGGCCACCTAATGTTTTACCCATCAAATTTAATACATAATTTCACTTATAACATGGCACAGCGAAGATCACGCAATCGCTGGCCACATATCGTACTTGAGCGGCTAAAACACAATGGACCTACGACCAGATTGATCGACTTGGAAAATACAGATGCTATTCCATAGAAGGAGCAAAGAAATAGCATGACTTTAAAAGATATCATTCAAGAAGCGCGTACCAAGTATGGCGAAGCGTCCAGTATTGTTCTGACCGCAAATGAGCCCACCGGGCAAGCTCCGATGGAGCTCTTTATTACGGATGAACATACAGAAAACTATTTATCACTAAAAACCAGCGCCGATACTGATCGTGGACTGATCACCGGGCTGATGGCCCTAGGAGCTGTTCCTTGTCTACTCATGGCTATTTGGTTTTTTTCTACAGGAAAAACTGAAGGCGGAATAAACGGTCTTTTAGTTGGCCTGCCAATGCTTCTGATTCCATTTCTCTGGGAAATTCTCCGCCCACTCCCTCTACCGGTATTATTTAATCGGCGCACTAAAGAGATTTATTTCGACAACAATGGCGAACTATTTCACTCACCATGGAGTGTAGCCCAAGCGGTTGCTTGCGAGTTTCAGATTATCGGCCCTTATACTACAGGTATAAACAATGCATCTCTTGAAGTGGTCCTCCAGCAATTTGATAAGCCTCAGAACATACTCATGGTTAGTCTTGGCAGCCCCACAGGAAAAACACTGGACATGCAAAAAGGATTTTGGGAATACATCCGATCCTACATGAACAACGGGCCTTGGTTTGATAAAACCGGCGCTCACAGCCAGTCTGACGCCTTCGTCAAAAGCCAGTTAGAAGCAAACCTAAAGCAATCTGACTTTCTAAAACACACTCGCCAGACTATTGCTGAGAAAAAATCCACCTCCGCAGAAACAAACTACCTGAGCGGCATTGATTTTGTAATGATTTCAGCAAACTTATTTTTTTATCCTTCAAGCCGCATTCAAGATTTCACCTACAACATCGCTAAACGTAGATCCCGTAATCGCTGGCCGAAAATCGTACTTGAGCGCTTGCAGTCGGATGGGCCATCTACGAAACTGACCGACATTGAAAATATTGCACGCTTAGCTATTCACCACTAGAAGGTATGACCTTGCCACCAATTGAAATCAAGGAACTCGCATGGTTGTGAAGAATCTGGCCCATCAAGCCCGGACCAAGTACGGGGAGGTGCCTCATGCCAGCTTAAAATGGAATGAAACTACCGGCGAAGCACCAATGGAGTTGTTTATCACCGATGAGCATACTGAGAATTTTTTGTCGTTAAAAACCGGAGGAGATACGGACCGAGGTCTCCTCACGGGCGTAATGGCGTTCGGATCGATTCCCTGCTTGCTTATAGCCCTGTGGTTACTCGCAAATGGCAATTACGCAGGTGCCGGCAATGCTCTGATTGTCGCAACTCCACTGGTTCTGATCCCATTTTTTTGGGAGATTTTTCGCCGATTACCGTTACCTATAATGTTCAACAGACGCACCCGCGAAGTATATTTTGACAACAACGGGGAACTGTTTCATGCCCCCTGGGATGGCCTGGAAGCACTAACGTGCGAATTTCAGATGGTCGGACCCTATACCGCCGGAATGAAAAATACCTCTTTGGAAATCATGGTTCAGCGATTCGGCGACCCAAAAAATACATTGATGATTAGCCTTGGTTCTCCAATAGGAAAAACCCTTGAAATGCAAAAGGGCTTTTGGGAGTACATCCTCGCTTACATGAATAACGGGCCTTGGTTTGACAAAAATGGCAACTCAAGCAAATCAGATACATTCGTAAAAGATTTACTAGCATCGAACCTCAAACAGTCGGAGTTTCTTGGTCACACCCTACAAGTCATTGCAGAAAAAAAAGCTGCTACCGATAGCATAAACTATTTAAGTGGCATTGATGCCGCAATGTTCTTGGGAAACTTGTTTTTCCACCCCCTGAACCTAGTTCAAGATCTCACGTACAAAATAGCTAAACGTCGCTCGCGTAATCGTTGGCCGAAGATTGTGCTGGAGCGCCTTCAATCAGATGGTCCTACCACGAGACTGGTTGATATTGAGAAGTAGAGACAAATAGTTCCTTATGAGGCGCACTAAATACTAGCCAAGCTCATATTAAACAATTTACAGACATCTCACTAAACGCGCAGAATGGCAAACTGCATCCAAGACTATCTAAGTTAAGGACGCGCGCACAGATGCCTCTTGGCTGCGAGTAACAATCGACTCGCTGTAGTCATCCGACTTTTCAATTGAGCTAGCATGCCATCCAAACCTGAACAGCAAGTCGAGCTTGACCTCAAAAATAACCGCCCCATGGCGGGTGAAACTCGTCGTTTTTCCACAGGTGAAGCATTATTCTTCTCACCAGTGCCCGTTCCTACCGGGCAAATCCCAATGGATCTCGGCGGAAGCTTCGTTGAAGTCAACGACACCTACCTGGACTTGGGCAGCAGCAACCTCACCAAATCTTTTCAAACACGCTTAGCTGTGTCGCTTCCTACAGTCGTAGTTCTCGTTTGTCTATTTGTTCTCCCAACCTTGATGGGCTTCGCAGCATTCATAAATCCATTCGGTAGAAGCTTTTGGTTTTACTTCAACGATTTTTTTGAGTTCGGACTATCACTAGCGCTCTGGTGTGGAGGAGGAGCAGCGCTGATCGGCCTGTACGCGATTATCAGCACCACCAGAAGCAATGCCCGTACTCGACCTATCCGATTTAACCGTCAACGCCGAGAGGTCTGTTACTTCCCGGATGGTTTCGACGAACCAGTGATCCAGCCTTGGGAAGACACGGTTGCGTGGATCTCAGTCAGCACCGCGTTTACGGGAGTAGGCGTAATCAGTAGCTACACCTTTGGCATGGCCATTGATAATCCCAAGGCCGATACGGTGCACTTTCTTGTACAAGAGGTCATGACTCCTATTCATGGATTAGGCAAATGGGAAGCCATACGTGCCTACATGGAAAAAGGTCCAGAGTTCTGTCCTGGCAAAGCCCCCTACGAAGGCCGTCACACCTTCGATAAAGAACGACAAGACATGCATGAGGAATACCAGCACAACGAGCGTTCCGCTTTAGGCGTTGGCTGGTGGTACCTGACACACCTGATCACTTGGTGGCGTTTTCCGTACTGGGTAGCGGAATGGGACCATCGTTTCAGCATGAAGTCTCTACCTGAATCCATTGCTGAGTGGTCAAAATCTATACCACCTGAGCAGTGGGCCAAACCGAGCCCAGCTTTAAACGAGCAAAGCGCAAAGATCGAAAAGGCCTTTTCTCAAGGACAGGATTTCATGACGTACTTCAAGGCCAACCTCAGCAAAACCGAGGCAAAGGAATCAGCGGATAGTTCGGCATTATGAGCGTAGAGATCAAACAGCCCGGTGATTGGCGGGACTTGAGCAATCAGCGCCCTGTCGCTGGTGCGACCCGACGTTTTGCCACTGGCGAGACATTGTTCTTTTCACCACTACCCATTCCTACCGGGCAGACACCAATGGACTTGGGTGGAAGCTTTCTTGAGGTCAACGATACTTATCTCGATGTCGGTAGTAGCAACTTCAATAAGGCTTTCCAGGCCAGAGTGATGATCGCAAGTGTAATGCTCTTGTTGATTGTAAGTTTGATAGTAGGACCTTTTATCGCAGGCTTGATGAGTATCGGTGATCCCTACGACCGAACATTTATATACATTTTCAAAGAGTTTTTTCCCATGGGTGCTGCCATCGGTGCTTGGGGAGCGGCAGGCGCAGCGGTTTTAGGACTGTATGCGGTGATCAGTACCACTCTCAATAAATCCAAGACCCGCCCCATCCGCTTCAATCGCCAACGCCGCGAAGTCTGTTTCTTCCCCAACAACTCCGACGTACCCGTCATCCAGCCATGGGAAGAACTGGTCGCCTGGCTCTCAGTCAGCACCGGTTCAACCGGCGAAGGCATCATCAGCACTTACACCTTTGGCATGGCCTTCGACGACCCCAAGGCCGACACAGTCCACTTCGTAAACCGAGGCGTAGCAACACCCATCCATGGCTTGGGCGAGTGGGAAGCGATCCGCGTTTATATGGAAAAAGGACCGCAGTACTGCCCCGGCAAGGCGCCTTACGAAGGCTGCCATACCTTCGATCAAGAGCGTGCCGATATGCATGAGGAATACCAGCACAACGAGCGTTCCGCGTTAGGCGTTGGCTGGTGGTACCTGACACACCTGATCACTTGGTGGCGTTTCCCTTACTGGGTTGCAGAGTGGGACCATGGCTACAGTATGAAAGCGCTGCCGGACTCGATTGCAGACTGGTCGAAACCACTGCCGCCGGAGCAATGGGCAACGCCAAGTGCCGAGTTGGTTGCACAGAGCGCCAGGATTGAAAAAGCCTTTGCTCAGGGCCAGAGCTTCATGGAGTATTTCGACGCCAGTAAGCACCCGATGCAAAAAACAAGTTAAGAAAAACGGGCGATCAAATGATCGCCCGTTTTTTATGCACGCTCAGCCAATAAACTCTCTTCAACCTCATACTTGACTACCACCCGATTCTTATAAAGCCGCGCACTCTCCAATACCTGACTCTCCTGCCCCTTGCTCCTCACATCCCGCCAGATTTCATTCTCCCGAAACACCCGCCCGCCTTCACGCACAAACCGGTGTTCCCGTTGATAAACGTGATACCGAAACGCTCCAACCTGATCACACAACAACTCCCCCTCCAACTGCTGCTCAGCCACTTTCAACTTCAGCTGAAAGTGCCGATCCGTCGGGTTGTGCAACACCAGGTCGATGTAGTTGTAAAAGATCGCCGCCCCGGAACCGAATGGCAGTACGCGCCCCTCGTCAGGAAATGGGTCGAAGCTGTGATTCGATCGTTCGACTACCAGCAGCGGGGAGTGAATCGCCATCCAGTGGATCAGGTTGCTTAGTTGGCAAATCCCGCCACCGACGCCGCTGCGTGCTTCACCAAAGGACAGTTCCATGCCTTCGACGTAACCGCGTTTTCGGGTCGGTCGGCCGACCAGACGGCAGAATGAAAAGTATTCACCGGGGCCAATGACCACGCCGTCTATTGAAGCCACGGCCAATTTCAGGTTCACGACTTTGTTGTGTTGCAGCTGTACATCGGAGTCGCCGAGTTTGCGGATCAGTTTGGAGGTATGTTTGAGGTATCGATACGGCAAGCGCTCAAAGGTGTCGTTCGGGCGAGCGTAACGTTTGCGGGAGAAGCGCCACGCCAGTTGGCGGAACAGTCTTTTTTGCCACACGCGCAGCCAGTAGAGGGCCGGGTGATAAAGGGAGAGAGGTTTCATCCGTGTCAGAACGGCGGCTGCCGTTTTTATCCTTTACAAGAAATGCTGGGCATCCTATCGGATTTATGCAGTGCATATTGCACTTGAAGAAGGTGTTCGCCCAGTGTAATGGCCTCGGCAATCCATGCACTGGTAAAGAGCCCTGACACTGGGCGAACGGGAGGGATTTTAATAGAAGTTGGCGGATATGTCCGTGTGCATAAACATGAAATTTGTGTACACAATGTTTAACAAAATGTCGATTGCAATATCACGCCGACAACTTTTTAAACCCACCAGTTAGACCATTAATTCTGATCATTCCTATACAAGAAACTGTACAGGAATGATCAAGCTGTAGAGCCAAGACTCAACTTTAGTGTTGAGTGGTCACTTTCAATACATCGGTATAGGTCACGACGACGCTCTGCCCTACTTTCAAGTCTTTCAGTTTTTTCTGAACTTCAGGTTTTTCAACGTTGATGGTTTTCGAGTGTCCGCGGGGTCCCTTGAAGGTCACCTGGTTTTTCGCCACATCAATTTTGGTGATTTGCAGTTGTACCTGTACCTGACGGAAGGCTTCACCCCCAGGGTTGGGGTCGTCTTTGGTGGCGCGGATTTCTCCGGTGCGTTCGGTAGAGCCCGGCAGACCTTTGTCGACATCGGTGTCGAGGTAAGCGGCAACCGAGCGGATAACCTCGACAGTGACCTTATCACCGACCTTCAGGTTACCCAGATTCTTGGCTTTGTCGCTCAGTTGTACATTCACCTCACGGCCTTCAGCACCTTCAAGGACGACTTGATGGTTGGCGGCGTCTACGGCCAGGACTTTGGTCGTGACTTGATCGGCTTCAACGACGGCAGACAACGGAATGTCCGCTGCCACGGCGCTGAAGCTGACAGTGGACAGCACGGTGGCGAGGGTGATGGCTTTGGTCAGAGCATGAAGTTTCATAAGCGGAACATTCCCTGTGGTGGATGGCAGCAGACGGCTCTGAATCGAGGTTCGGCGCCGTCTGTGCCACTGAGCATAGACGCTGTTCAGCGATTGTCCGCCGTCTCTTGCACGGGTGGACGCGGTACGTCGGAGTATTTCGAGGCACGCGCTGTCGAGGGCTGCGACTCAATACCCGGTCATTTCCAGATAGCCCTGCCCCGCATGACTGCCGCTCAGGCGAACGGGACCTTCCCAGTATGGAATGCGCAAATTCATCCAGGCATTGCGATTGAGGGCATCGAGGGTGATGTCGAGGTGCTTGGCGGGGATTTTGATTGACCAGCGAACCGGCATCGAACGACCGGCGACTGTCGCGGTGTCTTGTGGCGTGAGGATGATGTCGGCGGCGTGCAATAACTGAGTCTGGCCCTGCGCGTCGATCCAGGTGCCGGTGAGATACGGCTCGCCGTTTTTCTGCCGCATGCGGTACAGCATGACCTGTTCGCCGCTGTCCAGGTGCAGGGAAAACCAGTCCCAACCCGTCTGATTGGCGGTCAGTGGCTGGCTGCTCCACTCGCGGTCAAGCCAGGCTGGACCGCTGACCTGATAGGCCTTGCCGTCGATATCCAACGTGCCGCGGGCCTGGAAAAACGGCTGGCTGTAGTAGTACGACGCCTGGCCCTGTTCGGATTTCTGACTAAAACCCTTGTCGCCCTGAAGCACCAGTGGACGCGTGGACGTCAGCCGCAGCTGGTAGCCGAACGCCTTGTCGCGGGCACTGAGTTGAAGCTCCGCCAGAGGATCGGCGCCCTGGCTGCTGAATCGCCAGTCGTCGATCCACGCATTGAACGGGTCAAGACTCACACCCGCCTGACCAACGCCGCCCCGGGAATAACGCTCGGCAGCATGATGCACCGTGGCAGAGGTCACCGCAGCATGCCCCAACCAGATCACCTGATTGCCCCAACCCGCCACCTCGGGCGCGGCTTTCAACGCACTGCGAAACAGCGTCCATTGCACGCCGAACTCGCGGCCCTGATCGTCCTTGAGGTTAGCCGTGACGTACCACCACTCGATCCGAAAGCCATCGTGGGGACCGTGATCCGCCGGGAAGCTGAACACCCGGCCGGGCACTACCGGTGTGAACGCGGCGGCTTCACCCCCGAGCCCGGCGAAGCCTTTTTCAACCGGCGCCGTGTCATCGCAGCCGCTCAAAAAAAGTGCCAGCAACAACGCGCCGAGCTTAATCCTCATGAGCAAACGTCCTCAGCAGGTCCGCCGGTTGCGAGCGATACAGCGCGTACAGCGGCCACGCCGACGCCAGCAAGGTCGCGAGCAGCGCCAGCCCCATCAACTGCAACAACTGCAACGGAAAGACCCGCAACGGCAGGCGCCAGCCGAACGCCTGAACGTTGATCACCGTGTCCAGGCACCACGCCAGCGCGATGCCCAACGGCAACGCCAACATCAGCGTCAGCACTGCCAGCAGCCAGGTTTGCCCGAGGTTGAGCAGCATCAATTGTCGGCGCGTCACGCCCAGCGCCCACAGGGGCGCGAGTTGTCCGAGGCGGCTCTGACTCTGGGTCAGCAGGCTGATGAACAGCGCCACGCCCGCGACAGCGAGGGTCAGGCTGTTCAGTGCGGCAGTGGCGGCGAAGGTGCGTTCGAACACTTGCGTGGACCAGCCCTTGAGCCGGGCCTGATCGACGATGCGACTGTCATCGAGGGCGAAGCGCGCTTGCAGGGTTTGCAGGAACGGCGCAATCAACGGCGGGTCGATGCGCAGGTTGAAACGGTTCGGCGTCAGTTGCGGCCAGCCGCGCAGCAGGTGATTGACGTTGACCAGGAGGTGGCCCTTGGGGTTGCCGTAGTCGGCGTAGATCCCGACGATTCGCGGCGACCAGGGGCCCGCCGGTGTGGGAATCGTCAGGTGGTCGCCCAGATGCACTTTCAACCGCCGCGCCAGTTGTTCGCTGAGCATCAAGGCGTCGTCCTTGGCCAGCCGGTCCCACGGGTTGTCGCCCAAGGCCTCCAACAGCGGCCAGTGCTGGCGATAGGTCGGGTGATCGATCACGCCGAACACGTCCGCCGGCCAGCCTTGCAACTGGATCGACACCTGCCAGTTGGGCAGCACCGCGCTGAGTGAGGGTTGCTGTTTGAGCCAGCTCTGCAGTTCTCGGGCCTGGGCCGGATTTTGCGGATTCACGTACAGCTCGGCAGTCAGCCGTTGTTCGAGCCAATTGCTGAAGGTCTGGCGGAAACCGGCGGTCATGCTGCCGGCGCCGATGTTCGCCGCCAATGCCAACAGCAGCGCCATCAGCGCCAGGCTCAGGGCCGGCAGTTGCTGGCGGCAATCGGCGAGAAACCATTGGCCGAGCACCGAGCGGCTGCGATGCAGCGTCAGGTTCAGCACGCTGTTGAGCACCACCGGCAGCGCCAGTGCGGCACCGATCAACAATGCCGCCATCAGCACAAATCCACTGGCGAGGCTGTCGCCCCGGATCAGCGCCAGCAACGCGATCACGCCGGCAATCGCCGCGACCCACGCCTGGCGCCGTAACCAGCGAGCGTGAGCCTGATGCCAGGCTTGCGGATCGGCCAGGGCCAGCAACGGCAGACGCGCCGCCCGCAACAAACTGTTGGCACCGGCCAACAACGCGCCGAACAGGCTCAAGCCGACGCCACTGAGCCACCACCATGGACTGAGGCTCAACTGCCCCGCCACTTCGGCACCGTACAAACCGCGCAAACTGGCGGCGACATCCGGCAGCAGCACGCTGGCCAGCAGGTAGCCGCTGGTAACGCCGGCGAGGCCGCCGATCAGTGCCAGGCCGCCCAGTTCAACGGCGAGGCAAGCGATCAACATCCGTGCGCTGACACCACAGGCGCGCAAGGTTCGCAGCAGCCCTCGGCGTTGTTCCAGCGCCAGC
Organism: Pseudomonas sp. IT-P44; assembly: GCF_949768225.1. Taxonomy (NCBI): domain Bacteria; kingdom Pseudomonadati; phylum Pseudomonadota; class Gammaproteobacteria; order Pseudomonadales; family Pseudomonadaceae; genus Pseudomonas; species Pseudomonas sp. IT-P44. The sequence continues at coordinate 122,204 of NZ_CATKQM010000005.1, read as the reverse complement.
CCGATGGCCGCGTGAACGATGAACAGGCCGACCACGAAAGACAGAAAACCCAAGGCATCGAGGTTCAGATGAAAACTTTCGGTGAGGCGCGAGAGGTTGTTTTCTTCGCCGCTGCTTTTGAGTTGGAGCTGGCTTTTGAACTGATCCGGCAAGGTGGCGGTGAAATCCTTGGGCAGCAGCAGACGAGACAGTTGCTCCGGCAGCCCCAGAATCTGCTGGGCGAAGCCGATATCCACCAGCAACACGCCGGGGGCCATGTCGGTTTGTACATGCAGCGGCGGCAAGGCGGCACCGCTCAACGTCAGCGGCTGCTCGCCTTCGCGCATGCCCAACGCTTGCAACGTCTGCGGCGAAATCCAGGTGCTGCCCGGCGGGCTGAAAAACCGGACGATCTGCTCAATGTCCAATGCCCGCCCGGCCACCGCCGAACCGGCCGGCAGCGACACCGGCTCGATGCCCATCAGTTGCAAGCGCTGGTCTTCATGGCCCTTGAGCGTCACCCGCCCTTGCAGCACCGGCGACACCGGCCAACCGGCGCGGCGCAGCTCGATAAACAATGACTGAGAAAAAGTCCCGCCACCGGGTGCGCTGAGGCTGGCCTGCGGCTCACCGCCGATCAGCTGACTGGCTCGCGCGTAACTTTCCCGCGCCTGACTGTTGAGCGCCTGCACACCGGTCAGCAGGCTGGTGGCCAGCCACAGCCCGGTCAGCACACTGAAAAACTGCACCGGGTGCTGCCGCCAATGGCTGAGCAGCGCCCGCAACGTCTCGCGAAAGACCCGCACCTCAGTGCTCGTCCGCGCCAGCCAGACGGCCACGGTGCAGCACCACTTTTTCTGCCAGGCGCGCGGCCACTCTCGGGCTGTGAGTGACCATCAACAACGTCGTCGGACTGTCGTCGAGCAGTTCCAGCAACAACTTCAGCACTTCATCGCTGGTGGCTTCATCGAGGCTGCCGGTGGGTTCATCGGCCAGCAGCAGTTTAGGTTGCGACGCCAGCGCCCGGCCCAGCGCGACTCGCTGTTGCTGGCCGCCGGACAACTGCTCGGGATAACGCCGCAACACATCGCCCAGGCCCAGACGCTTGACCAGATGCGCCTGCCAGCGCGCATCATGCCGCCCCGCCAGCCGCGCCTGGAACGCCAGATTGTCCTCCACGCGCAAACTGCCGATCAGGTTGAACTGCTGGAACACCAGGCCGATTTCGGTGCGTCGCCAGTTCGCCAGTTGCCCTTCACTCATTCGTTCAAGCTGATGTTCACCACTGCGGATGCTGCCGCTATCGACCTTGTCCAGCCCGGCGATCAAGTGCAGCAAGGTGCTTTTGCCGCTGCCCGACTCGCCCATCAGCGCCAGGCTGCTGCCGGATTTCAGCGTCAGGTCGACACCTTGCAGCACCGACAGCGGACCTTGCGGAGTGGCGTAGCTTTTGAAAACGCCTTGGACCGAAAGCATGGGTGAACCTGTTTGAGGGGCGTGGGGCAAAGGATAGCGGGCCAGCGCGGGTTTTGTCCGTTGGGGATTGCGGCGCGGTTGGGGTGTCCTTTGGATTTGGGGTGAATCGAATGGCCTCTTCGCGGGCAAGCCACGCTCCTACAGGACGGTGGTGACCTTGATTCAGCACTTCACCCCCACCCACGTAAAACACAACGGCAACTGCGCCTCTCGCTGCTGATACTGATCATAAATCTCCTCCCGATTGGAGTGCGGATACTCCTTGAAGTGGCTGATCTGCAACCCCGATTCGATGGCGCCGGTAAACATCTCGCTCAGGGTGTGGACGAACCAGTAGGACGTCGCGGCCTGCTGTTCGACTTTGCCTTCGTAGACGATCGGCTGGTCCTGCACGAAAGGTTCACGGCGGAAGTACGAAGTGACCGGGCGAAAGGGATCGTCTGATTCGGGGTCGAACATTTCCAGGAACGGGTGGGTTTCGTACACCACCAACGCCCCGCCGGGCTTGAGGGTGCGGGCGACGTGGCGGAAGAATTCGCCAATGTCCGGCATCCAGCCCAATACGCCGATGGTGATCAGGGCCACATCGAACCGGTGGTGCAGTTCACTCGGCAGGTGATGAATGTCGGCCTCGACGAATTCAGGCGCGTGCGGCGAGCGGGAAGCCAGTTCCCGCGCTTGGTCGAGAAACGCTGCGGACTGGTCAACGCCGACGACGCTGCGGGCACCGAGCGCAAACAGTGCAAGACTTTCGCGGCCGTTGTTGCAGCCCAGTTGCACCACGTCCTTGCCGTCGACCCCGACCTGCTCCAGCACACCGCGCAACGTGTCGTCGATGCAGCAGAAATCGCCCAGTGTCACGGCCTTCAACAGGGACGGCCATTCGGGATTGTCTTTGTGGTGTCGGGCGGAGTCATTCCACGCATCGCGGTTGCTGGCGATGGCTTTTTCTTTGGTCAGCATTTCCATTGCACGCTCCAGAACTCGGGTTTATCAGACCGGCCCGAGTCTAGATCAGCGTTTTTGAAAAACCCATGTGGTGTTTGTTGGAATGTTGTAAGCCGGCAACGCCCCCGTACGGCAGCTATAGTTAATGGCCTTGGGGAATTGCGGGACAACCGATTTCGCAGGTGCTGCCATGAAACACACCGATTTGATGCTGTTGCTCATCTTCTGCCTGACCGCCACCACGGGGGTTCGCGCGGATGACAACCTGACGCCGCCGTCCGGGTACAGCAGCGAGTTCAACTATTACGGCGAAAACCAACCGTTCGCCCACCCCGTTCCGCCGACGCTGAGCACGGTGCCGCCGCGCTCGTACATTCCCACGGCGCCGCAGGATTTCATCCCGATCTCCAGCGAGCACGTGTTCTCCGATTCACGGTTGCCGACCGTCGCGGATGCCACCGTCCGGGTGTTCATCCGCTCCTATGACCCGGAACTCGGCGTCTACGTGAACGAAGAAGTCGTCGACCCGACGTGCCTGCTGGCCTGCCTCAGTCGACAGGGCCAGGCGACGCCTGTCTACCACTGACGCTTGTCCGGGCGGGCGAGGCCGAGTTTTTCGATCCGGTAACGCAGCATGTCGCGGCTCAAACCCAGCAGCCGTGCGGACTTGGTGACGTTCCAGTCGGTCTTGTCGAGCATCTTGCGCACCATGTCGCGCTCGACCTCCGGCAGGTTCATCGACTCGCTGCCGTTGTACGCCGGGCGCACTTCGTTATGGGGCGCCTCGGGCATCGCCACCGGCTCGTCCACCAGGCTCAGGCAGACGTTCAACTGGTGCGCGGCGATAGTGTCGTACTGGGCCAGCAGCACGGTTTGTTCGAGCATGTTGCGCAACTCGCGCACGTTGCCCGGCCAGCTGTAGCTCATGAGCAATTCTTCGGCCTGTTCGCTGAAATGCAGGTTCGGTTTGCCATAGCGTTTGCCGTGGATGGCGAGGAAGTGCCGGGCCAGCAACAGGACGTCTTCGCCACGGGTATAAAGGCGCGGCACCTTGATCGAAATGATGCGCAAACGGAAGAACAGGTCGCGGCGGAACTTGCCCTGCTGGACCATTTGTTCGAGGTTGCAATTGGTTGCGCTGATCACCCGCAAATCGACCTTGCGCTCCTTCACCGAACCGACCCGGCGAATGGTCCGGTCTTCCAGCAGCTTCAGCAGTTTGGCTTGCAGCAGCAGGTCCATTTCCCCGACTTCATCGAGAAACAAGGTGCCGCCATCCGCCGCTTCCACAAGGCCGACGCGACGGTCCTTGGCGTCGGTGAATGCCCCCTTCTCATGGCCGAACAGCTCCGACTCCACGAGGTTGGAGGGAATCGACGCGCAGTTGAATTCAATGAACGGACCCTTGCTGCGCGGGCCGTCGAAATGCAGCGCGCGGGCCACCAGTTCCTTGCCGGTGCCCGTCTCGCCTTCCACCAGCACCGGCGGCAAATCGGCGTTGGCCATCCGGCGCTCGGCATCGAGCAACTGGCCGATGGTGTTTTTCAGGAAGACCATGGGCCCCGATTCGCCGATCAACGCCTGCACCCCCGACTTCTGCGCTTCGCGTTCCTGATAGAACGACAGCGTGCGCTCCATCCGCTCGGTGGCCAGGGCCTTGTCCAGCAACAGCTTGAGTTCCGGCAGCGCCACCGGTTTGGTGACGTAATGGAACGCGCCTTCTTTCATCGCCACCACGGCGTCTTCGACATTGCCGTAGCCGGTCATCATGATCACTTTCAGGTCCGGCGCGCTGATACGCAGCTTCTGGATCAGATCGTGACCGCTCATGCCCGGCAACGAGTTGTCGGTCAGTACGACGTCCGGGGCAAACGTGTTCATTTGCTTCAGCGCATCTTCAGCCGAGTGGCAGACCGTCACCTCGAAGTCTTTGCGTTCCAGGTAGGTCTGAAGATTCCCGGCGAGGATTTCGTCATCCTCGACCAGCAGAATGCTGTACCCCATATTCCCCTCCCGTTGCCACTTTGAAGTTCAGACAAACGCGGGTTCCCTCCTGCTCCTGGCTGGTCAGTTCGACCGAACCTTCAAAACGCTCCATTATTCTTTTGACCAGGGCCAGGCCCACACCCAACCCGCCTTGCTTGGTGGTGAAAAACGGTTTGAAAACCATTTGTTGTTGCTGTTTGGTCATGCCCTTGCCGGTATCGCTCAGGGTCATGCGCAAGAGTCCGGACTGCGGCGACTCGATATCGATGCTCAGCACGCCGCCCTTGGGCATGGCTTCCAGGGCATTGGCGAACAGGCTATTGAGAATTTGCGTGAGCAGCACCTGTTGGCTGACGACCGGTGGGCAAACCTGCGGCGTGAACCGGACTTCGACACCGGAGCGCTTGATCAGCGCGTCAAAGGCACTCAGGGTGTCGTCGATGGCCAGCACCAGGTCCACGGTTTCGTAGTCGTCATTCACCGGCCGCAACGACACCAGCAACTCGCGAACCCAACGCGACATGCGATCGACCTGGTTGATGATGTCGCCGATGTTCTTCTGCGCGCTCTGACTGGCGATTTCCTGGGCCAGTTCGGCGCTGGAGCGAATGTTCGCCAGCGGGTTGCGCAAACTGTGGGCCACGGCCGAAGACATTTCCCCCAGCGCGACGAAGGTTTCGTTGGCAATCAGCTGTTTCTGCTGACTCTCGATCAGCTTCGCCGCACGTCGCACAATCCAGAACAGCCCCAAGTAGATGGCGGCACCACCGAGCACGGTGGCCAGCCAGATGGCCTTGAAACCGCGCTGGATACGTTCAACCAGATCAGTAGGCTCCTTGTAGACCTCGACCATGGCGATGACTTTGCTTTTGTCGGCGTTGAACATCGGGATGTAGTTTTCAACGAACAGGTACTGGGGCTCGTGCAACAGTTTTTGTTCGGGACGTTCTTCATCGACTTCGTGGTAGCTGGTGGAAACGGGCTCCTTCATTTCGAAAGATTCGTCCAGTTCATCGTCGTCTTCGATACGTACGCCGATCAGCTCCGGGTTGGTCGACCAGACCACGGTGCGATCCTGGGCATACACCGTGGCCAACAGCAGGTCCGGCAGGTTTGCCACATGATCGAGAAACTCGATGCGCGCCGCAGCACGTGCGCCCGGGTTCACGTCGGGATGGGCGTTATCCAGGCGAGAATCGAGCATTTCGCCCATGGTTCTTTCCGGGGAAATCGATGCGTGGCGGATTTCGGCAGCACCGATGGCCTGGATAAATTGCGCGGTCAGCATGGAATCGCGTTCGATGCTCTCCTCCACCACGAAACGGGTGGAGATGTACCCCAGCCCCGCCGCCACGGCGGCAATGATCAAAAAACTGGCAAAGGAAAACCAGCGCAGCAGATTGAATTCGCCACGCCAGCTCGTGCATTCCCCCGCCGGAAGGTTCGACGGAGCAGGTACTTTTTGTTGTTCGAGTATCTGCATGGTGGGTCCTGAATTCGGTACTGGCTTGAAGCCTATTCAGTGGCGTTTCGCATCAGTGTAGGTGTCATTGATCGAGTCGGCGGTTCAATGATAGTAATTCGCCGCTATGGCACCTGCGCCGCTTGCAACGATTGCTGACGATCGGTTTCCTCCTGCAAAAAATCAATGATGGACTGCGCCGCTTTCTCATCCAGGCGCAGGTTTGGCATCGGGATTTTGTCGAAGCGTTGAAACAGTTCCAGCGCAATCGGGTCTTTTTCGGCCAGCATGCGATCCGGTTCTCGGATCCAGCGATTGAGCCAGGCGGGATCGCGCACGCGGGTTACGCCGATCAGGTCCGGGCCGATGGCGCGCATGCCGATGCCCTGCCCGTCTTGCGGCCCGAGGCTGTGGCACGAGGCGCAACGGGTGCGAAACAACTCTTCGCCGTTGCTCGGCGGGCGGATCTCGGGCGCATCGGCATAATTTTCTTCAACACTGGGTTGCTTCCAGTTCTGCAAGGTATTGGCCAACTGATCGGCGAGGATCCATGGGTTCTCGAACGGTGAGGCTTTCATCCAGCGACCGGTGCCCTGGTTGCCGACGATCAGGCTCAGGTTGTGGTCCTTGCTGCGACCGTTGTCGACGCCCTCGATAAACAGCCCGAGCTTTTTGCGCAGGTCGGTGACGGCCTCGAACTCCCCGGTGAGGAACTGCCAGCCCGGTCCGACTTTGAAGCGCTGCGCGTAGGCCTTGAGCACCTCGGGTGTATCGCTCAACGGGTCGATGCTGATCGAGTAGAAAAAAATATCCTGACCGACCCGGGGGCCCAACAACTGCTGCACCTGGCGCAGGCGCGCGGTTTCCAGCGGGCAGGAGTCGCTGCACGTGGTGAAGATGAAGTTGATCACCACCACTTTGCCTTTGATCATGTCATCGAAAAAACGCACCTGCCGACCGTCCTGGTCAGTCAGCAAGGTGTTGGGAAAGTAATCGCGCCCCCAGGGGGTCGCCGATTCCGTCGGCGACGGCGACAGTGCGCCTTCATGAGCGAGCAGCACCTGGCTGGCCAGTAAAAACGTCACCAGTACCAGAATCAGGTGCATGCCCAGTGCGCGGGAGCGCGGCGTGTGCAGTGTCATGTCGGCTCCCCTGCGGATCATGGCTTGATCACCACTTGTGGGCCGTAGCCATCGCCAGTGCGGAAGGTTGGCAGTGCAGCAGAGTTCACGTAGCGCACGCCATCCCAGCTCGGCAGCGGAACCGGCATCAATTGCAGTTGCCCCGGTTTCTCAACGTCCCAACGCAACAGCATGGAGTTGTCTTCATGTTGAGTGTTGTGGCAGTGCTCCATGTACGTCCCGGCGAATTCGCGGAAGTGGATCGCAATCTCGACGCTGTCCAGGCCGTCCTTTTCCGGACCAATGCGGTACACGTCCTTACGTGCCCATTTTTCCCATTCCGGTGGTAGCTTGCCGCCGCGACTGAGGATGATCCCCTCCTCGAAGTGCACGTGAACCGGGTGGCTCCAGCCCTCGCCGCCGAGCTTGATGTTCCACACTTCCAGCGTACCGAAGCCCGTGGCGCCGGCATCGGTCGGGCCGGAGGCCAGTTTGGTCGAGACGTTCAGCCGACGAGGGTCCATTCTGAAACCGAAACCGCCGTCGGTCTTGATTGTCCACGGCGCCGAATCGGTGCCGTCGGAACGACCGAAGGTGAAGGTGCGATGACGGGCCTTGGCCAGCAGCGCCTTGTCGGCCACATTATCGCGGTGAATTTTCAGCGGGATCATCACCAGGCCTTCAGCCTTGCCCGGTTTGGCCGGTTCATAGGCCGCCGGGTCCATGGCCAGGTCCTGACCGGTGTAGGCCTTGACGTTGAATTGCAACACTTTGCCTATCGCCGGATCACCGTCCTCCCACTTCGGCCCCTTGCTGGATTGCCTGATGACGGCCTTGTACTTCTCGGACAGCACGTCAGCCAGGGCGACGGGTTCTTCCGGGCCCTTGCCGTCTTCGTGCACCAGCAGGTTGACGAAGAACAGCTTGTCGCCCGCCTTGACCCCGTTTTTCGAGAAGTTGACGACGATGTCGAAACGCTCGGCGATGCCCATGGTTGGCAGGATCGCGTTGTGATTTTGAGTATCGCCGTCGGCATCCAGGTCCATGGTGCCGTCGAATGGCACGGCGTGTTCCATGATGTTGCCGTCGTTGGCAATCATGTGGAACGGCACACGGGCGTACGACAAGCCTGACCCGACAGGCCCTGGGAACTCGCCACCGGTGCCCTTGATCTCGCGCACCAGCGCCAGTTTGAAGTAGCGCGATACCGAGCCATTGAGCATGCGGAACCGATAGCTGCGGGCGCGCACATCCAGGACCGGTTTCCACTGCCAGTTGACCAGCACCTGATCACCGAGGAAGCCGTCGGTATTGAACGGGTTAAACCACAGTTGACCGTTCTTGTCCCACGCTTTATCGGCAAACAGCAGGTTGACGTCGTAGTCGCGGTTGCCCCAAGGCAAGGCGTTGCCACTGGGTAAACGCAGGTTGACGCCGTCATTCACCGCTTCATTGCCACGGTCCAGGGCGCTGTAGTAGTTCATCATCGCCGCGTTGCCCTTGTAGACGTTCTGCGCGGTGAAATCGAGCATGTGGTCGTGAAACCAGTGGGTGCTCATGGTTTCGCGCCAGTCGCCACGGATCTTGATCGTGCCGTTGTCGCAGGTCTTGCGGCTGGGGATGAGGTCGTTGGTCCACAGGGTTTCGCCCGGCGAGCACGGAAAAGCTGCACGCGGGTCTGTAGCCGTGGTGTTGATGCTGTCGTAGCCGGCCAACTGGATCGGCCAGCGGTAGTCGTAGAATTGCCCGGGGAAGAAAAATGCGTTGGCATAACCGTCGCTTTCGGCCGGTTGGTGACCATTGTGTTCGTGGGTGCTGAGGGTGTGCAGACCAAAACCCATGTTCGCCGACGGGTCGATCGGCAAGGCGTTGTAATGGCGCATCAGCACGGGTTGTCCGTAACGCACCATGAGCAATTTTGGCGGCAAGGTGCCGTCGAAGGTCCAGACCGATTTGTGGTTCTGCACCGGCATTTTCGGGTGAAAACGCGCATCGACGCCTTTGGCGGTGCCTACGGTCGTCGGCAGGCCAGCCACATTGTAATAGAGGCCACCGGGGCCAAACTCGCCCATGGCATAGCGGTGCATCTGACGACTGTCACGCAACCCGGTATTCACCCGTGCGCCGGATTGCACAGTCTTGTAGGCGATCTGCGGGTAAAACTCGTTCCAGCGCTGGTGCGACCAGCCTTTTCCTGGTGGACGGCCTTCAGCCGACGAACCGATACGCCGGTTGAGGAAAAATTCGATCTGCTTCTGCCAAGGGTTGCGATCGACCACGTTGGAATAATGGCTGGGAAACGGGGTCAGTCCGGGTTGGCGCATGAAAGCGTCAAGCGCCGCACTCGGCGGAGCGCTGCGAGCGACGCTGGTGGGATCCTGTTGCGGCAGCGGGCCGATGGCGGCCGGTGGAAACGGCAATTGCGCCGCCGGGGTGGTGGGGTCGAGTTTTTCCGGACCGAACTCTTCGAACAGCACCAGTTGCTGAGTGAACGGCAGAGCACCGTACAACGGGCTGGGTTTGCCGTTGGTAGGGTAATTGAAACTGGTCTGTATCGCCGGCGGAAGGACGTTTTCCTTGAGCGGAGTCTCTCGGGTGCCTTTGACGCCAGCCGGCAAGTCGAAGGCATCCAGGTTGGCGGGGGGCATGGTCAAAATGGCGTTCAAGGCACCTGCCTTGTCAGCCGGCTCGTCGTGATACGCCGAAGGGTCGGAAGGTGGCGGCTGCCCCTCGTCGTCGATCGGGCTGGCGCGCAGGCTCGTTGTGCCGAGCGTCATGGCCACAAAAACGCTAAGGGGCGTCAGGAGACCAAACCATTTGCAGGGGTGCAGCGCTTTTCTGTCCATCACCAGCCGCCTCGAAGTCGTGAAGGGGGTAATGGGGGTTTTGCAAGGAGCTCGCCAGACTTGCTACAGCCTATACAAACGCACTAATGCTCGCAGAAACAATGGCTTATCAACATCAATTTGCCATGCCCCGAAAAACGACTGGGGAATGACACCCGCAACCGGGGAAAGTTCTTCCCCATTTCAGGGACTGCGTTGGAACGACAGGCGAACACTTGTGCCCTCGCCCTCGCGACTGTCCAGGCTCACCGTACCGCCGCAGCGCTCCATAATCCGCTTGACCAGTACGAGCCCGACGCCGAGCCCGCCTTGCTTGGTGGTGAAAAACGGCCGGAAAGCCATGCTGCGCTGTTCCTCGTTCATGCCTCTGCCGGTATCGCTCACCACCACGCTGACGTCTCGGGCATCCGTCGGCTCCAGAATGACGGTGAGCGTGCCGCCCTGGTCCATGGCCTCCAGCGCGTTGGCCAGCAGACGGTTGAGTATCTGCGTCAACTGCATCTGCTGGCTCAGGACCATGGGCGTGTCCTTCGGCTCGAACACCACATGAACGCAGGCCTTGGCGATCTGCTGCTCGAAGGCCATGAGGCTGTCGTGCACCGCCGCCACCAGGTTCACCGGTTCCGGTTCATCGGTGAGCGGGCGCAAGGATTGCAACAATTCCCTGACCCACGTCGACATGCGATCGACCTGCCCGATGATGTCGTTGATATTTTGGTGCGCCGGGCCATTGTCGAACTCCAGCGCCAGTTCGGCACTGGAGCGAATGGTCGCCAACGGGTTACGCAAACTGTGGGCCACCGCCGATGACATCTCGCCCAGGGCGACAAAGGTTTCGTTGGTGATCAATTGTTTTTGTTGCGCCGCCAACAGGATCGCCGCACGCCGCACGATCCAGTACAGCCCCAGATAAATCAGCCCGCCGCCCAGTGCGGTGGCCAGCCAGATCAGCACCAGACCGCGCTCCATGCGGCTGATCAGGTCTTCGGGTTCCTTGTAGATCTCGACCATCGCCGTGACGTGCTCGCCGTCGGCATCGAACAGCGGAATGTAGTTTTCGATGAAGATGAATTCCGGCGGCGAGACGAACTTTTGCTCCATGCGTGTCTTGTCCACGTCGTGATAACTGGTCGACACCGGCGTCCTGGAGGCGAATGCGCGCTCAAGGTCTTCGTCGGCATGGATCGTGGTGCCCATCAATGCCGGGTTGGTCGACCAGATCACCATGCGGTCGGGGGCGTAGATGTTGGCAAGGATCACGTCAGGCAAGTGCTCGATGTGGTCGAGAAATTCGCCCCGGGCGTTGGCGCGGGCCATCGGGTCTACGTCGGGGAAATCCTTGTCCTTGCGCGGGTCCAGCAGCTCGCCCATGCTGCGCACATTGGGAATTGAGACGTGGCGCACCTCGGTCAAGGCAATCGTCTGAATGAACTGCGAGGTCAGCAATGCATCGCGCTGCACGCTCTCGGTAATCACAAATCGCGTGGACACAGCCCCCAGTGCCACCGCCACCGTACCAATCACCGCCATGCTGATGAGGGAAAACCAGCGCAGCAGATTGAACGGTTGCTTTCGCGAGCTCAAGCGCACATCGCCCTCTTCGGACTGGAGCGATTGTGTGGGCATGTTCATGGGCGTACTTCCCGGCGATTCCCCCCATTGGTTATAGCCCACGGTCAGGCATTTGCCCGGTATTGGGTGTTGACGTGACGATCCCCTGTTGGATCCATCACTCGATACACGCGTAACCGTTCGGCAACCACAAATGCCGTGGCTTTGACTTTGCGCCCTGGCACGAGCACGGTCTGGCGCTACCACGGCGGATAAATGGCCTGAACGCAGGGGCAGGACTCACCTTCGTTGCTTCGGGCGTATCGATAGCGGCGCTCAGCCAAAAACAGGATCCGTGCAGGGGCGCGCGGGGCCGTCAACCCTGAAGAGATATCCGACGTTTTCCGCGATGTTTAGCAATGCCTGCTCATGTTTAACGACGCTTGTTTAAAAACACTTCGTGTTACTTCGCGCAGGCTACAACGCCTTGCGCCATTGCCTACGCTTGCGCCAGAATCCGCCGGCTTGTGCGCCTTGGGCCTGGGCTCTATCGTTTTCCGGTCGCTGAAAAATACAGCGATGGGGTTTGGTAGCCCGGTTCAATTAGGCGTATTGCGTCACTGTTAGCAGACCTTTTTAGTCTCTGTTTTATGGTGGCCATGCGCAGGGCTCCCTCGGGGGCGCCGGGTTCCTAATTACCGGTCTACCAACCCGCGTATGGCCGCCACCCATCGTTTGGTAGCGAGGGTGAAGGCTCCTTTTTTAATTAGGAGTACCTGTAATGTTCAAAGTAACGCCCAATCCACCGGACACCGATCCGGCATCGCCGCAAGACAATCCCGATTCAGAAGCACATCGCGAGGCAGTCAATCGCGCCCTCGATTTCTACTTCAACCCTGCCGCCCAGAACGCTCACATCAAAGCCACTCCGCGAACACCCACCACCCTGTTTATCGTCAACCCGGAACTCGATACCGAAACCCTGCTGGCCCATGCGTGTGAATCCCTGGCATCGGCCAATGTCATGGCGACAGACCTGGCGGATCAACTGGACGGGACATGCCGCAACTCCCTGCTGGGGATTGCGCAAGTCATCATGCTGGGCGAGTTGGCGGTGAATCGGGCGCTGGATCAATTAGCCCCCACCGAGTAGCGACTGCGTCCAGCTGTCTGTAGGAGCAAGCTTGCTCCTACAGGTTTCCCGCCCTCCCCGGCATCCCCATCGCCCCCCAATGCTGGGGACAGTCGCCCGTTGGTTCGTCCGGCATCCAGGCAACGCTTAATAGCGAAACGCTGTAATGCCGGGCCTTTGCCGGCCGTTTCCAACGATTGGTACGGAAGTTGCCGACTCCCCCGTCAACTGACCCACCCCCCCAAGGGGCAGGTCTCTGATAGAGGGAATACTCATGCACCCTTTACTGTCCAAAACCACGATCGCCCTGGTCGTGTCCGCTCTGGCCCAAGGCGTCGCCCAGGCTGCGCTGTTTGCTGTCGACCCCGGCCCCTATGTTCCCGCCGACGGTAACTTCGCTTCCTGGTATCAGGACACCCACGGTCGAACCCTCGACTTGTGCCTGTCCAAGGCCGTCAGCTCCAGAGTTCCGAGTGCGCCCGGCGCACCGTCCTACATGTGCCTTTTGAATCCGAATCCCGGCATTTTCGATGACACTCAACCCATCGTTTTCCCGACCAACTTCCCCGACGAAGCGTTCTGGTTCACCGGCGACGGATCCATCGTCGATGCCGCACGGGGCATCGACCTGACCTATGTCAGCGCCGTTGAAGCCGCGTTCAGTGGTGGCGACCCGCTGGAAGGTGATCAGGTCAGTTTTGGCCGTATCCGTATTCGGGTCGACGTGCCCACCGCAGGCACCTATGTCATCACCCACCCTTACGGCGTCGATGTCTTCAACGTCGATACCCCCGGGCGCCGCGCGATCAACATGACCCGGGACATCGGCATCGGCTCGCCGAAAACCTACGACGGTGCGCTCAAAGCGGACATCGGCCCTTTCCTGCGCAGCCTCAACGGCCCTTACATCGAGCCCAACCCGGTTACCGGTTCAACCGACACGTTCGTGGGCGATCCGAACCTGGAAGAGGCCTTCACCGGCAGCCCTTTCAATACCAACTACATCCGCATTGAAGGGCCTAACGGACTGGACTTGCGCACGACGGTGATGGCCATTTCCGGCAAGTTATCGACGCTCGTTCGCCCCACTCCGATCATTGCCGAACGCAGCACCTATTCGCGCACAGCCGGCGCCAGCGCCCCGGTGGCCCACCAGGATGTTTTCGTCATGGCCCCGCCACCACCGGCCACCGTGACCCTGGACAGCAACACCCCGGTGTTGAACCTGATCGAGGCCAACACCACCGGCCACTGGTACGCCCAGTCAGCCACCAACCCGACGTTGCCGAGCAGCTTGCTGGTGACGGCCGACAACCATCTGGCGATCCCTACCAGCACGCCAACCTCCTTGTCCATGCCGCTGACCGACCTGGTGGTGATTTCACGGGCCGAGTACAGCCTGAGCAGCGGGCAAATCACGGTAGTGGCCTCGACCAGCGATGAAACATCGCCACCGATTCTCACCGCCACCTCCGGCACGGGTGTCGCCATCGGCGCCCTCAGTGGCAGCGGCGCAGAGAAATCCCTGTCGACCGGCATCTCGCCGATTCCACCGGCCAAGGTTCAGGTGACGTCATCCAATGGCGGCAGCGATACCGAAGAAGTGGTCATCGTGCAATGAACGCTCTCATGCCCAGATCCGCATCAGGAGGCATCATGAACAAGTGGCCACGCTTCGCGCTCAAGGCGCTCGGGCTGACTCTTTCGCTGTCCGGCAGTGCGTTCGCGCAACTCACTGCCGTCGATACCGGCCCCTACACTTTCGCCACGGGGAAATTCCCCATGTGGTATCAGGACAGCAACTTGCTGTCGCTGGAACTGTGCCAGTCACGGGCTACCAGCACGCGGGCACCGGGTGCTCCTGGCGCCCCCGCCTATATGTGCATCCTGAATCCGGAGCCCGGCATTTTCGACGACACCCTGCCGATGGTGTTCCCGGATAACTGGCCACCGGAAGCGTTCTGGTTCCTCGCCGAGACCAGCATCAATGATGTAGGTGGTTATGGCGTGGATGCCTACGTGGCCGGGATTGAAGCGGCGTTCGCTGCGGAAAACCCTGTCGACGGCGATCAGGCCAGCTTCGCGCGGATTCGCATGCGGGTGAACATACCTGTCGCGGGCACCTACACCATCACCCACCCGTACGGCGTGGAAACAGTCAACGTCACCACACCGGGCCGCCGGGCGATCAACATCACCCGCGACATCGGCATCGGCGCACCGGGCAACTTTGCCGGGGCACTCAACGGGGAGGTCGGGCCATTTCTTCGCAGCGTCAACGGGCCGTACACCGAAGTGAATCCGGACACCGGCGCCATCGAGACATTCGTGGGTGATCCGAACCTCAGCGAAGCGGTCACCGGCAGCCCGTTCAACAATAACTTCCTGCGTGTCCAGGGTCCGGCCGGGACCATTCAGACCAACCTCTTTACCGTGTCCGGCAAAGTCCTCGACAGCCGTGCGCAAACCCCTGTGGAAATCGGCCGCGCCACTTACCGTCGCCTCCCGACAGGTCCGGGCACGAGCAGTACCCGGGTCGAAGTCTTCGGCAAATCGGCCATCAGTTCGAGCCTGTGCTTCCGTGAAACCGTGCCGTTGGTTCCCGGACCACCGCAATCGCCCTGCCTGGTCACCATGCTTGGCAACAACACCGGCCAGTTCTTCGGCCATCGTTTGACAGGCAGCACGGTTCCTCCGGTGGTCGTGGTCACCGCGACCGACCCGAGTGGCACCAACCGGCCAACGGCAGTGTCGAGCAAAGTCACCGACATCGTGAAAATCCAGACTGCACGCTACAACTGGAGTAATCACAGCCTGCTGATCGAAGCCACCTCGTCAGACGAAGTCGTGGTGCCGGACATGGTCGCCCAAGGCTTCGGACGGCTGACGAAAACCGGCACCTTGCAACGCCTGAGCGTTGCCGATCTGTCGCAGCCACCGGCCAGTGTCACGATCAAATCCGCAGCCGGCGGCAACGACACCGAACCTGTGGTGGTGATCGGCACACAACCGAACAGCGGTGAAAACGAAGCGCCGCTGGCCGTTGCCGACACCGGCAGCACCAGCTTCGGGGTGCCGATCACCCTCAACCTGCTGGCCAACGACAGCGACCCGGACGGCAACACGCCATTGAGCATCGTCGCGCTGACCCCGCCGGCCGCCGGGCAAGGCACCGTGGCGATGAGCGGCACGACCGCCGTGGTCTACACACCGCCCCCCGTAGTCACTGCGCCGATGACCACGACCTTCACCTACAGAGCTCAAGACATCAAAGGCCTGGCCTCGGTCACTCCGGCGACCGTGACCATCACCGTGGCGCCTAACCGGCCACCGGTGGCCGTCGCCGACAGCGTCGCAACCCTGGGCGTGGCGATACCGATCAGTGTGCTGGCCAACGACACCGATCCGGAAGGCAACGTGCCGCTGGCGGTCGCCAGCTTCACGCAACCACCGAACGGTCGCGGCAGCGTCAGCAGCAACGGTACGGTGATCACATACACCCCACCGGCCAACTTCACCACGGCGTTCACCACGACCTTCACCTACTTCGTCCGGGACAGCTTCGGCGCCCAGTCGACGGCACCGGCGACGGTCACCGTGCAAGTCTCGCCACGGCCACCGGCAGAAACCTTCACGGTGACCACGGCAACGGTGTCGGCACGCTCCAACAACCGCTTCACCTGGGACTTCGCGGGCACCTCATCGGTGACCACCGGCAACGTCGTCACCATCCGGGTGAGCACCCCAACCGGGTTGGCAACCCTGGGCACTGCCACAGTGGCGGTGACCGGTCGCTGGCGGCTGACGGTGAACAACACCACCACGGTGATTCCATCGGCGAACCCGACGGCCACCATCACCTCGTCCCAAGGCACCGTGCGCACCGTGACGGTGATCTCCAACTGAGCCTTGGCCCCATCGGTCACGTGGCCGATGGGGCTGGCCTCTTGCGAAAGGACAGTCTCATGAAAACGTCGACCGCCGCCCTGCTCTGCCTGCTTCTGCTCTGCAGCAGCGCGGGCGTGCGCGCCGACGATCTGATGGAGAACGATGACCTGGGCCCCGGCACCGACCTCGGCGAGTTGCCACCGCCGATTGGCCAGCACGCGCTGATCGACCAGAACGGCCAGGCCAACGTGGCGCTGCTGCAACAGAACGGCCAGTCGCTGCTCGGCACCATCGTCCAGTCGGGGAGCAATCAGGAAGCCTACATCCTGCAACAAGGCAGCGACCTGATGGCAATGATCACTCAGCAAGGTTCCGGCAACTCGGCCTCGATCACCCAGACCGGCAGCCAGAACCGCGCACAGATATCCCAGAACGGCAATAACAACGACGCCAGCATCGACCAGGCCGGCACGGGGCTTTCCAGCGCCGTGACCCAATCGGGAAACGGCATGAGCGTTTCAGTCAAACAATACCGCTAAAGCACCGCACCACATGGAGGTTTCATCATGTTCAAACTGACGCCCCTCACCGCCGCGATCCTGGTCATTGCCAGTGCCCATGCGTTGGCCAACGACAGCATTTCCACCCAGGACCAGGTCGGCACCGCCAACATCGCCAATGTGAAACAGACCAAGGCCCCCTACAGCACCGCCACCCAGCAGCAACTTGGCGAAGGCAACGATGCGGCTGCGGTGCAGGACTCGGCCACCAGCACCATCGACCAGAACCAGGTCGGTGAATACAACGCCGGTTACGCCGAGCAATTGTATGAAGACAACAGCACCATCACCCAGAAACAGACCGGCAGCTTCAACACCAGCCATGCCAGTCAATCGATCGGCGCGGGCGGCGGCGAAGTGCTGCAACAGCAGGAAGGCAGCGGTAACTTTTCATTCGTCTATCAGGACAGCCAGGAGGGCACTTCCGGTCAAACTTTCCAGTACGGCGACAGCAATGAAGCCAACATCGAACAGATCCAGCCCGGCATCGGCAACATGGCGGTGATCATCCAGTACGGCACCACCAACTACGCCACCGCCGAACAGATCAACCACATGGGCGGTCAGATCGACATCAACCAGTCCGGCGCCAACAACTATGCCTACGGCGACCAACGCAACGGCGACGGCGGCAACCTGACCATCAACCAGAACGGCGACGGCAACGGCACCGAGATCTGGCAAGACGGGCAAGCGGGCAGCACGGCCACCGTCGACCAGATGGGCGAGACCAACGAAACCGTGGTCGACCAGAGCTTCGGCGAAAACAACACCGCCCAGGTCTTCCAGGTCGGCAACCTCAACGCGATCTACGCCGACCAGTTCGAGTCAACCGGCTCGACCCTGGCGCTGTACCAGACGGGTACGGGTAACGTGCATTTCACCTATCAGTCCGGCGAAGGCCATTCGCTCACCGCGACTTCGGTGGGTAGCGACAACAAGGTCTACGCCAGCAATTGGAAAGGCCCGCAAAAAGGTGGTCAATTTGGCAGCAACCAGAACGCAACCATCACTCAGAACGGCAAGGAAAACATTGCCAACTTCACCCAGGACGGCGTCGGCCATGTCATGACCACCAGCCAGACCGGTATGGGCAACAAAACCATCGTCAGCCAGGCGGAGAACTACAACGAGCTGTACTTCGATCAGAACGGCACCGACAACGTCCTCATCGCCGACCAGCGCGGCACCACCAACCTGGTCGAGGGCAGCAGTAACGGCATGAATAACCGTAGCGAATTCGACCAGTCCGGCACCAGCAACCTGGCCTCTACCAGCCAGTGGGGCAACGATAACAAGATCACTCTGAAACAGACCGACAGCATGAACGTGGCGTATGTAACCCAGAGCGGTATCGGGAACATTGCCAATGTTGATCAGAGTGGCGTGACGCAGATGGCGACCATTCAACAGGTGGGTATGGATAACCAGGCGACGGTGTTGCAGCAGTAATTGCGGGGGGTATAAAAAACCGCGGCCCTTGAGGGGGGCGCGGTTTTTTTGTGGCCTGCTTTCTGTAGGAGCCAGGCTTGCCGGCGAAGGCGTCTTGACAGGCGACGATTATCTTTCAGGTGTACATATCCATTGCTGCGGTAACGGCCACTATGGGTTTCGCCCTTACGGCGAGTCACTTGGAGAAGCGCCAAGTAACCAAGCGCTCTTGCCCCTTTCGTTCGGTGCCTCGCCTAGGCTCGGCATGCCCTCGCTCCGGTCCTGCTCCGTGGGCCCGCCGCCATCGGCCATCCCTGGCCGGGGGCGGCTAACCCGGCATCCATGCCGGGTTGCCCACTGCGCAGAACCTCCACTCGGCCTCTCGAGGGGGCGGTGCGTCCAGATCAAAAGCTGAAGGCGAGCTAACGCTCGGCCTGATGAGTGGTGAAAATCAAAAGCGCACGCCGATCCCTGTAGGAGCCGGCTTGCCGGCGATGGCGGTGGCGGTGGCGGTGGCGGTGGCGGTGGGTCAGTCGACGCATTTATCGCCTGAAAGGACGCCATCGCCAGCAAGCTGGCTCCTACAAGGGAAATGCATATGTGTTGTTGGATAAATACGATCCCCTGTAGGAGCCGGCTTGCTGCGGGCGGCGTTCCGACGATAGCGGTGGATCAGTCAACGTATGTATTGGCTGGACAGACGCCATCGCCAGCAAGCCGGCTCCTACAGGGGGTGGGGGTATTCGTGAGTGAAGGGTTGGCTGGAAGGACGCTATCGCCGGCAAGCCGGCTCCTACAATGGTACGGCGAACACCCACCTAACCACGAGGCCGAGCGTTAGCTCGCCTTGCGCTTTTGATTTTGATCTGCCCGCCCCTTCGGGAGGCCGAGTGGAGGTTCTGCGCAGTGGGCAACCCGGCATGGATGCCGGGTTAGCCGCGCACGGCCATGGATGGCCGATCGCGGCGGGCCCACGGAGCAGGACCGGAGCGAGGGAACGCCGAGCCTTAGCGAGGGGCCGGACGCCGGGGCGAGACCTTTTGGTTCCTTTTGGGGCGTTTGCCAAAAGGGACTCGCCGTAAGGGCGAAACCATAAGTGGCCGTTACCGCAGGAATGGATATGTACACCCGAAAGAAAATGGTCCGCCATCAGGCCGCCATCGCCGGAACGCCGCCCGCAGCAAGCCGGTTCCTACAGAGGTTCGGGGGTACATCCGCATGAACCAGGTCGGCCCGGAGGCCGCCTCGGTCACTCTTCTTCAGGCACCACCTTGTTCTGGGTCAGATACCGGTCAAGCGTCTCGCCGCTCTCAGGCGAATTATCCCCCGCCACCTGCCACAAACGCCGCTCGATCCCCTGCGCCAGAAGATGCCCCACCGCCGCCTCGATCGCCGACAACACACACAACTGCGCCGGCTCGTTGGTGGTGTAGCCAACCTCCGCCTCAAGCAACTTCTTGAACTCGATAAACTTGAACACCCCGGCACTACGACCCACGGAGTAGATCGTCTTGCTGGTCATCACATTGGCCAGCACCTGCCCACTGCGCACATCCACCGCCCGCAGGTTCACCGTGACCTGATCCACCCGATACTCCCGGGAAATATCGATACCCAGGTAACGCGCCCCTTCCCCTCCGCTTTTCACATTGGTGTCGTACGCAATGATCCCGCCCTCAAGCATCATGTTCGCCGCTTGCAACGGTGGCAATTCACCCTGGATATTCACCGGCGTGTTCGGTTTTTTCTGCGAGGCGCGGATGATCTTGCGTTCGGTCAGCAGGTTCTGCAGCCCCTCCCGCTCCAGCACCACAAACCAGCCGCTGGCCTGCAACGCATCCATCAGCATGCTCGCCGCGCCTTGAGTGACGCTGGTAGAAAACGAACTGGCCGGGGTCGGTTTGTATTGCCCGGTCTGGTCGCGGAAACCGTACACCACCGCCATCAACCGCCCCTTGGGTCGTGGCATGTTGATCAAGTCGTAGTAAGTCGAAGCCCTCGGGGTCAGCGTCGGGGTTTCGGTGTCCTGCTCAGCCCCGATCGGCTCGCGCAGACTGCACCCCTGTAACGCCGCCAACATCAGCCCTAGCACCATTATTCTTTTCATATCCTTCCCTCCCCATCAACCCGGATCCCTTCAAGGGGCCAGGCCGCTCACCTGAATTTCGGAGACTTCACCGGTCGCTCGGTCGGTCACGACGATGGTCAATTGGCCGGAGTCGTCGACCACGTTGACGATAAAAGCGTCGGTGGTCAGGCTCCCGGTGTTGCCCGCGGAAATGTTGTCCAGCAACTGCCCGAGCAACCGCGACTGCAACTGACTGGAGAACCGCTCCAGCGCCGAAGTGCCGGCCGCGGCGGTGCGTTTTTTCAAGTCAGGATCGTCGTAATCGTTTTGCGCCTGGGCGTTGTTGAGCAGCCAGGTCCCGTTCAGCGGGTTGCCGCCAAACGAGGGGTTGATGGGCGTGTAGACCAGTTCGGTGGCCTGGACCAGGCCGCAACTGCCGAGCCCGACCAACCAGATGCCTGCCCTTGAAAACAGGCGGTGCTGCGAGAACGTTGTGGTTTTCATAGTTCGTCCCTCTCAAGGTCCGTTGTGTCCTGCAACAAGGCTTCCAGCTTGCGCTGGACGATCTGCCCGCGGACCCAGTCGGCGGCGTCATAGGCCTCTTCCTTGAGTTCCACGGTGTTCGGCGGCAAAAAACGCCGGTAAACCAGACGCTGCTGATATTCCACAGTGACCAGGGCGCCCCACCGCGCCGAAGGTCGTTCGCGTACCACCAGGTTGAAATCCATCGGGCTGGTGGCGCGCAGGCGTTCACTGAACGAGTAGTAAAAGTCGTGACCGATGTGCGAGATCGTGTCATCGACGATGAACCCCATCATTTCGTCCTCTTCGCCGGCCGTGGCGGCAGCAGACGCCAGCATCAGGATCACGGCCACGCAGAATCGATTCATGGCTGCAACGCTTCGGGCGATTGTGACTGGCCCTTGGCAGGTCCCGATGTGCCCTCGAGAAAGGCTTTCTCGGCCACGAACTGCCAGTCCTTGTAACTCGCCATACCGGCAAAATCCGACCACTGAGAGGGGAAGTCCGCCTGCTTGAGCGGCGTGTCCGTGGAGGCGCTGTTGAGGCCGGTGATTCGGCCGTCGAAACCGCGCATCAGGCTCCATTCGCCGCCGCCGATCGGGTCCGGATACAGCTGCCGGATATGGTGTTTTGGGCTGGGAAAACGCTCGTCCTGCAACAGGTCTACCAGCTCCTTCGGGTATTGCGCCAAGCCTGGTGAACTGCGGTAGTAGCTGCGCAATGCCTGGGCGTATTGCGTGCCGACCCAGAGCAACTGGCGCTCACGATCACGGCGCGAGAGGGTCGACCACAACTCGCCGGCAGTGGCCAGGCCCATGCCCATCAGCATGATCAGGAACAGCACGCCCAGGTAAGTGAAACCGCCCTCGTTCGAAGGTTTACCACTCGGAATAGAGGCTGCCATCACGCGCCCTCCCTGTCGCCCCGCTTTTGATATCGGCAACGCCACCCGGTACGCCGTCCGGTGGTGCGACCATGACCCAGAGGTCCTTGCGTTCGGCAATCGGGTCCATCGGCGGGTTGCGCAGGTAGCGTTGTTCCACCAGTTGCTCAAGGGAATCGGGATAACGCCCGGTGTCGCCGTAGTAGTGATCCAGGGCTTCGCGCATCACCGAGAGGCTCTGGCGCAGCGTGGTCTCTTTCGAGGCCTCTAGGCTGTTGAAATAACGTGGCAAGGCGATGGTCATCAGGGTTGCGATGATTGCCATGACCACCATCAGTTCCAGCAAGGTAAACCCCTTTTCCCGACGCATAAGCTCACCACTCCCGGTAGGCGATGCCGTTAAGCCCTTTGCCCCGCGCCTGGGAATAAACGTCAAAGACGTCTTGGCCCTCACGCGGGTTTTGAGCCGTGCTGTCATAGGAGCGCAAACCCCAGCCGCCGTCGTCGTCACGCTTGACCGGCTTCAGCGGGTCATGGGGCACGCGCCGCAGAAAATAGAACTTGGCCCCCTTGGCGCTGCGCACATCGCGCACCCCCTCCACCAACACTTTCAGGTTCGGCGGATAGCCGCTGCTGTTCAGGGACTTCTCGATGTAACCGGCGTCGAATGCGCGTTTGTACGCGTCGATGGCATCGCGAATCTGGTACAGCGCGGTGCGCAGTTCCTGCTCTTTGCCCCGGCGCACCACGGTCTCGGTCAGCGGTGCGGCCATGCCGGCCAGCAAGCCGATCAGGGCCAGCGTCACCACGACTTCGATCAGGGTAAAACCGCGTTGCGAGGCGTTCATGATCAAGGCTTCTCGATAAACACTTGAGTGGTTGAAGCCGCCACTGGCCGATCGATGTGCTCGTTCTGAATGGGCGGTTCCATCTGCCGGTCCGGTGCCTGAATGCGCATGCTGGTTTCGGTGCCGGTCGGGAATTCCATGTCCGACGGACTCTGGTACGGCAGGTTGCGCACGATCCGTGGCGTGATCGACAGCACCAGTTCCGATTTGCTGACGTTGTCCTTGTTGCTGCCAAACAACCGACCCAGGCCAGGAATGTCGCCAAGCCCCGGGATCTTGTTGCCGGTGGCGCCATGGTCGTTGCGCATCAGGCCGGCGAGAATCTGGGTTTCGCCGTCATGCAGGCGCAGGGTGGTCTGGGCGTTACGGGTATCGACCTGCACCGGAATCGTGCCCTGGCGGGTCGGTTCCAGTGGCGTGGCGTTACTCACTTCCAGCGCTATCTTGATCGCCACTTCGTTGTTCAGGTGCACGGTCGGCTGCACTTCCAGCTTCAGACCGACGTCCAGGTAGGTGACGCTTTCGGTGATCACCGGACCTTGGGTGGACGGCACCGACGTGGCGCTGATGATCGGCACGCGCTGACCAATGTGGATGCGCGCCTGCTCGCGGTTGCTGACACGAATCACCGGGCTGGCCAGGGTGTTGATGTCGTTGTCCTGGGCATTGATCTTGGCTTGCGGCGAAGGCGAGATGGTGATCCGGCTGGAGTCGATGCCTTTCAATTGATCGAGAATCTGCACCGGCGAACCGTCGCCGTTGACCACGCCGAAGGTGTTCGGCCATTGCAGGCCGAGGTCGAGAATCCGTTGGGTGGCGACCTCCATCACCTCCACTTCCAGCACCACTTCGGGGTTGGACTGGTCTTGCGATTGCAGGAGTTTTTCCGCCATGCGGATCGCGTCTTCGGAGTCGCGCATGGTCAGGGTGTTGAGGCGCTCATCGACAAACACGTCGCGGGTCTTGAGCATGGTTTTGATCATGTTCAGCGCGGTGTTGGCATCGATGCTGGTCAGGTAGAAGGTGCGCATCACCAGCTCCTGGTAATCCTTGAGCTTTTGCGGTGAGTCCGGGTAGATCAGCAAGGTGTTTTCGTTCACCACTTTCTGATGCAACTGGTTCTGTTGCAGCAGCAGTTCCACGGCGTCTTCGATGCGCACGTCACGCACGAAGATCGTGGCTTTCATGTCCGGGCGCAGGTCCTTGTCGAAGATGAAGTTCAACCCGGCGACCTGGGACAGCACCTCGAAAATGGTTTTCAGGTTGGCGTCGCGAAACTCCAGGGTCACGGGCCGTTCCAGGCGTGTGCGCAGTTGTGGGTACTGGATGACGTTGCGGCTCTGGACCAGACGGATGTTGCTTTGCAGTTCCAGGGCGCCTTCATTTTTCGGGTCCAGTTCGAGGATCTGTTTGACCTGACGGTCGGCCCCGTAGATGTCGCCGCGACGCAAGTCGCCACGGGCCAGCTCGAGCTTTTCATCGAGGCTGCGCATGTAGTCGAGCTGGCGCATTGCATCCTGGGCGCGCCGGTTGTTCGGCTCGATGGTCAGCACCCGGTTGTAGCTGACGCGCGCGGCGGCGAAGTCCCGGTGCGAACGGTCGGTGTCAGCCTCGGTCAACAGCGCGGTAATCGCCTTGGCGTGGGCGGAGTTGCGGGCCAGGTGCAGTTCGGTATTTCGAGGGTTTTCCCGCAGCCCTTCTTCAATACGCGCCAGGCCGGCCTCGTATTGTCCCTGCTCGATCAGCTCGGACGCTTCCTTGTTGGCGACCTGGGCAGAACTGCACGCCACCAGCCCGGCACACGCACAGCAAAAGCTCATCAGCAAACGGGATCTATTCATGGCGTGCTCCCCATAGACAAGGTCTGGGACAAATGCAAAGGCAGGTAGACGAAGCTCAGTTCCACATCGGAAATGCCCACGATCCGCCAGGTTTCGTCGATCACATCCCCTTTGCGTACGACGTATATTTTTTCTCCGCTCAACAAAAACACTTGCTGGTCTGAACGATCATCCATGCGCCCGATAAACTGGAAAGGCATTGGCGGTGCACTGGGGACGGTCACCACCGGGGTCACGTTGACGGGTTGTTCGGTGACGCTGGCGAGCGTCGGTTCAGCCTTCCAGCTGCGGGCGGCGAACAGGTCGCCCGCCGGGCTCAAGTCCTTGATCACAGCGGCTTTGCCGGTGGCTGGCGCGGCAGGCAGGGCACCGCGGGTTTTGCTGTTGGCCGCCGTGGCCACGACGGTGACGGCCGCCTCGCCGTCGTCCGCCGACATCCAGTAATCAGGCAACCAGGCCAGCCCCGCCGCTACGCCGAAGAACCCCACCCACCCCGCTACGCGTTTGGTATTCATCATGACCTCGACAGGTAGAGGGTCATGCGGATCCGCCCGGTCAGGTCGGTGTCGGCGATCTTTTTACGCTGGAACTCCACGTCCTCCACCACCACCGCCGGCAACTGACCGAGCAAGGCATGCAGGAAGCGCCGCAGTTGCGGGTAGCTGCCACGCACCGGCAGCAGAATCTGATAGCGCGCCAGATGGGTCTTGGGGTCGATGCCCAGGGCATATTCACCGCGTGCCAGGGTGATGTGTTCCTGGGCCGCCAACGCGTAGATCTTGTCGATGGCCACCGTGGCTTGCGGCTGCGAAGGCAGCTTGCTGCGGAAGTCGTCGAGCTGACGTTGTGGCACCACCGGCGCGGCGACGCTGCCGTCTTCAACCCTGGCCAGGTATTCACTGGCTTCGCGGGTCTGTTGGCTGAGCTGTTGCAGCGACTGCCAGTCCGGCATCAAGCCCGCCAGGCCATAGACCGATGCCAACGCCAGCAGCGCCATCCCTGCCAGACCGGGAATGCCCAGGCCTTGCAGGTATTCGTGGACGATCAGTCTAGGGATTTGCATCGCCAATCTCCCAGGTAGCCGACAGGTTGAATTGCACCGGGTGCTCGGGCACGTTGGCCACGATTTCGTGGCTCAGCAGCGACACATCGGACAGTTCGTCGCTGGCCTCCAGGTTGCGGTGGAAGTCGAGCATGGCGTCGAGGTCTTTCGCCTCGGCGCTGATCCGCACCTGGCCTTTGCGCGCGTCGGGGGTCAGGGTCAGCAAGGCGATATCGCCCCGGGGCATGGCTTCGAGCATGGCGAACAGGCGCTCCCACGGCCGGCGCAGTTGCTGCGAGACCTTGCGCATCTCGGCGAGGTTTTGTGCCTGCTCGCGGATTTGCGCCGGGGTCAGGCTGACCTTGCCGCCATCGTCGCCGGTGAGGACACGCTGGGCGGTTTGCAGATGACCCTGTTGTTGCGCGGTCTGATCACTGAGGTGTTGCTGAACCAGCACGCAAATCAGGCTCAACACCACGCCCACGGCCAGCAGGCTCCAGCCCAGAGGGCCCGAGCGGCGGCGCGGCTGAAAGTCGAGCATCAGGGCGCGCATGTCAGGCCACCGCCCGGGACATGACGTACAAGCCATCGCGTACGGTTGTCCGGTCTTCTTCAAGGGTGCGCAAGTGCACGCCGGGAATGTCGGGTTGCACATCGATACGCGCGGGCGCATGCAGGTAAACGTTCAGTGGCCGCTCGCTGGTGGAGGCCTGCAATTGGCTTTCACGACCGATCAACGCGGTCAGTGCGGCGTCGCTGTCGCCGGTGCCCACCGAACGCACCGAGGCCCAGCGGCCTTCCCGGGCCAGCAGCAATACGCTGCGTACCGGCTCGGCGACCACGAACAGGAAGTCGCCGGTTTCGAGGCTTTTATCGAAGTGGTTGAACGCCGTCATCAGGTACGGCTGCACCGAACGCAGGCGCAGGCCCCGGGCGCTGACCAGGGTGCGCAGACGCGTCAGCAAATCCTGCGGCAGTGCGCTGGCGACCCGGTCGTAGCCGGCCGGTTCCGGCGAGAGCACCAGGCTCCAGGGTTGCGTCGGCACGCCGTAAAGGTCTTCGAAGCACAGCCGGGCAAACCCGAGTAATTCGTCAGGGCTGCTGATCTGTTCGCTCCAGGGCACCAGACAGAAACGGCTGAAGTGCCCGGAAATCACCACGCTCAACTCGGCACCGGCGTGGGTGTGATCGGCCAGCAGATGATCGAGGGTGTCCAGCGCCACCGCCCAGGCGTGGAAGCCTTCGTCGATAAAACCGACGCTGCCCAGCCACAGGGTTTCACTGCCACGACGCTGGCCGAGGCCGACCCCACTGGCGCCGAGCACGGCGATAAAACGATCACGAGACAAAAGTGACACGATTGATCTCCTCGAGCGTGGTGCGCCCTTCCTGAACCAGTTCCAGCGCCGACTCGCGCAGCAAGCGCAAGCCTCGTTTGCACGCATGGGTTTTGATTTTCGAAATCGGTTGGCGCTCGACGATCATCTGCCGCAACTCGTCGTCCAGGTGCAGCAGCTCGGCGATCGCCGTGCGCCCGCGATAACCGGTGCCCCGGCAATGCCCGCAGCCCTTGCCGTGAACGAAGTGGAAGTGATCGACGTTGTGGGGGTCGAGACCCGAAGCGAGCAATTCGTCATCGGTCGGGGTGCACGGCGCGCTGCAACTGGTGCAAACCAGGCGGATCAAGCGCTGCGCCAGCACGGCATTGAGCGCCGAGACGAGGCTGTAGGGATCGATTTCCATCTGGGTGAACCGGCCGATGACATCGAACACGTTGTTGGCGTGGATCGTGGTGAACACCAGGTGACCGGTGAGCGCCGATTGCACGGCGATCTGCGCGGTGTCGGGGTCACGGATTTCACCGACCATGATCTTGTCCGGGTCATGACGCAGGATCGAGCGCAAGCCACGAGCGAAGGTCAGGCCTTTCTTTTCATTCACAGGGATTTGCAGCACGCCCGGCAACTGATATTCCACCGGGTCTTCAATGGTGATGATCTTGTCCACGCCGTGGTTGATCTCGGTGATCATCGCGTACAGCGTGGTGGTCTTGCCGCTGCCGGTGGGGCCGGTCACCAGCACCATGCCGTAGGGTTCGGCCGCCAGCCTGCGCAGTTGGCGCAAGGTTTCGTCTTCAAAGCCCAGGGCCTGCAACTGCACGCCGCAGACCTTGTCCGCCAGGTCCTGTTTGTCGAGCACCCGCAGCACCGCGTCTTCACCGAAGATGCTCGGCATGATCGAGACCCGGAAGTCGATCTGCCGGCCACTGATGCCGATCTTGAAGCGACCGTCCTGAGGCACGCGCTTCTCGCCGATGTCCAGTTCGGCCATGACCTTGACCCTGGAAATCACCTGCTCGGCGAACTCGCTGCCCTGGATCTTGCTGATGTTGTTGAGCACGCCGTCGATGCGGTACTTGATCACCAGGCCGCTGCCGGTGGTGCCCAAATGGATATCGCTGGCGTGCATTTTCAAGGCGTCGTACAGGGTCGAGTTGACCAGTTTGACGACGACGCTGGCGTCTTCGCTGATGCTGGTCAGAGACAGGCTTTGCAGGGTGTCGGTTTCGATGTTGGCATCGGCCTGGGCGTTGAGCGATTCCACCGCATGGAAGCTCTCTTCGTGACGTGCCAGATAGGCTTTCAGGTCGTCGGCATGCACCAGGTACAGCGGCGCGCCGTGCAGGCAGTCATCGATCCAGGCCAGGCGCGACGTGTCGAACGGATCGGCGAACACGCCGATGATCTCCTCGTCGTGGCGCAACAGAATGAATTCGCGCTTGAGGCATTGGGCCAGGGTGACCCTGTCGAATACGGGAGTGGACTTGAACAGGTTGTCGGTGTCGAGCACCGGATAATGCAGGGTGGCGCCGAGGCACTGGATGAAGGGCATGGGGGCCAGTTCGCACAACACCCCGAGGGCTTCGAGCATCCGCTCGCCGGAACTGGCGGCCAGTGATCGGGCCTGGGCCAATTGCTCACTGGAAAAGCGCGACGGTACGGATTCCAACTGCGCCGGTTCGACGGCAAGGGATAGACGGTCCATGGCTTGCTCTCCAACGCCGGGGGCTTTGAGCCCTGTCGACGCGGCGAGCAATTACGGCGGTTACCGCAACGGCTGGTCGCGCCACTACTCCCCGGTGAGCAATTGTTCGTCGTCTGGTGCCTTGGACGTCGAGGGATTGCGTCGACGATCCGCCAGCACCCAACTGCCGTCGTACAACTGCAGCGGGAAACTCTCGGTCCTGCTCTGGCGTCGTTCGACAAACCCCTCGGATGTGCGCGCGCCTGCTTTGGGTTCGCGCTCCATCCCCAGAAGGTCACAGACTGCACGGGCCAGTTCCGCCATTGGAAACGGTTTGAACAGGATATGGCTGACTCCCACCTGCCGGGCCCGCTCACAGACTTCAGCGGTCGGGTGCCCGGTAATCAGCACAAAATGACAGTTCCTGTTCCGGCGGATGGCATCGAGCACCTCAAAGCCTTCCATATCGGGCAAGCGGTAATCGAACACCATCACATCGGGTGCAAACTGCTCGGCTTCGCCGATAGCCGCCGCACCGTCATGTGCAACCCGGACGTCCAGTGCTTGCGCCTCAAGGTAATCCTTGAGGTTTTGTGCAAGAAGCTGTTCGTCATCGACAACCAGTACTTTGTTTAACAAGGTGGACTCCTTGAAACCGCAGGCCCGAGTTCCGAACCTGGCAGAGTGCTCGCCTTACCGAGGCTAACGCACACTTCATGCCAGGCTGGGTGCCGGGTGTTTCACCACTGTATGTGTTTGATTTTCATAAAAAAGCCTTTCCGCCCAAATACACCGCCCCCCAAAGGCGGGGGCGCACACGGAATTGCCCTGAAGCTTTTCCCCACTATTGGGGGGGAACCTTCATTCATCGTCAATTCGTTCGATTCGATTACGCGATCGCAGTTGCGCCAAAACCTGCAGGCGAACCTGAGCCTGTTGCTGTCGGTCGAGGTACGCCCTGACCATCTCAAGCCCTTGCACCTCTGTGACATCGGTCACCTCCCTGTGGTTCTGCACCTGGATCAAGTGCCAGCCCAGTGCCGTGCGAACCGGCTCACTCACCGCGCCCGGTGCCAGGGCAAAGGCTGCCGCTTCAAACGCTGGCAGCATGCGGCCACGTGGAAAATAGCCCAGATCTCCGCCCTCACTCGCCGAGGCATCTTCGGACCCCGTCCGGGCCACGCTGGCGAAGTCCGCGCCCTGGCGGATTGTCGCCTGCATGTGCACCAAGCGTAGCCGCGCCGCTTCGACTGTGGCGGCATCGGCGTCCTGGGCAACCTTGATCAGGATGTGCCGTGCCTGCACCGCTTCGGGCTGGCTCATCTGCGCGCGGTGTTCTTCATAGAACGCGCGGACCTGTTTTTCGTCCGGCCCCTCGACGCTGGTCAGCTCGGCAAAGACCTGCTGAGCCGCGAGTTCACGGCGGGTGTATTCAACAAAACCGGCCTCGTCGAAACCTGCGTCTTCCAGGCGCCGAGCGAATTTCTCGGCACCGCCAATGGCCTGCCGGGTCTGTTCAACCTGGCGTTGCACGGTGGCATCGCTGATCACCACCCCACGCTTGACCGCTTCCTGCCACAGCAACTCGCGATCGATCAATGCGTCCAGCGCCTTTTGCCGAAGTTGCTTGTACGCCTTGGGATTACGAATGCTGCCCAGCGCCCGGCCCTGGTCCTCCAGGTACTCGGCAAAATAGCGTTCGAGGCGGAACTGGGAAATCTCCTCGCCATTGACCCGCGCTGCGACCGGGCCGTTGCTGGCGAACGCCACCGGCAGCCACAGCGTCAGCAGGGTCAACAGAGTCTTGAGCGTCATGATCGAGGCCTCCGGTCAGGGTTTCGCGGTAATGGGCTTGTAAGGGGCGACCAGGTAGAAGCGCTGGTCGGGCAAATCCACGGTGACGATATGCGCGCCGCTCAAGCCCAGTCGCTGGCCCGGCCCGAAGTTGAGGCGTGGGGTCAGCCCGGTGTCGAAGTCATGCAGGCCTTCCAGCGCATAGATCAGCTTCTCGCGGCTGGCGTCGCGCCCGGCCTGCTTCATGCCTTCGCTGAGCAACAGCATCGAACTGAACGCGCCGACTTGCAGCACCGCGTGCTGGCCACCGAGCCCCTGCTGTTCGCGCAACTGGATCAGGGCCAGGCGCCCGGCCAGGGTCCAGTCGCTGGGCACGAACGGATAGGACAAAAACAACCGCCGGGAAAAACCACTGGGCACTCGCAAAAGGTCACCCGCCACCTGATTCGCCATGGCGAACAGGTAAGGAACCTGCCCCGCCCTCTGCAACCTTTCGGCGAGCAGGCTGAAATCGCTACCGCAGCCCAGGTAAAACAATGAGCGCGAGCCCAGCGGCAGTTGGTCCTTTACCGGGTCGTAGGCCTGCAGGCTGACATTTTGCCAGGCGTGATCTTGCAAATACTGACGCAGGGTATGAGCCGC
Source organism: Pseudomonas sp. IT-P44 (assembly GCF_949768225.1). NCBI lineage: Bacteria > Pseudomonadati > Pseudomonadota > Gammaproteobacteria > Pseudomonadales > Pseudomonadaceae > Pseudomonas > Pseudomonas sp. IT-P44. The sequence goes on along the minus strand of NZ_CATKQM010000005.1, from coordinate 91,160 downwards.
CAGTCGTTGACCGGGATCGTCCGTGTAGGTAATCAGCGTCGGGCCCTGGAGCACGCGCAAACTCCCGGTGGCGTAATCGGCCAGGGCGATCAGTTGCTCGCGCACCCCGGGCATCGGTTCAAAAATCTGTCGACTGCTCTGCGCCGTACCCTGCAACGAGAGCGGACCGATCAACGGAATGCCCGCCTGCTCCAGACGCGAAACCAGTTGCGTGTCGAGTGCCGGCGCCAATGGCGCGATCAGGGCAAACACCTGCTCCTGATAGATCAACTGATCCAGCGCCCGCCCGGCACTGACAGGGTCCGGCCCCGGGTCGAGGATCGTCAGGCGCACCTGCCGGCCATGAATCCCCCCCGCCTTGTTGATTCGCGCCACGCTGCCTTTGAGTACCGCTGCCACCGTCGCGCCCTCCTCCGCCAACGGTCCCTGACTCGGCAACAACGTGCCCAGGTGCAGGCTGTCAGGCGTCAGGCCGGGGTCGCGCTCATCGGCCAGGCGTTTGAGGTAGGCCGTGAGGTTGCGCTGATCCTTCATCGATAACACGAACCGCGGCATCGCCGGGTCGAGGCGATTGTTGGCGGAATCGCGCCCCTCCTGAATCGCCCGCGCCAGGGTGCCGTCGGTGTACGCCGGGTAGTTGCGGCCATTGACGTGCCGTTGGCCATAGGTGCTGGTCAGCCGCGACCAGCTCAGATCGGGTGGACGCACCCCGCCCTCGGGCCGGCCCAGGCCATCGGTGCCGTGGCAGTTGGCGCACGGCAGGCTGGTGGCCGGCAGCAACATGCCCGTCGCCCCGATACGCGCCATGATCGGTTCACCGCTGCCCGACACACCCTCGCGGTACAGCCGTTTGCCGGCACTTTCGTCAGGGTTCAAGGGCAACGTATCGGCAGCGCAATGAAGATTGCCGATCAGGAACAGGCCGAGGATCAGGGAGATTTTCATGGTGCGGGCTCAGCGACCGGCCACGGGCATTGTCAGCAATTGCAAGCGCTGGGCAATGGCGGCGGCCGGGGCATCGGGGCGGATTTTGCTCCAGCGTTTGTTGGCCACGTCACCCACAATCAGTTGCGTTGAATGTTGCTCGGGAGTCGGCACGATCTGGCCGATGCGCCCCAGCACCAGATCCATTTGCGCCTTGTCGCCAGTGAGAAAAAGCCAGTGGGGGCCATTGACGCCCTGCTTCAAGGTGTAAGCCTTGAGTACCGCCGGGGTATCCCGCAGCGGATCACTGGTAAGGGAGATAAAGGTAATGCCGTCTGCTTTATCGCCCAGCAACTCACGCACTTCCTTGAGCTTGCGAGTGATCAGCGGGCAGGCATCCGTGCAACTGGTGAAAATCACGTTCAGCAGCACCACGCGGTTATGCAGCGCGTCGCTGTAAAAGTGCAGGGTCTCGCCGTTCTGGTCCTGCAACGGCGTGTCGGTGAACCAGGTTTTCGCATCGCGCGTGCCGCTCGCCGGTTGTGCGGTGGCCACGACGGGAGCGGGTTCTTCGTGCCCTTCGTGAGCGAAGGCCAACGAGCTGAAAATCCAGAAGCACAGGCTCAACGCAACCCAGTCGATGACTCTCATGGTTGCTGCTCCATGGCAATGGCAGTGTGTTTGGCGTGGCTGTTGCGCTGGCCGCTGAGTTTCTCCACTTCACGGGTCAGTACGGTCGGGTCGGTGAAACCGTAATAGCGCGTCCAGTGGCGGCTGTTGCCGTCACCGACGAGGATCAGCGGCTGGTGGTTCTTGAAGTCGCCGCTGAACGTGCCGAGGCCTTTGAGGGTGGCGTCGATCGATTGCGCACTGCCGGTCAGCCAGCTCCAGCCCGGACCGTTCTGGAAGCTGCGGGCGTAGGCGTTCAGGCGTTTGGCGTCATCACGCTGCGGGTCGATGCTGATCGAGACCAGTTGCACCTCGGTGCCCACCCGCGCGCCCAGCTGTTTCTGCACTTTGCCCATGATCGACGACACCACCGGGCACACCGTGGTGCAACTGGTGTAAATGAAGCTCATGACCACGATTTTGTTGGTCACCAGATCCTTCTCCAGACGCACCGGTTTGCCGTTCTGGTCCACCAGCGCGACGTCGGCGAACTTGACCTGGGCGCTTTCCGAACGGGCGCCTTTGGCCGGCATGTCGTGCCCGGCGTGCTCATCCGCCGAGTGCGCCAGGGCTTGCCCCACGCCGATGGTCAACAGGCAGAACGTCAGCAGTCCACGGTGTGCGAATCGGTTCATGTCAATTTCCTCTTCAACGGGCATCGCCGGGCAGGACCCGAACGCTGGCAAAGGTCTTGTCATCGAAATTCGCGCCAAGGGACGCCGCACGCACGTGCAGGTACCAGGCGCCGTTCTGGTCGAGCGTCACTGGGGCTTCGTAGATTCCGTTGCCGACCTCAAGGGCCGCGACCTCCCGGGCCCGCGAAGTCGGGGCGCGGAAGTAGCGCACCTGCACGTCTTTCACGCCGCTGCGCTGGGCTTTCTGTTGGCCCTCAACGATGCGAAAGCGCACGGTGTACGGGCTGCCGAGGGCCGCGGTGGCGTTGTCGAGCAGGAATTCGACTTTCGGTACGCCGGGGTGTCGGCTGAGGCGGGTATCCGGTTCAACCAGCGTCGTGAAGCAATGGATGATGTTCGGCTGGTTGAGCAGGAACGCTACGTCGAAACGCCCGGCCGGCGGCAGTTTGACCCGCGCGCTGTACAGCCCCGGCTCGACTTCGCGCAGGCTGCGGTCGATGACCATCGCCGCCCGCGCCACTTGCCCGCGATTGGGGTAACCGGACATCGGTGCGTTCATGCCTTCGGCGTAGAAATAGGTGGTGTTGTCCACCGGGTTGACCACAAACACCGCGTTGTCGTCCCGCGATACCGCAAGGCTCGACGCCAGCGGCAAATCGCCGGCCAGCCGTGGCGCCTGGGGCCCGGCTTCGAAACCCTGGCTGATCGGCTGGCGACCTTCGCCGAGCGACGACAGGTTGATCATCGTCACCTTGGGCGACGCCAGCCCGCGCACATAGGCGTAAGCCTTGGTGAACACCAGTTGATACGGTTCGGCGGACACGTCCAGTTCATGGACCAGCGAATCGGTGGCGGTATCGATCACGGCCACCTGGTTTTCCAGGGTGTTGAGAACGATGCCAAATCGACCGTCGGCGCTGAAACCCATCGGGCCCAGGCCCTGTTTCATCTTGATCACCCGGCGCACGTCGAGGCTGGCGGTATCGACCACGGTCACGGTGCCGTCCTTGCCGTCGGCGACATACACCGCCTGGGACAGCGGCGAATACGCCACCGACAAAGGACGCGAGCCGGTCTTGAGTTGCTTGCTGAGGGTCAGGCTGGCGATGTCGATGATGCTCAGCGTGCCGTCGTCGCGGTTGGTGATGAAGGCAAACCGGCTGTCCTTGCTGAAGGCGATTTCGTGATGCCCGGCGCCGGTGGCCAGGTGTTTGAGCGGCTTCAGGCTTTGGCTGTCGATCACGGTGACCCCGGACGCTTCGGCCTTCGGCGCATTGTTGCCGACCCACAGCAGGCGCTCGTCCGGTTGCAACGCTACGCGCACCGGGTGGCTGCCGGCGGCCACCGAGGCGATCAACTTGAATTGCTCGCTGTCGATCACCGCCACTTCGCCGGCGGTGGGCATGGAGATGAATACGCGTTTGTTGTCCTTCGGTGTGACCCAATCCATCGGCGGCCGCTTGAGGTCGATGCGGGCCATGGTGCTGGTGATGCCGCCCACCGAGACCGATGGGTCGACCACGGAGACACTGGCATCACGGTTCATCACCAGCAGGAAATAGCTGTTCAGGTCGAGCAGCGGCCGTGCCCCGATGCTCGATTTCAGGAACACCCCGACCCGGGATTTGCAGCTCCGGTCACGGCCCTGGGCCAGGTCGGCGGCAACGGTTTCCGGGTCCAGCCAGGCACCGGGATTGACGCCGGAAAGGGGTTGGCCCGAAGCGCTGTCACTGACCCGGAAGAGCACGTCGGCAAACTCGCCTTCGCGCAGCACACCGTCCTCGGCCAATGGCTGCATTTGCAGGGTTACGGACACGCCGTCACGCTCCAGCGTCTGACCGCTCCAAGTGTCCGGTAGCGCTATCTCGCTGAGCATGTCGGGCGGAGTCGTGCGCCAGACGCCCAGCCAGATCAGCGCCAGCCCGACAACCAGAGCACAACCGGCAATTGCAGTGGTCCTGTTCATGTCACCTTCTCCCCTTACAGATCTGCGCCTGTCTTGCGGCCGCCATCGCTGGCAAGCCAGCTCCTACACTTCGAACCCTGTAAACCCGATCCCTTGTAGGAGCGAGGCTTGCCCGCGAAGGCGTCATCCGCCATACCACCCACAACCGAGGTGTCCCCTTCGCGAGCAAGCTTCGCTCCTACAGGGCTGGTGTCGCACAACGTCTACGGTGCCGGTTCAGGTTCGTTGGTCACGCGCAACAAGCCCCAGAGCCCGGCGGTATTGCCGTAGGCGCCGTAATCGCGGAACAGGTAGTCGCCCGGTATCGCGTTGCTGCCCCCGGCACTCGGGTGCATGAAGCTGAAATGCGCCGCCGGCAGGATGCTTTCGTGGGCGCCGATGTACATCGACATCGGGTTGACCCCGAACCGCACCGAACCCACGCCTGGTGTGCTCATCGGATAACCGCCGGTGTCGCTCTTCTCCGACTGGAACGGGTTGACCGACCAGACGTGACCGTCCAGCTGGAACGTCGTGCCGCGGCTACCCCCGGATGGCATCAGGATGTGCGTGCGGAACGGTTGCCCCGGTTTCACATACAGCACCGGCGTCTGCGGATCGCCGCCCACCAGCGCATTGCTGTACGCCATGTGCGCGTTGGGCACGTCGCCGTAACCCGCGCCGTCGGCGTGACCGAACGGCGCATCCGGCGCCAGGCCGAAGCGGAACCATATCGGCTCGGCCTTGTAGTTGATGGCCATGCTTGAGTTGTCCTGTGGATCGGTCGGCACACCGAGGCCTTCGGCAGCGATGCCTTCCACCGGCCGGCCATTGGCCCAGCGAATGTTCAAGGCTTTCTGCCAGACCATCGCAAAGTCGCGGTAAGGGGTCTGCCCCGGTGCGGTGACCGTCGCCGTGACTTTGCGCGCGTCGTCCACCCAGGTAGCGCCGACCGGCAGGATGCTCATCGCGCCACCCAGGCCTTTCTGCGGTTGCTTGATCACGTCCGCCGGGGTGAAATTCAACCCGCCGAACTCCACGGCCGTGGCGTTGATGTTGTCGACGTTGCGACCCAGTTGAGTGATCGGTTTGCCTTCACGCTCCAGATGCCCGGCGTAGTACTGATAAGTACGGGTCGGGTAGGCGCCGCTGTTGCCAACCCGCGGTGGCACGGTCTGGATCGGGTTGGCGCCGACGTTGGTGCCGTCGGATTTGGTGATGTCGTACGCCAGCAATTGCGCGTGCAGGCCCACGTGGCTGGACGGCCGCACCAGGTTGTTGCTGAAGGTGGTCGAGCCCTGTCCGCTGTTGCGATCGCGTTTGACGATGCCTTGCATCACCGCCGTCTGGGTCAGGTCCGGCATGACCATGGGCAGACGGTTTTCCAGGGTGATGTTGATGCAGTCCCCCGCCGTTGCGCGCAGTACCAGCGGTTCGACAGGCACACCGGGCTTGAGCTTGCCGGTGACCGTGTCGAGGTCAGACTTGCGCACGTAAATGATCGCGGTCGGGTCATGCAGCGGACCGCTTTGCCCGCCGATGGTGATGGTTTCGCCATCCTCCGGATCAGTCACGGTGACCTGCGGGATATTGACCACCCGCGAGTTGTACACCAGGGTGCCGCCTGCCGGATTCAACGGCCCGCCGACATGCTGGCCGATGCCCGCCGGATCGCCGAGGGCCAGGTTCAGCGGATTGCCGAGAATGTCGTTGGCCAGTGCCGCGACCACTTCATAGTTGCGTTGCACGGTCGGCCGGGTGCCGATGCCATTCGGGTTGGCGCTGATCCGTGGGCAAGTACCGTCGAACGCCACGGTGTTGCGCATCCCCGCCGGTTTCGGATTGTTCGGCAGCGCGAACAGATCGCTGCGCTGGGCCGTGTAGTTACGCATCACGCCCCAGATCCCGCTCCAGTAACCTTCGAGGGAGGCGTCCATCGAGTACAGGTAATCACCCGTGGTCGCCGCCGAGCTGGACAGCATCGAGACCGGCGCAATGAAGCCCATCTGCTCGGAGATCCCGATCATTTGCGACGAGCGCCAACCCGAGTTGGAGCTGTTGCCGTAACCGGAACCGCTTTGCAGCCACTTCACCCCGTGCAGGGTCACGTTGTGCTCTTCTTCGTGACCGCCGGCATGCACCCGCAGCCGCACGTTGTCACCGGTGTAGGTACGCAGCATCGGCGTGAACGGATCACCCGGTTCCGCGCCGCCACGGTTGATGTGCGGCGGGAACAAAGTGGTGCCGCCAGTCGGGCCGGTGGCGGCGGTGATCAGGTTCGGCGCCTGGTTCATCGCCGGGATCGCACGGTCGGTGCGGCTTTGCATGGCGTACGCCAGATCGCCGCCGAGGCCGTAGGCCTGCATGCCGCGCTTGCCGTCCGGGCCGATCTTGTAGGGGTCGTATACCCTCAGGGCCAGCGGTTCGTTGCGGTAGTTGACCACGAACATGCCGGGGTCATCGACCGAGATCGCTTGTGGGCACGGCCGGCTCGGGCAACCGGGGACCATACCGCCCTGCACTTCGAGAATGCCGTCCAACAGGGTGCTGGCGTTGTTGCGCACCGGCGGATTGATCGCGTAGCGGAAACTGTCCGCAGTGGCCGGGAACGCTTGTGGATTCGGCACCCCATTGGGACCCGCGCCCACGTACACACCGGCTTCATAGGCATGCTGGAAGTCGCTGTACTCAAGGAAGAACTCACGGAAGCTGTCGTTCTTGCCGTCGCCATCCAGATCGCCGGTGGACACCACGGCTTGCCACGAAGTCGGCCCGCCATCCTGGCGCGCGCCGCTGTACAACGGCTCGCCGGTTTCGGCGTGGAACCAGGTGGAACCGGCCGGTTCAGCCAGCACGGTGGCGTACAGACCAATCTGCTGGTGAGTCGATGGCCCGAGGTGATCGTGGGTGAAAATGGTCCCCAGGCCACGGTCGACACCTTTGCTGTTCACCACCGGGTCGGCAAACCAGCGCTGCATCGCAGTGCGCGCCCCGACCCAGTCGGCCCGGCCAAACTGGCCGAAGTACGGGTGGTTTTTAGCTTTCGGGCAGGCCGGTGTGCCGTCACGCGGGTCAGTGCCCTGGCATTGGTTGAACTCGCGGATGGCGTGGATGCGTTCTTGCACCGCACCGGGGGAAAGTACGCCGTCTTCGTAGTTCCAGCCGTTGGCCGACCCGTCCGCCGCCGTCAGGTCCCATTTCGGCAAGTGAATGTGCTGGCCGATCACGTCAGTCGGCGTGCGCACCTGATAGTCGTCCATTTCATAGGTGGCCGGCACCAGGTTGGTTTGCTGGTATTGCACGCAGTCGAGGGTGTTCATGCGCATCACCAAAGGCTCTGGCGGACGCTGCTTGGTGATCACCGGCCAGGCGTCTTCCCACAGGGCCAGAATGCGCGCTTGCGGGAAGTGGTAGCCGACCTTGTTGTAGACCGCGTCGAACTGGATGTTCGCCGCTTTGTAGACCCGTGGCCGGTCAGCCGTGAAGGTCGAGGCCCCGCTGAAGGACATGCCGTCGAGCCGTTCGCCGCTGAAAAACTCGCCCATGCCGGCACTGCTGGTCAGGCGTTTCTGCCGGTCGTCCATGCACGGTTCGTAGAAAGGCGCACCGGCGACTGGCAGCGCGCCGTTAGTGCGGAAGGCGCGTGCGACGATTTGATTGCCGGGCAGCACGGCGAAGCTCGGGTGGTCTTTTTTCGCGTGGAAGGCCATGGCCGCCTGTTCGACTTCGGTGCCCTCTTCCGGCAGGTAAAGCGCTTTGGCGCGGGTCACTTCCTTGGAGAAATCCAGCGAGGTGGTCACGGTGTTCGCCTCGCCACCGGCAGAGAAACCGTCCAGGGAATGGCGTCCCAAACCGCCGTCCCAGCCACCGGACTGCGCCGGATCGAGGTTGGCCCACAAGGCATTGCCGCTGGTTTTCAAGGCATAGGCCTTGGCGGCGTCGAGCATGTCCAGCGGTGGGGTTGGTGGACGTTGGCCGACCGAACTTTCCATGCCGCCGATCCAGAACGGATATCCAGGGTTTTTCAGGCTGCCGTCGGCGTTGCGGTTGGCGTAGCTGCGGTCAACCAGCGCCAGGGAGCCAATGGCCTGGGCGCCACCGCTTTGCTCACCGTCGCCGTCTTCATCATCGCCATTGCCAGCCACCAGGGTCTCGCCGACTTTCGGCACGACCACGACCTTGCCCGGCATCGGCGCCATGGCTTTGCCCGGTAGCGGCACGACCGCTGGAATCGGCGTGCCGGCAATGATCTCGCCATCGGGCAAGGCCCGGGCGCCAGCGGCCGGTTTACCGCTGCGCAGTGCATAAGGTTCGCTGTGATAACCGTCGGCGCCCTGCTGGGACACCTCGAGTCGGGTGCCTTCTTCAAACACGTCATGCACCCGCCACATGCTCCACATGCCTTGGGCGAAGTGCGGATAGAAGTGGCAGTGATAGATCGCATCACCGGCGACGCGATTGCGGTTGCCCGACCCGCCGTTGGCGATTTCATAGGTGTAGCCGGCGCCCGGCCCGATGCCTTGGGCGTCCACGTAGTCAGAGTTGTCGTCGTTGGGATTGAACAGCCACTGATGCCCGTGGAGGTGGAAGATGTGTTGTTCGTGGCCGTTGTGGGTGTTGCGGAATTTGACGAAGTCACCGATGTAGCTGTGGTTGACGTTGGACGGCTCGGACGGATACAGCGCCATCGTCGCCTTGACCCCGACCTGATCGGCGCGCGGTGTTTCGCCCGGCCGGATGCTTTCCAGACCGGCGTTGGCCGGTACGTCCACCAGCATCGCCACGTCGCCGACGGTGTGCGAGCTGAGGAAGAATTCTTCATAGGCACAAGACAGGCAATCGTGCATCGGCCCGACGCCTAACCGGTTGGCCACCACTTCGGCGCCCATGCCGCCAGAGCCGTAGTTGATCATGAACGAATCGCGGGTCGGCTCCAGCACGTGGGCCATGACCGGGTCTTCCCAGTACGCGGGGAATGCCTGGGTCGCGGCGGTTTCATCCTGGAATTGCGAGGCGAAATCGCGGAACGGTTCCAGCCGGTTAGGCAGCGCCGGGTTGCGTTTGCCGATGGCTTCCAGCGGATAGGTCGACGGCGGGAAGCTGCCGTCGGCGTAGCTGCCCATGACGATCGCATCGCTCTCGCTGGAGATGATTTCGTTGCCATCGACCATGTTGATGATCGGCGTGCCGGCCTTGCCTTCACGAATCCACGGTTCGCGCTGCGGGTAACGTGCCTGGTAATCGACAATCGGTTGACCGGCCGGCGTGCGGCCGGTGCTGGCGAGGCGCATTTCTTCTTCGGTCACGGTGTTGCGATAGGTGCGGCCGCCCTTGGGCACCACCACCACTTCGCCGAACAGGCCATTGGCGACGTTGCCCGCATCGCCTTCACCACCGAACGTTGCACCGCGGCTGCTGGCGGCGAACGCTCCTTCACGCTCGGCGTACAAGGTGTAGGAACGGGTCGCGCCGGGGGCAACCAGCGTATTGGGGTTGCGTCCGGTGTAGGCCGAAATGTCGTCAATGCTGTTGACCGCCTGCAGACCATTGACCTGAAAGCCGACGTGGCGGTCGGTGACCTGCTCATCAACCTTGAACTGCTCCGCGTTGCCGATTTCTACCTCGCCCTCGATTTCCCCCTCTTCTTCCTCGCCGCTGTCGTGACTGCCAGGGTTGGCCTGATAGGCCAGCAGGTTCTGCAAATTGATGGTCAGGCAGTCACCGGCGGCAACCCGCAACACCAATGGACGCGGACGCTTGTCGGGCCGCAGCGAAACCTTGCCCGGCACCGCTGCGCCACCGTAGGCCAGGGACACATTGTGATCGTCGACTACATCACGACGCAGGGCGAACATCATGCCGTTGGCGTTTTGTGCGCCGAGGCGGTTGAACATGAGCGGTTGATCCAGCGCCACGACGTTCGCCACCAGATTTCGTTCACAACGCACGGCGGCTTCGGCCAACTCGATGCCAAACAGGGGTGCAACAAGCAGCAGCAAGTTAACCAAATGATGAGCGTGGGGTATGCCGGTCATAATCACGGGCCTCGCTTTGGGTACTCACGGGAATGATTCTCGACAAATCCCCTGGAGCAATCCGCATGCCATAAATTTTTTTGTTATTTTTCAGCTAGCTACGTAAACGACTTGATAAGTCGGGGGATATTCCCCACCCAATCCCCACCATTCGGGTTGCCCTCTGATTCCAGCAAAACGCCCACACTTGTAGGAGCCGGCTTGCTGGCGATCGGATTTGTGGACAGGTGGTGATTGTGAAAATGCTTTCGCCGGCAAGCCGGCTCCTACAGATGAATGTGTTGCCCCACATGTGGGGCCATCACCCATCACAGCGGCGCATCCACGGCCAGGCCTTGCAAGCGGCGATATTGGCGCAGCACGCTCGGCACATAACGGCGGGTTTCAGCGAACGGCGGGATCACCCCGCCACGGCTCAGCACGGCTTGCGGCCCGGCGTTGTAGGCCGCCACGGCGAGCGCGATGTCGTTGTCAAACAGGGTCATCAGGCGCTTGAGGTATTTGGCCCCACCCTGAATGTTGGCCTTGGGGTCATAGACGTTGGTCACGCCCATTTCCCGGGCGGTATCGGGCATCAATTGCATCAGCCCGCCAGCCCCCTTCGATGAGGTCGCGCCGGAGTCGTAGTGGGACTCGGCCTGGATCACCGCATGCAACAGCGCCGCCGGTAATTGATTGGCCTTGGCGGCCGCCGAAACCAGCTCGGCATAGGGTTGCCGGGCAATCATCTGTGGCTGTTGATCAAGGCTGACCTGCGACGATTCAGGCTCGCGGATCACCCGTTCATAGGTACGGCCGGGGCGGTGGACATTGGACAAAACGTAGCTGCCCTTGCTGTCCACGGAAACGAATACATCGGCCTGAGCTGTGCCTGCCAGCAGCATGCAGCCGAGCAGTCCAGTGGTGAGTGTTTTCATTATTCTGTCTCCCCTGACCGGCCCCGAAAAATGGGGCTATTGCCCCAATGACCGGTAGTGAACCAGCCATACGCAAGCACTGTGCCGTAAGCGCGAAGGCCAGTAGTTCAGGGGGTTCGGCAGGATGTCCGGGGGGTGAGCATGGCAATTGCATGAGCCTCTGTGGCGACCCTTCTGCCGACTGTGTGAGGTCATCATGAATCATCGTCTGTGTTGTGCCCCGCGTAACGGCTCACCGCGAGCCCAGCGCGGGTTCACGTTGCTCGAACTGTTGGTGGTGCTGGTGGTGCTGGGGTTGTTGGCCGGCATCGTCGCGCCGAAGTATTTCGCCCAACTCGGCCGCTCCGAAGTGAAGGTGGCCAAGGCGCAAATCGAAGGACTGGGCAAAGCGCTGGATTTGTACCGCCTGGAGGTCGGCCATTACCCGTCGACCGAACAGGGTTTGCAGGCGCTGGTCACCGCGCCCAGTGACGAAACCCGCTGGACCGGCCCCTACCTGGCGAAAAAACTGCCGCAGGATCCGTGGGGCCGCAATTACACCTACCGCTACCCCGGCGAAAACGGTGAATACGACCTGTTGTCCATGGGCAAGGACGGTCAACCCGGCGGCGAAGGCGAAAACGCCGAAATCACCAGTTGGCAGTGACGGGAGGCGAGCATGCGCTTTCATCTCAAGGCCGTCGGCAAGGCTGGCGTGGTCTCGATGACGGTCGAGGCCCATGGGGACAGCGAGGCCCGACGCATTGCCGAAGACCAGGGCCTGCGGGTCGTCAGCCTGCAAGCCGAAAAGCACTGGCGGGCGTTGCGTCTGCAAAAGCGCGAGACGTTCAACCTGGTGCTGTTCAGCCAGGAGCTGACCACCCTGCTTAACGCCGGCCTGCCATTGATCGATGCGCTGGAAAGCCTGGCGGAAAAAGAAACCGCGCCACAGGCCCGCAAAACCTTGAGTGAACTGGTGCGCCTGCTTTATGAGGGCAAATCGTTCTCCCAGGCGCTGGGTCAGTTGTCAGCGGTTTTCCCCCCGCTCTACGTGGCCCTGGTGCAGTCCAGCGAGAAGACCGGCGCGGTGGGCGATGCGCTGGGCCGCTATGTCAGCTATCGCCAGCGCATGGACGAGGTTCGACAGAAGATCGTCAGCGCATCGATCTACCCCATGCTGTTGCTGGTGGTGGGAGGTGGCGTGGTGCTGTTTTTGATGGGTTACGTGGTGCCGCGCTTCAGCCTGGTGTTCGAAGGGCTGGGCAATAACCTGCCGTGGCTGTCACAAGTGCTGATGAACAGCGGGATGTTCCTGCATGCTCACCAGGGTGAATTCTTCGGCACCTTGGCGGCGGTCGTCGTCGCCCTCGCCTTCCTCCAGCGCCAACCGGCCTTTCGCCGGGGCGTGGACCGGGTGATCGAAAAACTCCCGGCAGTCCATCAACGCATCTTCATGTACGAACTGGCGCGCTTCTATCGCTCGCTGGGGATTCTGCTGCAGGGCGGCATCCCCCTCGTCACCGCCATGGGCATGGTCCGTGGCCTGCTCACTGCGGCCTCCCGCGTGCGCCTGGACCAGGCCTGCGAGCGGGTGCGCGAGGGGCAATCGCTGTCGACGGCGCTGGAGCTCAATCACCTCGTGACGCCGGTGTCCCTGCGCTTGCTGCGTGCCGGCGAGCAGTCCGGCAACCTCGGACAAATGATGGAACGCAGCGCGGATTTCTACGACGAAGAAATCAGCCGCTGGATCGAATGGTTCGTACGCTTGTTCGAACCCTTGCTCATGACCTTCATCGGCCTGTTGATCGGGGTCATCGTGATCCTGATGTACATCCCGATATTCGAACTGGCCTCGAGCATTCACTGACCCCGGGACAGGGTCGACTCGTACCGTTCATCGTTCATCGACGTTGCCACTGAATAAACCGGAACGTTGCAGTGTTCTCCCACTGAATCGAGCAGCAAGTTGCATTGTTCATCAACGTTCCAACCTGAATAAGAAGACGGAGAACGACATGCACATCAACAAGCTTTTACTGGCAGTAGCCATTGGCGCGGTTTTGTCGGCGTCTACCGTATTGATTCCGGACAGCCTGTCCGGCGTATCGAGCGCTCAGGCCAAGGATGGTGGGGGTGGTGGCGGCTCTGGTGGTGGTGGCGGCGGCTCTGGCGGCGGTGGCGGTGGCTCTGGCGGTGGCGGCGGTGGTGGAAACGGTGGCGGCGGCAACGGCGGTGGCCACGGCGGAAGTGGCAGTGGCGGCAATGGCGGCAGCGGTCACGGTGGAAACGGCGGCGGCAATAGCGGCAGCGGTCACAGTGGCAACGACCATGGCTCGGGACATTCCGGTAACACCGCCTCATCCGGTCGCAGCGGCACCCATGCCGAACCGGGAGACGATCACGGCGTTCACCACGCTGGTGAAGTCGGTCACAACCGTGGCGTTCATCACGCCGGTGAAATCGGTGACGACCACGGCGTTCATCATGCCGGTGAAGTCGGCCACAACCGCGGCGTTCATCGCGCCGGTGAAATCGGTGACGACCACGGCGTTCATCGCGCCGGCGAAATCGGCGATGACCACGGCGTTCATGTCGGCGGTGAACCGGGTGACGACCACGGCGTGCACGTCGGTGGCGAGCCGGGCGATGACAAAAGGTCCTGATCACCGCTGATTTCAGGAACCCCATAAACACAATGTGGGAGCGGGCTTGCTCGCGAAGGCGGAGTGTCATTCGACGTAACTGTTGTCTGACACTCCGCCTTCGCGAGCAAGCCCGCTCCCACAGGAACCGCGTGAAATCTAGAGTCCACCCTCGGTCTGATCCAGCCGCTCACGCAAAAACTCGATCAACGCCTGCACCGGTCGCGAACTCTGGCGATGCTGCGGGTACACCGCCGACAACGTCAGCGGCTGCGGGCGAAACTCATCCAGCACCGGCACCAGCCGTCCATCCTTCAACGCCGCCCCGACAATGAAGGTTGGCAGATACGTGATCCCCATCCCGGCAATGGCCGCATCCCTGAGCAACTCACCGTTGTTGACCCGCATCCGCCCGGTCACGTTGACCGCCAGCGGCTTGCCCTGCCCTTCAAAACGCCATTGCACCTGTCGGCCGTGGCCATACGGCAGGCAGTCGTGCGTGTGCAGGTCCTCGGGTTTACCCGGCGTTCCGCGCTCCGCCAGGTAAGCCGGGCTGGCGCAATACACCCGCTGGATCGAAGCGATGCGGCGGGCGATCAGCGTCGAGTCTTCAAGGATGCCAATGCGCAACGCCAGGTCGTAACCCTCGCTGAGCAGATCCACCGGGCGGTCGCTCAAATCCACTTCCACCGTGACATCGCGATAACGCTGCAAGAACACCGGCAGCAAACACCCCAAATGCGCCACCGCAAACGACAACGGTGCGCTCACGCGAATGGTGCCGCGCGGTTCGGTGGTCTGGCCGGCGATGCCCTGTTCCACCTGCTCGACTTCGCTGAGCAAGCGCAACGCCGACTCGTAATAACTCTGGCCCAGCGGCGTGACGTCCAGGCGCCGCGTGGAGCGGTTGAGCAAGCGTACGCCCAGGCGTTCTTCAAGTTGCATCAAGCGACGGCTGACGAACTGCTTGGACAGGCCCAATTGATCGGCGGCCGAGGTGAAGCTGCCGGAGTCCATGACCTGGCAAAAAATACGCATATCTTCGAACGGGTTCATTGTCACTTTCCGGTTGACAGTTAAACGCTTTATAGCCGCTTTTTCCCTTTCGAGCACCCTATTAATCTGTGTCCACGGTGTTGCTGAGGCCTGAGTCCCAGCGCAGCAGCAACCTGACCCTTAGGTAACCAATCTCTAATTAAAAAGGATTTGCTCATGAACCTCGTCAAAAAAACCCTGACCGCTTCCCTGCTCGCCCTCTCCGTCGACAACGCCTTTGCCGCTGGCAGCCCAGGCGTTGAACACAACACTCAAGCCTTCCTCGAAGCCCTCGCCGCCGGTGGCGGTAAACCGCTTGAGCAGTTGAGCCCGAAAGACGCCCGTGCGGTGCTGACCGGTGCGCAAAACTCGGTCAAGGTTGATCTGTCGGGTGTGGACGTCAGCGATCGTGCAATCAAGGTCGATGGTCAAACCATCAACCTGAAAATCGTGCGCCCGGCCAAGGTCAAAGGTGAGTTGCCGGTGTTCATGTTCTTCCACGGTGGCGGCTGGGTGCTGGGCGATTACCCGACTCACCAACGCTTGATTCATGACCTGGTGGTCGGCTCCGGTGCCGTCGCGGTGTATGTCGATTACACGCCGTCGCCGGAAGCGCACTACCCGACCGCGATCAACCAGGCCTACGCCGCGACCCGTTGGGTGGCCGAGCATGGCAAGGACATCGGCGTCGACGGCAAGCGTCTTGCGGTGGCCGGTAACAGCGTCGGTGGCAACATGGCTGCGGTCGTGGCATTGATGGCCAAGGAACAGAAAGCCCCGGCGCTGCGCTTCCAGTTGTTGATGTGGCCAGTGACCAACGCACAGTTCGACACCGGCTCGTACCAGCAATTTGCCGAAGGCCACTTCCTCACCAAAGGCATGATGAATTGGTTCTGGGACAACTACACCACCGACCAGGCCGAGCGTGCGCAGATCCACGCCTCGCCGTTGCAGGCCAGCGCCGAACAGCTCAAGGGCTTGCCGGCAGCGTTGGTGCAGACCGCCGAGTTCGACGTGTTGCGTGACGAAGGCGAAGCGTATGCCCGCCACCTCGATGCGGCCGGTGTGCCGGTCACGGCGGTGCGTTACAACGGGATGATTCACGACTTCGGCTTGCTCAATCCGCTGAGCCAGATTCCGGAAGTGAAAGCGGCGGTGCGTCAGGCCGCGCTGGAACTCAAGACTCATCTGAACTGAGTCCCCTCGCCCCTCCCACGGTCATCGTGCGAGGGGCTTTTCTGTAGGAGCGGCCGGGCGGCGCTCCGTTTGCCGGCGAAGGCGCCCTCAAATACGCCTTCGCCGGCAAGCCTGGCTCCTACAGGGGATCGGGTTCACACAGTTCAACTGTAGGAGCGAAGCTTGCTCGCGAAGGCGCCCTCAAATACGCCTTCGCCGGCAAGCCTGGCTCCTACAGGGGATCGGGTTCGCACAGTTCAACTGTAGGAGCGAAGCTTGCTCGCGAAGGCGCCCTCAAGTACGCCATCGCCGGCAAGCCTGGCTCCTACAGGGGATCGGGTTCGCACAGTTCAACTGTAGGAGCGAAGCTTGCTCGCGAAGGCGCCCTCAAGTACGCCTTCGCCGGCAAGCCTGGCTCCTACAGGGGATCGGGTTCGCACAGTTCAACTGTAGGAGCGAAGCTTGCTCACGAAGGCGCCCTCAAATACGCCTTCGCCGGCAAGCCTGGCTCCTACAGGGGATCGGGTTCACACAGTTCAACTGTAGGAGCGAAGCTTGCTCGCGAAGGCGCCCTCAAGTACGCCATCGCCGGCAAGCCGGCTCCTACAAAAAAATCAGACTTCCGGAGTTCTTCCATGTCCCTCATCTACGGTCATCTGCTGTCCTGGAGTGCGCTGTTGCTGGTCATCGACGCCGTGCTCTGGCACGTAGCGCCGTTCAAGTATCGCGTCACGCGGGTCGGTGTGCGCCTCGCGCTGTTTCTGATGTTCAGCGCGCTAATCATCAACGCCGGCGTCAGCCCGTTGCAGGCGCCGCTGTTGGCAGACGACCGCGTGGCGCAACTGGGCGCGACGGCGCTGGGGATTCTCTGGTGGCTGTACGCCGCCCGTGTGCTCACCGAAGTTATCGGCCTGCTGCTGATGCGGCGCATCGGGCACAGCGGGCGGTTGCTGCAGGACGTCATCGGCGCGCTGGTGTTTCTGATCGCCATCGTCGCCGCAGCCGGTTACGTGCTGGAGTTGCCGGTGAAAGGTCTGCTGGCGACGTCCGGGGTGGTGGCAATCGTCGTCGGCCTGGCGTTGCAAAGCACCCTGAGCGATGTGTTTTCCGGGATCGTGCTCAACACCACCAAGCCGTATCAGGTGGATGACTGGATCGTGATCGACGGCGTCGAGGGCAAAGTGCTCGACATCGATTGGCGCGCCACTCACCTGCTGACCAGCGCCGGCAGTACGGCGGTGGTGCCGAACTCGGTGGCGGCCAAAGCGAAGATCGTCAACCTGAGCCGCCCCGGCAACATGCATGGTGTGTCGATCAGCATTCAAGTGCCCAACCACATCCGTCCGCGTCGGGTGCTGGATGCACTGGACCGCACGCTGCAAGGCAGCAGCAGTCTGCTGCTCAACCCGACGCCGAAAGCCGTACTGAAAGAGGCCGGCGAAACCATGTCCGAATACGTGGCCAGCGGGTTTATCGCCGAACTCGGCAAGAAAAGCGAAGTGCGCAATCAACTGTTCGACCTCGCCCATCGGCACCTCGAAGCGGCAGGTATTTCCCGACAGCTCGACGGCGTGATCGAACCGACATCCCGCGCGCGGTCCTTGCTGGACGAGGTGAAAGTCTTCCGTTCCCTGAGCGAAGACGAACGCGATCGGATGGCCCATTCGATGGTCGCGCAGCAGTACGCGGCAGGTCAGGTGGTGCTGGAACTGGGTGAAGTGCCGGACAGCCTGATGGTCATCGCCACGGGCGTGGTCAGCGCGACAGTACCGGACGGCGTCGGGCAAACCGAAGCCGGGCGCATGGGGCCGAGCGAGGTGATGGGTGAACAGAGCATCCTCACCGATACACCGTCGCAGGCCACGTTCACCGCGTTGACCTCGTGCATCATCTACCGGATCGACAAATCCCTGACCCGCAGTTGCATGGAACAGCGGGTTGAGGTGGGTCGGGCGTTGAACAAGTTGCAGGCGGTACGGCAGCAGAACAGTCGGTTGGCGCTGCTGGCCAAACCGGTGCCGATCAAGAAAGGCGGATTCCTGAGTTGGCTGCAAAAACGCCAGGCATAAACCAAAACCTGTAGGAGCGAGCGGTGCGGCGATCCGACTTGCCCGCGAAGAACGATCACGCGGTCGACCAGATACACCGAGTCGCCTGGTTCGCGGGCAAGCCTCGCTCCTACAGGAACCGGCAAAAAAATACCCGCACGGAGGCAGGTATTTTTTTACAGCGGAGCTTATTTCGAAGTCAACACCGAGTAGCTGTTCATCAGGTTGCGGTAGTTGGGAATACGCGGCGACAGCAGGTTCGCCAGGCCTTCCATGTCGTTGCGCCAGTCGCCCTGCAGCTCGCACGCCACGGAGAACCAGTTCACCAGTTGTGCACCGGCGGCGGCCATACGTGCCCACGCAGCTTGTTGCACGGTTTCGTTGAAGGTACCCGAGGCGTCGGTCACCACAAACACTTCAAACCCTTCGGCCAACGCCGACAGCGTCGGGAAGGTCACGCAAACGTCAGTCACCACACCGGCGATGATCAGTTGCTTGCGGCCGGTGGCTTTGACGGCCTTGACGAAATCTTCGTTGTCCCAGGCGTTGATCTGGCCTGGACGCGGGATGTACGGCGCGTCCGGGAACTGCTCTTTCAATTCCGGCACCATCGGGCCGTTCGGGCCGTTTTCGAAGCTGGTGGTGAGGATGGTCGGCAGTTTGAAGAACTTGGCCACGTCGCCCAGGGCCAGCACGTTGTTCTTGAATTCGTTCGGCGAGAAATCCTGAACCAGCGAAATCAGACCGGTCTGGTGATCGACCAACAGGACAACGGCATCGTCTTTGTTCAGGCGTTTGTACGGAACGTTGCTCATGTGAAACTCCTCGATGGATGGGTATTACGTCAGGCGCCGACACGCGGGTCGGCGCTTTTTTTGATCGTCAGAACGCGAAGCACGAGCAGCCGAAGGCGCCCCAGAAACCGGCGAAATCGCTGACCGGCGCGTTCGACAACCGCGCCTTTTCATGACTGTGGGAATGCACGCCGCACGGCCCGCTGCAATGGTGAACCTGCGCCTGCATCGGCGACGTCGGGCGCCAGTGACCCGGCACCTTGACCACCGGCGACCAGTCCGGCAGCACCGGCACACTGGCCGGGCCGAGTTTTTCGAAATCACCGGCGGCGTACACCACCTTGCCGCCGACCACAGTCAACACCGACTCGATCCACTTGATCGCTTCTTCGTCGACGCTGAAAAAGTCCGCGCTCAGGGCTGCGACGTCAGCCAGTTGGCCGACCTTGATCATGCCTTTCTTGCCCTGCTCGGAAGAGAACCAGGCGCTGCCGTGGGTGAACAGCTCCAGCGCGGTCTGCCGGGACAGCCCCTCGGCGTGCAGCTCCAGGCCACCGACGGTGCGACCGCTGACCATCCAGTACAGCGAAGTCCATGGGTTGTAGCTGGACACCCGCGTCGCATCGGTACCCGCGCCAACCGGTACACCTTCGGCCAGCATGCGCTTGATCGGCGGCGTCGCTTCGGCAGCCTTGGCGCCGTAACGCTCGACGAAATACTCGCCCTGAAACGCCATGCGATCCTGAATCGCGATACCACCGCCCAGCGCCCTCACCCGCTCGATGTTTTGCGGCGTGATGGTTTCGGCGTGGTCGAAAAACCATGGCAAACCATTGAACGGAATGTCGCGGTTAACCTTCTCGAACACGTCGAGCATGCGGCTGATGGATTCGTTGTAGGTGGCGTGCAAACGGAACGGCCAGCGCTGCTCGACCAAGTGGCGGACCACCGGTTCCAGCTCGTCTTCCATGGTTTGCGGCAGGTCCGGACGCGGTTCGAGGAAGTCCTCGAAATCCGCCGCCGAAAACACCAGCATTTCCCCGGCGCCGTTGTGTCGCAGGAAATCATCGCCCTGATGCAGGGTCACGCTGCTGGTCCAGTTTTTGAAATCGGTCAGCTCTTCTTTCGGCTTCTGGGTGAACAGGTTGTAGGCGATGCGGATGGTCAGTTGCTGGTCCTTGGCCAACTGCTCGATCACCTGGTAATCGTCCGGGTAATTCTGGAAACCGCCACCGGCATCGATGGCGCTGGTCAGGCCGAGACGGTTGAGTTCGCGCATGAACTGGCGGGTCGAGTTGACCTGATACTCCAGCGGCAACTTCGGCCCCTTGGCCAGTGTCGAGTACAAAATCATCGCGTTCGGGCGCGCCACCAGCATGCCGGTCGGCTCACCGTTGGCATCGCGCACGATTTCGCCACCCGGCGGGTTCGGCGTGTTGCGGGTGTAACCGGCCACGCGCAACGCGGCGCGGTTGAGCAGAGCGCGGTCATATAGATGCAGGACAAATACTGGCGTATCCGGTGCCGCCTGGTTGAGCTCCTCCAATGTCGGCATGCGCTTTTCAGCGAACTGGAATTCGTTCCAGCCACCGACCACGCGCACCCACTGCGGCGTTGGCGTGCGGTCGGCCTGATCCTTGAGCATGCGCAGGGCGTCGGCCAGCGACGGCACACCTTCCCAGCGCAGTTCGAGGTTGTAGTTCAAACCGCCACGGATCAGGTGCAAGTGCGAGTCGTTGAGGCCGGGGATTACGCAGCGGCCCTTGAGGTCGATGACCTGGGTGCCGGAGCCGCGCAGGGCCATGGCTTCGGCGTCAGTGCCGACCGCGACGAAGCGGCCATCGCTGATGGCGACGGCACTGGCGCGTGGGTTTTCACGGTCAACGGTATGAAATTGGCCATTGAACAAAATCAGGTCGGCGTTCATCGCGTTTCCTTGGGCTGAGTGGAGGGGGACAGCCAAGGCGCGAACAAACGCGTCGCCATTGGCATGAACAGGTACACCACCGAGACGACGATGGTCAGCGTGATCAGGAACGTGGCGACCACGTAATTGGACAGGAACGCGTTAAGCCGCAACAGCGGGCCCCAGATCAGCGGCACCAGCAAGGTGTGCGGCAGAATCACCAACAACGTCACCACGGCCTGCTTCCAGCGCGGCGGCGGCGAACCGGTTTCAGCCTGTGGCGCGAACCAGAATTCTTTGACCGGGTTGACCTCGGTCTGGTCGCCATCGGCGAGCATCGGCGTGGCTTCGTTGACCAGTTCCAGCCGTTGTGGCGAATCGAGCCAGTGCTGCATCGCGTCGGTGGAGCAAAAGCGCAGCACGCAGGTGTACATGTCGAGGCCGGCGCTCTTGCCGCGCATCACATCCACCCCCAAGTGCCCTTCCTGCTGCCCGGCGATGCTGACGATGTTGCGCAACCAGGCTTCGTAGGGCACTTCAAAACCGGCTTTGACCCGGTGCTTGATGACCAGGGTCACGACTTCCTCGAAACGATTGGATTCAGGCATAACGCAAAGCTCCGGCGAATCGGACATTGAGCGCCAGCCGTCCCGGCCCGGCGATAAAAAGGCTGGTGAACAGAATCAACAGCAGCCAGCCGAACTGCCCTTCCTCGAGGCTCCATTGCGGGTGCACAACCAGCAGCGCGATCCACAACACAGACAAAACCGGCAGGCACGCCAGGCGCACCAACACCCCGGCAATGATCAGTAGCGGGCACAGCACCTCGGCAAAAATCGCCAGCATCAGCGTGACATTCGCGCCCAGATGGAAAGGGTCTTCGATGACTTGCAGTTGAGCGTTGTAGTTAAGCAGCTTGGGCAAACCGTGCACCCACAGCAGAAACAAACCACCGCTGACCCGCAAAAAAAAAAGCCCGATATCCTGGGCCCGTTCATCCCATTGCGAAGCGTTCATGGACTACCTGCACAAATGAAAAACCATCGGCGTCAAAGCGCCGGGACCTCATTCGATAGTGCCGGTGTGGGGGCGGGGAAAATTGAATGTACGTGCTCTTTTTCACAGACATCGCACAGCCCCTGTAGGAGCCGGTTTGCCGGCGAAAGATTTCGGATAGTGCGGTGTTCTTGAGGCCGCCATCGCGAGCAGGCTCACTCCTACAAGGTCCCTGTCGTACGCCGATCAACTGTAGGAGCCGGCTTGCTGGCGAAAGATTTTGGAAGGTGCGGTGTTCTTGAGGCCGTCATTGTCGGAACGCCGCCCGCAGCAAGCCGGCTCCTACAGAGGGTTGGGTACATTCGTGGGTGAAGGGTCGGCTGGAAGCACGCCATCGCCAGCAAGCCGGCTCCTACAGGGGGTTGGGTACATTCGTGGGTGAAGGGTCGGCTGGAAGCACGCCATCGCCAGCAAGCCGGCTCCTACAGGAGATTGGGGACATTCGTGAGTGAAGGGTCGGCTGTCAGGCCGCCTTCGCGAGCAAGCATCGCTCCTACGAAGAGCCAAGCAACGCACCCGCTTTTCACCACTCATCAGGCCGAGCGTTAGCTCGCCTTCAGCTTTTGATTTTGATCTGCCCGCCCCTTCGGGAGGCCGAGTGGAGGTTCTGCGCAGTGGGCAGCCCGGCATGGATGCCGGGCTAGCCGCCCCCGGCCAGGGATGGCCGATGGCGGCGGGCCCACGGAGCAGGACCGGAGCGAGGGAACACCGAGCCTTAGCGAGGGGCCGGACGCCGGGGCAAGACTTTTTGGTTCCTTTTGTGGCGTTTGACAAAAGGGACTCGCCGTAAGGGCGAAACCACCAGCAGCCGTTACCACAAAAATGGATATGTACACCCGAAACAAAATGGTCGGCCCAAAGGCCGCCACGTTCAACCCGATACAGGCAAAGGCCTGGACATAAACTCACTGATCCGCGACCGCAACCACCGCTCCGCCGGATCATTGTCATGCACCCCACTCCAAGCCATCGAAAGCTGCGCAGCATCAATGGGAAACGGTGGATCCTCAGCCCGCAACGCACACCCCTCAACCAGCGCACACGCCGCATAATCCGGCACCGTCGCAATCATCTCCGTGCCGGCCAGCAACGCACGCAACCCACTGAACTGCGGAACACCCAACACCACCCGACGACTGCGGCCAACCTTGGCCAGATCCAGATCGATATTGCCGCTCAGATCACCGGAAAACGACACCATCGCATGGGGTCGCTCGCAGTATTCGTCGAGCGTCAGCAGCCCAGGTCGCTTGTCCCCACGCAGCACCTTGCAGGGGATGTCGCGCAATTTCTTGCACTTCGCATTCGCGGGCAAATCCGTGGTGTAACTCACCCCCACAGAGATCTCTCCCGAAGCCAGCAAAGCCGGCATCAGCAAATAGTTCGCACGCCGCACCACCACAACAATCCCCGGCGCCTCTTCTTGCAGTTGCCGCAACAACGGCGGAAACAAACCGAATTCGGCGTCGTCCGACAAACCAATGCGGAACACATCGCAGCTGCTCGCCGGATCAAATTCCTTCGCCCGACTGACCGCCCCGGAAATCACATCCATCGCCGGCTGCAATTCCTTGAGAATCGCCAGCGCCCGCGTTGTCGGCTCCATGCCGCGGCCATTACGCAACAGCAACGGATCGTCAAACAGATCCCGTAACCGCCCCAGCGCCGCACTCACCGCCGGTTGGCCCATGAACAATTTTTCAGCGACACGGGTCAGGTTCTTCTCGAACATCAAGGCCTCGAAAATCACCAACAGGTTCATGTCGACGCGGCGCAGATCGTTACGGTTCATAGGCACGGCTCCCTTGTGAATGCGTCGGACTTTACTCGATCAGCGGCACTTTCGCCGCACGTTTATAAGGACCGTATTCGACCGGCACCCATTGAAAATGCTTGCCCTCTGCAGCGATATGGCCAATGCCCGGAAACGGCAAATGCGCTGCCGTCACCCAGGTTTTACCGGCGGCTGCATCGCTGAACACCTTGGCGCGGCTTTTGATCGCTTGCTGACTGTTGACGTCAAAGCCGATCGAGACTTCCGGGTGCAAGAACTGCACCGCGAGGTTATGCACCAGATCCCCCATGAACAAAATGCTCTGCCCTTGAGAGGTGAAGCGGTACGTCGTGCTGCCCGGCGTGTGCCCGGCTTCCAGCGTGGCCTCGACCCCCGGCACAGGCGACTGGCCGGCGTCGAACGTCTTGAAACGTCCCGCCGCGACGTACGGTGCGGTGGAGTCCTGAGCTATTTTGAAATACGGCTTGGCGCCCTCGGGAGCTTTGGCCAGCGCCTGAGGATCAAGCCAGTAATCGGCTTCGGCCTTCGCGGCGTAGACCGTGGCGTTGGCAAAAACCGGTTTCTGCTGGCCATCGACCAATCCACACACATGGTCCAGGTGCAAGTGAGTCAACAGAATCGTGTCGACCTGCGAAGGCTCGTAGCCGGCGGCTTTCATGTTGTCCGAGAGCATGCCCGCCGTCGCACCGATGCATTGTCCGGCGCCGGTATCCACCAGGATCAATTGCTTGCCGGTGTTGATCAGGAAGGCGTTGAACGCAGTCTGCACCCCCGGCGTTTCAATCGAGCGGCGGGCCAGCAGTGCGCGGATCTGGCTTTGGGTCAGGCCCTGGAGCAGTTTGGGCGACAGGTCGTTGTAGCCGTCGAACAGCGCCGTCACCTCAAAGTCGCCCACCGCCAGGCGGAAGTAGCCCGGCACCTGGGTGCCGACCTGTGCCGGTGCCTGAGCCGAGGAGATTCCTGACGCCAACGCCACCGCGAGGCCCAACGCGCCAACCAGAGAATATTTCATGCCGTCACCCTTGATCAAGTCAGAAGAGCGGCCATGCACAGGCCCGCCACAAGACGTCGATCATGCCTCGCCCGGCACCGCAAAAATTGCAGCCATGTGCTGAGTCAGCGTTGTTGGCCACCACTGCGCATCGGCGAAATTAACAACGTTTAACTCGCCTGCCAGAGCCCCGCGACCAAGAATGAAGCTCACCGAAACGGACATTTGTCATGGCTCATTCTCAGCAAAACGTCGCTCGCGCGACTGCCACTGAAACGCGAAAGAAAACCACCGGCGGCCTGACCCCGTGGCGCGAAAGCCTGGTCAAGCAACTGATCCTCGAACGCCTCGGTGAAACCGTCGAAGTGACCGAACTGGCACGCGCCTGCGCCCTCTCGCGCAGTCATTTCTCCCGCGCATTCAAGTGCAGCACCGGCCTCTCGCCGCAAGACTGGATTCGCCACCAACGCATCGCCCGGGCCAAGCAACTGATCCAGAACACCGACCTGAGCCTCACGCAAATCAGCCTCGAATGCGGCTTCTGCGATCAGGCGCACTTCTGCCACATCTTCACCCGCAGCGAAGGCATCAACCCTTTCGCCTGGCGCTGCCGAGCCGTGCGCGCGCTTCCACGCGTCAACCTGTAGGAGCTTGGCTTGCTGGCGATGGCGATTTTACGGACGCCATCGCCAGCAAGCCGGCTCCTACAGGGATTGTGGGGGTGTTCGGGGATTGAGGATCGACGCAAAACCTGTAGGAGTCCGGCTTGCCGGCGATGGCGATTTCATAGGCGCCATCGCCGGCAAGCCGGCTCCTACAAGGGATTGTGGGGTGTTCGGGATTTGGGGATGACGCAAAACCTGTAGGAGCCCGGCTTGCTGGCGATGGCGATTTCATGGGCGCCATCACCGGCAAGCCTGCCGCCTTTTACCCTAACGGCACCAACCGCTCCAACGCCTCGGCCACGCCAAATCCGTACGCCGGATCGGCCTTGGTGCAGTTGTCGATATGACGCTGGCGGATTGCCTGCGGTACGCCGTTCATGGCGCGTGCGGTGTTGTCGAACAGCAACTGCTTGCGCGCCGGATCGAGCAGTCGAAACAGGTTACCCGGCTGTTCGTAATGATCCTCTTCCAACCGATGATCATAATGCTGCGCAAAGCCTTCCAGCGGCAGCGGCGGCTCGGCCAGTTCCGGCGAATCCTGCCACTCACCGACACTGTTCGGGAAGTAACTGGCGGTACCGCCGAGGTTGCCGTCGGTGCGCATGGCGCCGTCGCGGTGGTAGCTGTGCGCCGGGCAGCGCGGCGCGTTGACCGGGATGTGGTTGAAGTTCACGCCGAGGCGATAACGCTGGGCATCGCCATAGGAAAACAGCCGCGCCTGGAGCATGCGGTCCGGTGAAAAACTCACGCCCGGCACCACGTTGGCCGGCGAAAACGCTGCCTGTTCGATTTCGGCAAAGTGGTTTTCGGCGTTGCGATTGAGCTCCATGACGCCCACTTCAATCAACGGGAATTCAGCGTGTGGCCAGACCTTGGTCAAGTCGAACGGGTTGTGCCGATAGTTGAGCGCCTGCTCTTCCTCCATCACCTGAATGCACAATTTCCAGCGCGGGAAGTTGCCCTGCTCGATGACTTCGTAAAGGTCGCGCAGATTGCTTTCGCGGTCCTTGCCGACCACTGCTTCGGCCTCGGCGTCCGAGAGGTTTTCGATGCCTTGCTGGCAGACAAAATGAAACTTCACCCACACCCGTTTGTTGTCGCGGTCGATCAGGCTGAAGGTGTGACTGCCGAAGCCGTGCATGTGACGGAAACTGGTGGGAATTCCGCGATCGCTCATCACGATGGTCACCTGGTGCAGCGCCTCGGGCAGCAGGGTCCAGAAGTCCCAGTTGCTGGTGGCGTTGCGCAGGCCGGTGCGCGGGTCGCGTTTGACCACGTGGTTGAGGTCGGAGAAACGCAGCGGGTCGCGAAAGAAAAACACCGGCGTGTTGTTGCCGACAATGTCCCAATTGCCTTCGTCGGTGTAGAACTTCACCGCGAAGCCACGGATATCACGCTCGGCATCCGCCGCGCCGCGTTCACCGGCCACCGAGGAAAAACGCACGAACAGCGGCGTTTCCTTGCCCACCGAGCTGAAGATGCTGGCTTTTGTATAACGGGTGATGTCATGGGTGACGGTGAAGGTACCGTAGGCGCCCGCACCCTTGGCGTGCATGCGCCGTTCCGGGATCAGTTCACGGTCGAAGTGGGCGAGTTTTTCCAGCAACCAGATGTCTTGCAAGAGTGCCGGTCCACGGGGGCCGGCGGTCTGGATATTGAGGTTGTCGGCCACCGGTGCCCCGGTGGCGTTGGTCAGCTTTTTCATGGTCAGGTTCTCGAAGGATTCGGCTCATCAGGAGCGAGAACGGCGCGGATCTACGCCCGCGCCGTGGGCACATCAACCCTTGAGGAACGCCAGCAGGTCAGCGTTGAGCTGATCCTTGTGGGTATCAGTCAGGCCATGGGGCGCGCCGGGGTAGACCTTCAGCGTAGACCCCTTGACCAGTTTTGCCGAAGCAATGCCGGCGGCCTCGATCGGCACCACCTGGTCCGCGTCGCCATGCACCACCAGCGTGGGGATGTCGAATTTCTTCAGGTCTTCGGTGAAGTCGGTTTCGGAAAACGCCTTGATGCAGTCATAAGCGTTCTTGTGGCCGGAGGTCATGCCTTGCATCCAGAACCAGTCGATCATGCCTTGCGACGGTTTGGCGTCCGGTTTGTTGAAGCCGAAGAACGGACCGCTGGCGAGGTCGATGTACAGCTGCGAACGGTCGACCAGGGACGCCTGACGAATACCGTCAAACACCTCGATCGGCAGGCCACCGGGGTTGGCTTCGGTCTTGAGCATCTGCGGCGGCACCGCTGAAATCAGCCCGGCCTTGGCCACGCGCCCGGTGCCGTGGCGACCGATGTAGCGCGCCACTTCACCACCGCCGGTGGAGAAACCGAACAGCACGGCGTCTTTCAGGTCGAGTCGTTCGATCAACTGCGCCAGGTCATCGGCGTAGGTGTCCATGTCGTTGCCGGTCCACGGCTGACTGGAACGGCCATGGCCACGACGGTCGTGGGCGATCACCCGGTAGCCTTTAGAGGCGAGGAAGATCATCTGCGATTCCCAGCTGTCGGCGTTCAGCGGCCAACCGTGGCTGAAGACGATGGGCTGGCCGGTGCCCCAATCCTTGTAATAAATCTCGGTGCCGTCTCGGGTGGTGAACGTGCTCATGCGATGTTTCCTCAGGAGGGTTGGGGGTGATTCAAACCGGTGAGTGGCTCAGGCGTTCAGCCAGCCGCGCCACGCGTTCGCCCAGGTGCGCGGCGGTGCAGCGGTCTTCCGGGGGCGGTGCGAATTCGGGGGACTGTTCGACATTCGACTGCGCCATGGCGCCCAGCGAACTACCGAGGCGATTGAGCTGCCCGTCGAACACGCCGGTGCCGGAGCGTGCCGGCAGCAGGTCGAGGCCGACCCAGATCATCGAATGCTGCGCGGCGAACACCGCCATCTGCAGCAAGGTGTTGAGTTTGTCGCCACACAGGCAGCCGGAATTGGTGAAACCCGCCGCGAGTTTGTCGCGCCAGGGTTGGGTCAGGTAGAACGCCGCCGTGGCTTCCATAAACCCCTTGAAGCGTGCCGAGGCGCTGCCCATGTAGGTCGGCGCACCGAAAATGATCGCGTCGGCGTTGTGCAAACGGTCCCAGTGCTGGTCCACGTCCTCGACCGAAATCAGCTGGCAGGTACTGCCCAGGTGCCGCTCCACACCTTGGGCCACGGCTTCGGCCATGACCCGTGTGTGCCCGTAGCCACTGTGATAGACCACCACCACGTTGCTCATTCCGGCGTCCTCATGACAAATAAATCCCTTTTCACAACACGGCCCCCCTGTAGGAGCCGGCTTGCTGGCGATTGCGATGTACCCATCGCCGACAACTTCGGCTGAAATACCGCAATCGCCAGCAAGCCGGCTCCTACAGTTTGAGCAGTTGCGGTGCTGGAGTTTTGGGCGTAGACCGGACGCAGGACGAGTTAAACGTTGTTAATTTTCCCTGGCGCGCCAAAAGCCCCGGCGCCTTCTACACAAGCGCCGCGCCCAGTAAAAACGCAAAGAACAGGGAGGATCGTAAACCGGCAGTCCAAGTGAACACCCGGCAGTCAGTTGGCCAGCGCATTGCGCGAATGAACAAACCTGACGAATATGCTCGGTAACCGCGTACCAGACGGCTGCAAGCAGGAGTGACCCGTTGACCCTTTCCCCCGAACAGGCCATCCATTTCGGCCCTTACCGGATCTATCCCGGACAACGCCTGGTGATGGAGGCCGACCAGCCCCTGCGCCTGGGTCGGCGTGCCATGGATATTCTGTTGATCCTTCTGGAACACGCCGGAAATGTGGTCAGCAAACAGGAACTGATCGCCGGGGTCTGGCCCAAAAGCGTTGTCGAAGACATCAACCTGCGGGTGCACATGGCGGCGTTGCGCAAAGCCCTCGGCGACGGCCAGAACGGCCAGCGTTACATCGTCACCGTGGCCCAGCGCGGCTACAGCTTTGTCGCGCCGTTCTCTTTGGAGCACATCGAGCAACATCCGGCGAATGAAGCCCCCGCACCGAACGGCCACAACCTGCCCGTGCGGCGTACACGCATGATCGGTCGCCAGGCCCTCGTCGACAGCCTGGTGGTCCAGTTGTCACGCCAGCGTTTCATCACGCTGGTCGGCCCCGGCGGCATCGGCAAAACCACCGTGGCCCTGCGCGTTGCCGAGCAATTGATCGGGCGCTACCGCGATGGCATTCGTCTGCTGGACCTGGCACCGATCAACGACCCCTCGATGATCAGCGCGCATCTGGCGACGCTGCTCGAACTGTCGTTGCATGACACCGACCCGATGAGCGGCCTCCCCGCATTTTTGCGCGACCGGCAGATGCTGCTGGTGATCGACAACTGCGAACACCTGCTCGACGCCATCGCCGTGTTGAGCGAAAGCATCCTGCGCGCCGCGCCCGACGTGCACATCCTGACCACCAGCCGCGAGAGCCTGCGGGCCGAAGGCGAGTTCGTTCAGCGTCTTGAGTCACTGGACTGCCCGCCGCCCATTGCCGTGCTCGACCGCGCGCAGGCCCTGAGCTTTTCGGCCTTGCAGTTGTTTGTCGAACGGGCGATGGCCAGCCACGACAGTTTCGAACTGCGCGATGACGAGCTGCCGCTGGCGATTGAAATCTGCCGGCGCCTGGACGGTATTCCCCTGGCGATTGAACTGGCGGCGGCGCAAGTCGGCGGCCTCGGCGTGGGCGGCTTGCTCACGCAACTGCAAGGCAGTTTTCGCCTGCTCACCCAAGGCTGCCAGACCACCTTGGGTCGCCATCAAACCTTGCGCGCCACGTTGGACTGGAGTTTCGAACTGCTGAGTGCCTGCGAACAAACCTGCCTGCGCCGACTGAGCGTGTTCAGAGGCGGCTTCACCCTGGAGTCGGCAGCAGCAGTGATCGTCGGCGAACATATCGAACCCTGTGAGGTGTTTGGCTCGATCACACAACTGGTGGCCAAGTCGCTGCTGAACGTCGAGGTCGGCGACGAAGAAGTGTTCTACCGCCTGCTCGACACTACGCGCAGCTACGCCCTGGAAAAACTCGACCAGGCCGCCGACCTGCCGGGCACCCGCGAACGCCACGCCGAGCGTTGCCTGGCCTTGATGCATCAGGCCCAGCAGGACTGGGAGCTGATCGCGACGGCGACGTGGATCGAGCGTTATGCACGCAGTCTGGAAGATATTCGCGCAGCCCTCGATTGGGGCTTGGACGCACAAGGGCCGCAGACGTTGGCGATCCGCCTGACCGCGACATCGACGCCGCTCTGGCAGGAAATGTCGCTGCTCAAGGAGCACGGCGTGTATGTGCGCAAGGCGCTGGCCCTGCTGGATGCCGCGCCCGAGCCCTGCCCCCGGCTGAAAATGGCCCTCAAACTGGCCCTCGGCAGCGCCTGCTACCACACCCATGGCGGCACGGCGGAAACCGTCGAGGCCTTCGTCAGCGCCAGAACGCTGGCCAGGCACTGCAACGACGTGGCCGGTCAGTTGCGTGCGGTGTCCGGACACATGGCGGTCAACCTCTGCTGTGCCAACTATCAAATGGCCCTGGAGCAGAGCCAGCAGTTCGACCGGTTGGGGCTGCACGGCGATGAAGTGTTGTCCCTCAGCACCCACCGTTTGCGGGTGCTGGCGCTGCACTTTGCCGGGAATCAGGAACAGGCGCGGGTGAATGCCGAAGAGGTGCTGCAGCGCATGGCCCAGAGCGGCCACCTCAACCGCTTCACCCACGGTTTTGGCGTGCAGTACGACCAGAGCGTCGCCGCCCTGACCATTCTGGCACGCATCCTCTGGCTGCAAGGCCGGCCGGAACAGGCGTGGCGCACCGCCCGGCAGGCGCTGGACATCGCGATGCAGATCAACCACGGCACGTCCATCTGCTACACCCTGGCGCTGGCCGGTTGCCTGATCGCCCACTACAACGGCGACACCCGCACCGCGCGCGAACTCTTGCGACTGCTGCTGGAACAGGCGCAAAAGCACTCGGTGCTGCTGTTCTACACCTGGGCCATGCACTACGCACAGGTGATCGATCACACCGAGCTGCGCTCCTCCCTTCTGCCGGGCGAGGGGTTGATCAAGGACATCATGGTGACGCTGGACACCGGTTTCGTCGATGACGACTTGTCACAACGGGCAGATACCGGCATCGCGGGCTGGAACACGGCGGAGATCCTGCGAGCCAGGGCTGAGGCGCTTCTGGCGCAAGAGTGCCCGTTGAACACCGACGCGGCCGAGGCCTTGCTGATCAGGGCCTTGAACGTCGCCAACCATCAGGGCGCCCTGGCCTGGGAACTGCGCAGCGCTACCTCGCTGGCACAGCTTTGGCAGCGTCAGGGCCGGCACCGGCAAGCCCATACGCTGCTGGCACCGATCTACAACCGGTTCACCGAAGGTTTTGCCACACCGGACCTGACGAAAGTCCGCCGTTTACTCGACGAGTTGCAGCGCCACGTGCCCGCTTGATACCCACCGCGCTCGGCTGATGTAGCGGGCGTAACGCATTTCAACGGTGCGCAATTCACCGCTGCCCTCGAGTTTCTCCAGGGCGTAGGTGCGGGTGGTGTTGAGGAAACGGTAGCGGGCCAGTCCGCCGCCCTGCTCCAGCGATAGCAACGATTTGAGCGCCAGACTTTCCACCCCTTCAATCAAGCGGGCAGGCAGCAATGCCGCGCAACTGATCACGCCAATGGCGGCATCCAGCGTAAAGGCCATCTTGAACACCGACAGGCGCTGCAACACGGTTTGCTCCAGCGGGCTCAGTTGCTCATAGCTCCAGTCCAGCGCCGCTTTCAAGGTTTGATGCCGGGGCACGGCGGTGCGCCGGCCCTGGGTCAGCAGCTGAAAACAATTGTCCAGTTGAGCTTGCAGGCCCACCAGCGCCAACGCATCAATCTGCGCCGCCGCCAGTTCGATGGCCAGGGGCAGACCATCGAGCCGGCGACAGATTTCGCGCACGACCTTGAGGTCTTGTTCGCGCAGCACAAAGCCTTGCTGACGAGCACGGGCACGGCTGACGAACAGTTGCACCGCCGAATAGCCCATCGCTTCGGCCACACTGTGCAACGCCGAAGCCGGAGGCACCGCCAGTGGCGGCAAACGCTGGACCGTTTCCCCCTGCGCCTGGAGCGGCTCGCGACTGGTCACCAGGATCGACAGGCGTGGCGCCGCCATCAGCAGGTCCTCGACCAGTGTCCGGCAGCGTTCGAGCAGGTGCTCGCAATTATCAAGCACCAATAACGCATGACGTTGCGCCCATGTCTCCAGGGTGGTTCCGACGCCCAGCTCGAGCGCCCGGGTCAGATGATCGACCACCTGCGCAGGGTCATCGATCACCGCCAGATCCACCAGCCAGACCCCATCCTGATAATGCTGCAAGAGCAGTTCGGCCACGCGCAACGCCACGGTGGTCTTGCCGATGCCGCCGGGACCGGTCAGGGTCATGAGGCGCCGAACCGGTAACTGGCGGACCAGACTGCCGACCAGCGAATCGCGCCCGATCACCGGCGACAGGCGCGCGGGCAGGTTGTGTTGAGGTTTCTGAACCGTTTCGATCGAGGCCAGCGTACTCGCCGGCACCCGCTGCACGGCTGCGATAAAGCTATAACCGCGCTGGGGAATGTTGACGATGTAGCGCTGCCCGTCCTGCCCGTCGCCCAGTGCGCGACGCAGCGCGGCGATGTGCACGCGCAGGTTGATCTCCTCGACCACCGAAGTCGGCCAGACGAGTGCGATGAGTTCGTCCTTGCTGACCACGTTGCCCGCGCGCTGGACCAGCACCTGCAAGATATCCAGGGCCCGCCCGCCCATGCGCAGCGGCCGGTCCCCGTCGAGGATCAGGCGTTGCCGCAGGTGAAACGCATAAGGGCCGAATCGCAGCACCGCTTCGTTGTTCAAATCACTGACGCTGTTCATGCAGGTCCACGTGCGCAAACCCTAAGCGGCTCAACGGATTGTCATTTCCATTGCGCGCCAGGCTCGCGCCTCCATTACAAAGAGTTCACGGGTATCTTCGCAGGCCTCGGTGACGGAACAACGACCACGATGGGAGCGTCACGGTCATCACGGTGCGCAAAACGGACAAAAAGGCACTAGCTGAACTGTTCGCGGTACTGGGACGGGGTCAATCCGAGTTTTTCACTGAACAGAAACCGCATGTGCCGCACACTGCCGAAACCACTTTTGAAAGCCACGGTCTTGAGCGGCAAGTCACTGGTTTCCAACAGATTTCTCGCACAGTCGATGCGTGCGCTCTGGAGAAATTCCATCGGCGTCATGTTCACTTCCCGGGCGAACACCCTGGCGAAATGACGCGGACTCATGGTGGCCAGGCCGGCCATGCGCTCGATGCTGAAGGCTTCGTCGAGGTGGTCGAGCACATAGTTCTGCACGCGTGTCACCGGCGTTTCGTGAGGGGCCACCGTCGCCATCAACGGACTGAATTGCGCCTGTCCGCCCTGACGTTTCATCACCACCAGCAACACCTTGGCCACGTCCTGAGCGACTTTCTTGCCATGGTCTTCGGCAACCACGGCGAGTGCCAGGTCAATGCCGGCAGTGACGCCGCCGGAGGTGATCAGGTTTCGGTCCTGAACAAAGATCTGATCGGTCTCCACCGTCGCCTTCGGGAACCCCTTGATCAGCCGTTCGGTGTAATGCCAGTGGGTGGTGACACGGTAGCCATCAATCAGGCCGGCATTTCCGAGCACGAATGCGCCGGTGCAGATCGAGCCATAACGTCCGGCCCGCTTAACCGCACCTTTGAGCCAGCCGAGCAACGGCGGGTGTTTTTCGTTGTAGGCCCCCGGGCCGCCCGGCACCAGCAACAGGTCATACGCCTGATCCGCCTGATCGATATGCACATCGGCCTGCACGCTGACACCGTTGGAGGCACGCAATGCGCCGTGCTCGGTGCCGATGGTCGACAACACGTAACGCTCGGCCGGTTCCAGATAACGATTGGCGATGGAAAACACCTCCATGGGCCCGGCCATGTCGAGCAGGAGAAAATCAGGGAACAGCACCATTGCCACGGTTTTCATGGGTTCAAAATCACTGAAATCAAAAAAAGAATACTGGCCGTACATCGCCCCCTGTAGGAGCCGGCTTGCTGGCGATAGCGGTGGGTCAGCCAATAAGGTTGGCGACTGACACACCGCCATCGCCAGCAAGCCGGCTCCTACAAGGTTACGTGCATGGCATGAAGACTGTGCTGTGCATTATGGCCAAGTGCGGGGGGATCAGCCTGCTTATTATTGTCAACCTACAGAGGACAGTATTTCAATTTCCATCTACTTATTGCACCAAAGGATAAACATTAACCTTCTCCTCACTCGGACGAATCAACGTCCCCACAGGAGATTTCATCATGCTGACCCTTCGCAAAGCTTCCGATCGCGGCTTGGCCAATCATGGTTGGTTGAAGTCGTTCCATACCTTTTCCTTCGCCAACTACCGCAACCCGAAAGAGCAGGGTTTTTCCGACCTGCTGGTGATCAACGATGACCGCGTCGCGGCCGGCAAAGGCTTTGGCCAGCACCCACACCGTGACATGGAGATTTTCTCCTACGTGCTTGAAGGCGCCCTGGAACACAAGGACACCCTGGGCACCGGTTCGGTGATCCGCCCCGGTGACGTGCAACTGATGAGTGCCGGCAGCGGCGTGGCACACAGCGAGTACAACCACTCGGCGACCCGTGGCGTGCACTTCCTGCAAATCTGGATCGTGCCGGACGTCAGCGGCGCCAAACCGCGCTATCAGCAAGAGCATTTCAACACACAGAAGAAACGCGGGCGTCTGCAACTGATCATCTCCCCCGAGGGGAAAAACGGTTCGTTGAAGGTGCGCCAGGATGCGCGGGTGTATGCCGGCCTGATCGATGGCAAGGAAAGCGCCACGCTGGAACTGGCCGCCAATCGTTATGCCTACGTGCATGTGGCGCGCGGCAGCGTCGAACTCAACGGCCTGCAATTGCAGGAAGGCGATGGCGTGCGGGTTCGCGATGAACAGTTGCTGACCCTGAGCAACGGCGTGGATGCCGAAGTGCTGGTGTTTGACCTGCGTCCTCAGGAATTGCCTGAAATGCCATAACGTTGAAACACGACCCTTGTGGGAGCGGGCTTGCTCGCGAACGCGGATTGCCAGTCAGCATCAATGTTGAATGACAGGCCGCATTCGCGAGCAAGCCCGCTCCCACAGGGGCGTGCGTTACTCACCCGTCCCCGCAAACCCCGCCACAATCTCATCGATCACCACCCGCACCCTCGCGGTATGCCGCAAGTCCGCGTGCGTCACCAGCCATATGTCATACGGCACCGGTCGTGTGCGTTCCGGCCACAGCCTGACCAGCCCGTCGCGCTCCCCCATGTACACCGGAATTTCCCCCAGCCCTATCCCCGCGGCAATCGCCCGGCGCACCAGCAGACTGGAGCTCAGGCTCGAAACGATGCGCCCGCGCCCCAACGGTTCCGAGACCAGCGTGATGTCTTTGTTGTTCTGCAAATACGGCTGATACACCACCAGATCATGCCCCTCGAACGCCGAACCCGGTGCCGGCACACCGTGGGTGTCCACATACTCCCGGGAGGCAAACAGGCCCACCGGCCAACGCGCGATGCGTCGGGCGATCAGGTCCGGGTTGTCTGGCCGGGTGTTGCGCACCGCGATGTCGGCTTCGCGTTTCGACAGGCTCAAAATCTGCGTCGAGGCATCCAGTTGCACGCGCACGTCGGGGTGCTGTGCATGCAGGCGGGCAATCGCCGGGATCAGGAAGTCGATGGCCATGGAGTCCGTGGTGCTGACCCGAACGATACCGGTCAGCCGGTCGTCGAGCCCTTGAATCTGGCGCTGCATCTCCAGCGCGGAGTGCTCCATTTTCTCCACGGCTTTCAACGCTGCTTCACCGACGGCTGTCAGCGCGTATCCCTCCGAAGTGCGCAGAAACAGCGTCGCACTCAAGGACTTCTCCAGTGCCGTGATCCGCCTCCCGACGGTGGCCTGATCGACCCCCAGCACCCTCGCCGCGCCACGTAACGTCGATTCCCGGCATACGGCCAAAAACACCCTGGCGTCATCCCAATTCATAGGTTTCTCCACCGCTGCATATACGCATCACCATAACGCAAAATCGCTGCGTTATTGCATCAATGAATCTGGATAAGCTGGGCACCATAGATAAACCTGGAGGACGGCTCCCATGCCCAGCACATCAACCACCCCGCGCAGCGCCATCTGGCTGCCGATTTTCGCCGGCCTCTGCGCCAGCCTTGTCAGTATCGGCCTGGCGCGGTTCGCCTACACGCCGTTGATTCCCTCATTGATCCAGGCGCACTGGTTTTCTGCCAGCGACGTGGTGTACCTAGGCGCCGCCAATCTGGTGGGTTACCTGATTGGCGCGCTGATCGGCCATCCGCTGGCCCGTCGGACCTCCAACAAAAGCGCCCTGCGCCTGATGATGCTGGCGGTGACGCTGTCGTTTTTTGCGTGTGGCTTTCCGTTGTCGGTGAGCTGGTTCTTCGGCTGGCGCTTGCTGTCGGGCGTCGCTGGCGGCGCGATCATGGTGTTGGTGGCCGCAACCGTGCTGCCACATGTGCCGGCGTCCCGCCGAGGGCTGGCCAGTGGTGCGATTTTCCTGGGCATCGGTTTGGGTATCGCCGGCTCCGGGACGATTGTGCCGCCGCTGTTGAGCCTGGGTTTGCAGAACACCTGGTTCGGTCTCGGCGCGCTGGCATTGGCGCTGACCGTCGCCAGTTGGTTCGGTTGGCCGTCAGCCACGCACGCGGCCACCGCAGCACCGTCCGCCGAACCCTCGACGATGCCGACTGACCCGAACGTTTACCTGCTGTTCGCCCAATACGCGTTCATGGCTGCCGGGCTCGTGCCCGCCATGGTGTTCCTGGTGGATTACGTTGCCCGCGGGCTCGGGGCTGGCGCGCACATTGGCGCTCTTATCTGGGTGATGTACGGCCTCGGCGCGATTATCGGGCCGGTGAGTTACGGTTTTCTGGCTGACAAACTGGGCGCACGGCTGAGCATTCGCCTGGTGCTGGTGGTGCAGGCAGTTGCAGTCGGTTTACTGTCGATTTCAAGTACTTTCACTGCGCTGGCCTTGCTGGCGGTGATCCTCGGCTCGTTCCCTCCTGGCATCGTGCCACTGGCGCTGGCCCGGGTTCACGAACTGATCCCGAACCATCATCAGCAGCAGATTGCCTGGAGTCGCGCCACCGTGTCGTTCGCCACGTTCCAGGCGATTGCCGGGTTTGCGTATTCGGCGTTGTTCAACGCCAGCGGCGGGCATCACGCGCTGTTGTTCATCCTCGCAGCGGGCGCCATTGTCATAGCCCTGCTGCTGGAACAGGGCATGCGCTTGCTGAATCGTCGCGGCCGGCTGCAACCTGTATTGAGCTGAGTCACCGACGGCTTGATGTGGTCCCACTTACTGAACATTTCCAGACAGGACACTCACATGAATCTGCCCCACACCATGACCCTGATCGAAATCACCGAACCCGGCGGCCCGGAGGTATTGAAGCCACGCCAGGCGTCAGTACCAACCCCGGGGCCGGGCGAAGTGCTGATTCGCGTGCACGCTGCCGGGGTCAATCGCCCCGACGTGATTCAACGTGCCGGCAAGTACCCGATGAAACCCGGCATGAGCCCGATTCCGGGGCTGGAAGTGGCCGGTGAAGTGGTGGCGGTCGGTAAAGGTGTCAGCGAATTTATCGTCGGCGACAACGTCTGCGCGCTGACCAACGGCGGCGGTTACGCACAATACTGCGTCGCGCCGGCCGGCCAGACGTTGCCGATTCCTCAAGGCATGGATTGGGTGCACGCGGCGGCGGTCCCGGAA
The DNA here is from genome assembly GCF_949768225.1 of Pseudomonas sp. IT-P44. Taxonomy (NCBI): domain Bacteria; kingdom Pseudomonadati; phylum Pseudomonadota; class Gammaproteobacteria; order Pseudomonadales; family Pseudomonadaceae; genus Pseudomonas; species Pseudomonas sp. IT-P44. The sequence continues at coordinate 53,145 of NZ_CATKQM010000005.1, read as the reverse complement.
ACCTTCTTCACCGTGTGGGCCAACCTGTTTGACATGGGCGGCGCTGCCAAAGGTCAGCGCGCATTGATCCATGGCGGCACCAGTGGCATCGGCACGACCGCGTTGATGCTGTGTCGCGAATTCGGCGTCAAGGCCTTCGCCACGGCGGGCAGTGAGGAAAAGTGCGCGGCGATCCGTACGTTGGGCGCCGAAGCGATCAACTATCGCGATCAGGATTTCGCCCAGGTCATCCAGGAAAAAACCGCTGGCAAAGGCGTCAATGTCATCCTCGACATCATGGGCGGCTCGTACCTGAATTCGAACATCGCGGCGCTGGGCATGGAAGGTCGACTGGTGATGCTGGGCTTTCTCGGCGGCGCCCACGCCAAGGACGTCGACCTGTTGGCGATCATGAGCAAACGCGCCATCGTGACGGGCTCGTTGCTGCGCCCACGCACCGTGGAAGAAAAAGCCTCGATTGCCGAGCAGTTGCGCGAATACGTGTGGCCGGTGCTCGCTGCCGGGCGTTGCCTGCCGATGATCGACAAGGTCTATCCGTTGGCCGAGGCGGCACAGGCGCATGCGCGGATGGAAGGAGGCGAGCACATTGGCAAGATTGTGTTGCGGGTGGATTGATCTGCAATTGTGGCGCCCCCTGTAGGAGCAAGCTTGCTCGCGATAGCGGTGTATCAGTCGACAGCATTGCTTAATGTGCCACCGTCATCGCGAGCAAGCTTGCTCCTACAAGGGGGTTTGGTGAACGGCTGTCGAAAATGTTCCCCCCGCCGACACGCTTCTGTTAAAAACCGGACTTCAGTTTTTTACCGACGGACCATCCGATGCCCTCCTCCCCGCTCACACGTCTGCGCCGACGCTGGCTGCCCTTGCTGTGCATGGCCGCGCTGATTGTCGGCCTGCCGGTGAGTTGCGGCGTGCTTGAGCACACCGAGCGCGAGCTGCTGTTTCGTATCGAACCGGGTACGGCGGGCTGGTATCGCGGTTTGCCGAAGGACGTTCAAGAATTCGACATCCAGCCCGCCAGTTTCAAGAATGGGCAAAACCTGCATGCCTGGTGGTGGCCGGCGGCTCGTCGTGATGCGCCTTCGATCCTCTATTTGCACGGTGTGCGCTGGAACCTCACCGGCCAGGCGTTTCGCATCGAACAATTGCGCGCCATGGGCTATTCCGTCCTGGCGATCGACTACCGCGGGTTTGGTCAGAGCAAAGGCGATCTGCCGTCGGAAGCCAGTGTGTATGAAGACGCGCGAGCCGCCTGGGAACGCTTCAAAACGATGCAACCGGACGCCAGCAAGCGCCTGATCTACGGCCATTCCCTCGGCGGTGCGGTAGCCATCGACCTCGCGTCAGACCTGGCCGCACAGGCGAAAAAGAACCATGTCGCGGTCCCGGTGCGCGGTCTGGTGATCGAGTCCACGTTCACGTCACTGGGCGATGCCGTGGCCCAAGTGGCCGAAAGTAACCTGCCGGTGAAATGGCTGCCAGTGCGCTGGCTGCTGTCGCAGAAATTCGATTCCATCGACAAGATCGTCGACATCGACATGCCGCTGCTGGTCGTGCATGGCCTGGCCGATACATTCATGCCGTCGCGCTTCAGCCAGCAGTTGTTCAACGCCGCCAGCGAGCCCAAACGCCTGTTGTTGGTGCCGGGCGGCACGCACAACAACAGCATGAGTTTGGGCGGCACCCAGTATCGCCAGGCACTTGAGGGCTTGATGAAAGCAAAACCGCCGCAGATGGCCGGGCCGGCACTGGCTCGCGGTTCTCAGGACTCCTGACGTTTAGCGATAACCTCGCGCCTGCAAGTTGAACAATTGCGCGTAACGCCCTCCGGCGGCCACCAGACTGGCGTGATCGCCGCGCTCAAGGATCGCCCCCTGATCCAGCACGATGATGTGGTCGGCATTACGCACGCTGGAAAAACGGTGGGAAATCAACAGCGTCATGCGGCCTTCGGTGTGCTCGCTGAAATGCTCGAACACCGCCGCTTCCGCCGCCGGGTCGAGGGCTGAGGTCGGCTCATCCAGAATCAGGATATCGGCGTCACGGCGCATGTAGGCACGGGACAAGGCAATCTTCTGCCATTGCCCGCCAGACAGTTCCTGGCCGCCGGCAAACCAGCGGCCCAATTGCGTCGCATAGCCGCGATCCAGACGCTCAATGAAAGGCGCGGCCATGCCCTCGGCGGCAGCGGCTTGCCAGCGCTGCTCATCGTTGAACGCCAGGGTGTCACCGACACCGATGTTCTCGCCCACGGAGAACTGGTAGCGAATATAGTCCTGGAAAATCACGCCGATACGCCGGCGCAGCGCATCTTCGTCCCATGCCTGCAAGTCACTGCCATCCAGCAGGATGCGCCCCTGGTCGGGACGGTACAGGCGGGTCAGCAGCTTGATCAGCGTGGTCTTGCCCGAACCGTTCTCCCCTACCAACGCCACGCTGTGCCCCGGCACGAGGTGCAGATCAATGCCCTCCAGCGCCGCGCGGCTCGCGCCCGGATAGCTGAACCCGACGTTTTCGAACCGCAGACCATCGCCGGGAAGCGCGCCTACGGTCAGGCTGCCGGAGTCGGCCACAACGGGCTCAGCCAGGTATTCATAGAGGCTGGACAGATACAGTCCGTCTTCGTAAAGACCACTGATGGCGCTCAAGCTGCTGCTCACTGCGGTCTGCCCCTGCTTGAACAGCACCAGGTACATGGTCATCTGGCCAAGGGTGATGCTGCCGTGGACGGTGTCGACCACCACCCACGCGTAGGCCAGATAAAACGCCCCCGTGCCCAGCAACCCCAGGACAAAACCCCAGCCATCGCGACGCAGGGTCAGCCGACGGTCTTCAGCGTAAAGACGCGCGAACGTATCGCGATAACGCTTCAACAGCAGTGGCGCGAAGCCGAACAGCTTGACCTCTTTGATGTAGCCCTCGTGGGAGAGCAGCGTCTCGATGTAGTTCTGCTGCCGGCTCTCCGGCGCACGACGGGTAAACAGCCTGAAGGCGTCCCCGGAAAAATGTGCTTCGGCAAAAAATACCGGCAACGCACCCACCACCAACAACACCAGCGCCCACGGCGAAAAATGCACCAGCAACACACCAAAACTGATCAGCACAATCAGGTTCTGGATCAACCCCAACGACTTCATCACCAGCGCCAACGGCCGGGTCGACGCCTCGCGCCGGACCCGCACCAGCTTGTCGTAGAACTCGGAATTCTCGAACTGGACCAGCGACAACGTCTGGGCTTTCTCCAGAATCATTGTGTTGACCTTCTGCCCCAACTGCACTCGCAACAGCGATTGCTGAACCGACAGCGCCCGCTGGGTCCCGGACAGCAACGCGAGCACACCGGCCTCAAACAGCACGTAACGCACCACCGGCCACAACGGCGCACTGCCCTGCTGCGCGTGCAGTTGCATGGCGAAAACCACCGCGTCGACAATGCGTTGGCCCAGCCAGGCAGCCAATGCCGGGAGTACGCCTGCGATCAGGGTCGCCAGCACCAGGCCCAGAAACAACCCGCGAGAAGTAGCCCAGACAAGGAGCAAGGCGCGTCTGGCCTGATCGAGCAATGAGGTGACGCGGGAAAGGGCCGCTGGCATGTTTATCGGTTGCGCTTGCGCGGTTTCGTCATTTCTTTTCGTAAAGGTGAAGGCCCGATGGGGAACACCAGCCCGGGGGGAAGAGGACCACCATTTTCCCACTCTTCCATCATCCGCCTCAGCTCAGGCGGCATTTCAGTCGGCGCTTTGCATGACATTTGATCACCCTATTGTTTTGCGAATTCGACACAACTCACTTTTGATACATCAATAACTAGGGCCTTTGCCCTACCAGGTAACAGATTGCCGTCGCTATCGATCCAGCGAGGGAACTCCAGAACGAATTGTCCGTTAGCAGGCTCCGATGGCCATTCGCTTGGCCAGCCAAACAGACGTTTCCCTCCGATCAAATGCAATATCACGAAACCCGGTCTCGATGAAAAAGCACTGTACCACTCGCAAGGGAACGATTTTTTAGCCGTTATTTTCAGTTTCCTGAGTAACGCATGAAGCCTGTCGCCATGAGCGATATGACAGGAAAGAACCCCCATCACCAGCGCAATCACTGCCGACCATAACGCCTCCGATTTCCTGTCCCACACGCCGATCGAAAAAAACCGTTCTCCCGCCAGTAGCAACAGTCCTTCCAAACCGACCACCAGCGACTGAATCACAAACGTAAAAATCAGTGCCTGGACAATCTGTCCAAAAGTGTCCGGGCGCTTGAACGCCGTGAGCGAGTAAAAAATCCACGCCGCTAAAAACCCCGGAAGCAGATACTGCAGTAGCGGGATCACGTCCTTGATCAAGCTGTCCATTGCCCTTTCCAATCCTTTGAAAATTCGTCCCGGAGCAAATAAATACAGCACCTCTACAGCCTGTGTCATCCACTGCTGAAGCGCTGTCGTCACAAGAGATTTCGGGACTACAGGCGGGACTACAAGCGAAAAATCCTCCTACATTCAACAAGGAAAAACTGGACAAAAACTCAATCCAGATCCGACGTCACGTGCTCCAAAAACCGCGCTCGATAACGCCCCGGACTCTCCCCCGTCCACTTCTTGAACGCCCGGTGAAACGCACTCGGCTCCTGAAACCCCAACTGTTCGGCAATGTCACCGATGCTGGCCTTGCTCTGCCGCAATTGCTCAAACGCAACCCCGCGCCGCACCTCGTCCTTGATTTCCTGATACGAACACCCTTCCCGCTCCAGCTTGCGGCGAAAGGTGCTGGGGCTCAGATGTTGTTCCAGAGCAAAGGCCTGCAAGGTTGGCCATTGGCTGTAGTGGCTGTTGCGCAAACGCTGGTGGACTTGCGACGCGAGCCCATGCTGGTTGCGGAAGCGAATCACCAGCCATTGCGGCGCGGTACGAAGAAACACTTTCAGGGAAGCCAGGTCCTGGACCACCGGCAAGCGCAGGTAGTGGCTGGCGAATTCGATTTCGGTGCGCTCGGCGCCGAAGGTCAGGTTCGGCCCCCAGAGCAAACGGTCATCGCTGAGGGACACGCGCTTATGGCGGAAGTCCGCGCGGTCGATGGGGATGCGCCGACCACCCAGCCAGCACATCAGGCTGATCATCAGCACCAGAAAAGTCTCTTCGCCAAAACGCGCAACATCATCGTTTTTCGCGCAGCTATCCAGGCTGATGACTGCACGTTTGCCGCGCACCGTCAGCGTGCCGCGAAAATCGCGAAGGAACAGGGCAAAGTTGTTCAGGCACTGGCGCATCGCTTTGTGCAGGTCGGGTTCCTGAATCAGGGCCCGGCAAATCAGGGCGAAGCTGCCCGGCGGCATGCCGTGGGAGTCGAGCCGGAAGAACTCGTCATCGAGCTCGCGGATCTGGATCAACCAGAGTGCAGCAAACGCACTGGCCGGCACCCGCGACACGGGCTGTTCGATCAACACCGGGTCGATACCTGCCTGTTCCAGCGCAGCCCGCCGCCGCTGAGGATTGTCCCCCAGCCCATGGATCATCGCCTGCACAAAGTAGGCGGCCACCGAATCCTTTTCCCGCATCTGAACGCTTCGCTCCCCATCACCCGAATGGCAAAAAACACCAGCACCGTTGAACAGTTCCGGCATAGGACAACCGCCCCGCCGGTTCTAGACTCGCGGCCAATAGTACGCCTTCGGCCGCTGTGGCGGCCAAGGTATCGCGGGGTTTGACCGGAAGGACGTGTACATGAATCTGCAAAACATTGGCGTGATCGGCGCAGGCACCATGGGCAACGGCATTGCACAAGTCTGCGCCCAGGCAGGGTTCAACGTGACCTTGATCGATATCTCCGAGAGCGCCCTGCAAAAAGCTGTTGCGACCGTCGGCAAAAACCTCGACCGGCAAGTTACCAAGGACACGCTGACAGAAGCTCAAAAGCTCGCCGCCCTCGACAAGATCCGCACCAGCACCGACTACAGCAACTTGCACAACGTGCAACTGGTGATCGAAGCCGCCACCGAAAACCTCGACCTGAAACTGCGCGTGCTGCAACAAATCGCCGCGCAGGTCAGCGCCGAATGTGTGATCGCCTCCAATACGTCGTCGCTGTCGATTACCCAACTTGCCGCCAGCGTCAGCCAGCCTGAGCGCTTCATCGGCCTGCACTTCTTCAATCCGGTGCCGGTGATGGGCCTGATCGAAGTGATTCGCGGCCTGCAAACCAGCGACGCAACCCACGCCCTGGCGCTGGACATGGCAACCACCCTGGGCAAAACCGCGATCACCGCCGGTAACCGGCCGGGCTTTGTGGTCAACCGGATTCTGGTGCCGATGATCAACGAAGCGATCCTGGTGTTTCAGGAAGGCCTGGCCAGCGCCGAAGACATCGACGCCGGGATGCGCCTGGGCTGCAACCAGCCCATCGGCCCGCTGGCACTGGCCGACCTGATCGGTCTGGACACCGTGCTGGCGATTCTTGAAGCCTTCTACGACGGTTTCAACGACAGCAAATACCGCCCCGCGCCACTGCTCAAGGAAATGGTTGCCGCCGGTTATCTGGGACGCAAGACGGGGCGTGGCTTCCATGCCTATGCCTGAGCGTTGCTCACGTTTCGCCGAGTACCGCGACAAGGTGCTGGAGCTGTTTGCCAGCAAGGGTTTCGGTCAGGTCGGCATGCGTGAGCTCGCGACGTGCCTGGGGCTTTCCCCAGGTTCGTTGTATCACCATTACCCCAGCAAACAGCACTTGCTGCTCGACCTGATCGAGGAGTTCTACGAAGAGCTGTTGGCAACCCTGGGGCGCATCGAGCAAAAGTCTCCGGCCAAGCGCGACAGGCTCAACAGCCTGATCCGCGCGCATTTGAATCTGCATCAGGAAATGCCCTGGCATTTTCGTCTGGTGGAACGCGACAGCGGCTGCCTGAATGACGAACAGCAGGCGCGCGTTCGGCAGTTGCGCGAACAGTACGAACGCACATTGCTGCTGATGCTCGGGACCAAACCCCGCCTCAGTGAACAGGCGCAACAGGCCGCCGGACATGCCATCGCCAATCTGCTGAACAGCGCGCCCTGCTGGCTGGCGCATCATCTGCTGGATGAGCCTGAGCGTAATGAACTGCTGGAAAACCTCGTGGCAGGGGCCATTGAGCGTTTGCTGCGGCCCTCGGTGCCACGCGCAGCGGCCTGAGAAACCGGACTGGTTTCAGTGGATCGAACGAGCCACCGATGCAAAGCGTAAACCCACGCCGCATAATGGCGCGCCCTCAAACACAAAAAGGACTTCGTGTGTTATCCCGCCCCCGCACCCTCTGGTCATGGCTCTATTACCCCCTGAGCTGTATCGCCGTCTTCGTACTGACGCTGCACATCGCCGCCTTTGACTGGTTGCTGATAACGCCCATCGATGTCGGCGGCACTTTTATGGGGGGAGGCATGGCAACCCAGCTTTATCTGATGGGCTGGGGCGCTGCCAGCGTCGGCCTGTTGCTTGCCGTTGTGTGTCGTTTGCCCGGATCAATCTACGGCTGGATCAGCGCCGGACTTTTGCCCGTGGGCATTGGCGCCTGGTGGCAACTCAACTATCCGGCCAACGCCGACCAAATGATTTTGAGTACCAGCCGACAGGAGATCGGCGTGGCCATGCTGATCGGTGCAGTGTTGCTGTGCAGCGGCCTGTATGCCCGATCGAGGATCAAAAGCAGCGCCTCAAAAACATCGCCGTCACGCTCTGCAATGTCGGGGCGAATGGCCGTGGCGACCACGCTGCTCATCTTGTTTGTCGGCGTGCCCATGGCCATTTTCAAGCAACAGTCGTTACCGAACTGCGCCTTCAACGAGGCAGGCCAACAGTTGACGGTCTGCCTGGGCGAAGACGATGTTCCGGTGGTCGTGGATTGAGCGATAACCCGCATCGTTTCAATAGAAAAAACATCTAAACGATTTTTGCCAATCACCACCTCTAAGGCTTTGCTAATGCCGTTGTAGGAGCGTGCGGTCTGGATAAACGCGGCGTTCTGGAGACCATCGCGAGCCAGCTCGCTCCTACAGGAAAACCCACCTCCGTCTGTTGGCAACGGGAGCAAACAATGAAAATCAATCCCTACCTCATCTTCAACGGCGACTGTAAAGCCGCGTTCACTTTCTATGCCCAGGCCCTTCAAGGCCAGCTCGACGTCATGATGACCTTCGGTGAAAGCCCGGCGCGCGAGCACTTTGCGGCGGACCTGCACAACCTGATCATTCATACCCGCCTGTCGGTGGGTGATCAGGCGATCATGGGGTCGGACACCACACCTGATCGCCCCACGGATGACATGGCCGGTTGTTCGGTCTCGCTGAACGTCGACAGCATTGCCGAGGCGGAGCGAGTCTTCAACGCATTGGCAGAAGACGGCAACGTGCAAATGCCCCTGGAAGCGACCTTCTGGGCCGCACGTTTCGGGATGCTGGTCGACCGGTTTGGTGTGTCGTGGATGGTCAATTGCGAAAAGGATCAGTGACTCTACAGGCAAGCAAACGCCCAACCTGAAAAGGCTGGGCGTTCTGGACACTCCCGGACCGTCTGCTACCGTCAACAGGCCACCCCGCCTCGCAGCAGAACCTTCGGAGGAAACCCACCATGCCTGCCCATGACGCGCCCTGGTCCACCCGTTTGAAAATATCGCTGCTGGCGACAGCGCTCGCCGGAACCTTGCTGGCGTTGAGTGGTTGCGCCACGGTCGATGCCCAGACCACTGCTTATGTGGGTGTCGAGCATCCCGCGCCAACGCTGGCCAGTGAAGTCGTGGTGTTGCGTACCGAACCCCTTCGCCCGCACATTCGATTGGGTGAAGTGCTGATCGATGCCAGCGTTGATCCTGCCCCCCCGATCACCCAGGTAGAAGGAAAACTTCGGGACGAGTCAGCCAAGCTCGGTGGCGATGCCGTGGTGGTGGTCTACGACCATATCCAACCGATGGGCGCTTATGTCAACGGGCCGCTGTGGGCTCGTGATGTAAGAACCATTGAGGGACGCAAACTCAAAGGGATCGTGATCAAGTACCGGTAGCGGCCGCGCCTAACCCTTCACGCACACCACCTGACGCAAGGTATGCAGCACTTCCACCAGCTCGCGTTGGGCGTGCATCACGCGGTCGATGTCTTTGTAGGCCATCGGTATTTCATCGATCACCGCCGCATCCTTGCGGCACTCGACGTGGGCGGTGGCGCGGATCTGATCTTCGACGGTGAACAGGCTTTTCGCTTTGGTACGGCTCATGGTGCGGCCAGCGCCGTGGCTACAGGAGCAGAACGATTGCTCGTTGCCGAGCCCGCGAACGATGAAGCTTTTCGCGCCCATCGATCCCGGAATGATCCCCAGCTCCCCCTTCTGCGCCGACACCGCGCCTTTGCGGGTGACCAGGATATCCTGACCAAAATGCCGCTCTTTCTGCACGTAGTTGTGGTGGCAGTTCACCGCCTCCAGGGCGACGTCGAACGGCTTGCCGATCACTTTCCGTGCCGCCTGAATCACCGATTGCATCATCAACGCACGGTTCTGCCTGGCGAAATCCTGGGCCCAACCGACGGCTTCAACGTAATCATCAAAATGCCGACTGCCTTCTTCGAAGTAAGCCAGGTCACGGTCCGGCAAATTGGCGATATGCTGGCGCATGTCGGCCTGGGCCAGTTGAATGAACAAGCAGCCAATGGCGTTGCCAACCCCGCGTGAGCCGCTGTGCAGCATGAACCAGACCCGATTGGCCTCATCCAGGCACACCTCAATGAAATGGTTGCCGCTGCCCAACGTGCCCAAGTGCCCTCGATTGTTGGTGCTGGCGAGTTTCGGGTATTTGTCGGTGATCGCCTTGAACCGTGGGTTCAAGGCAGCCCAGGCATGATCGGCCTGTTTCGGAACGCTGTCCCAGGCACCTTTGTCCCGCACACCTCGACCAACGGTGCGCCCATGGGGCACCGCTTTTTCGATCGCACAACGCAAGCCATGCAAGTTGTCCGGCAAATCAGCGGCGGTCAGCGACGTACGCGCGGCGATCATCCCGCAGCCAATATCCACCCCGACGGCGGCCGGGATGATCGCGCCCACGGTAGGAATCACACTGCCGATGGTCGAGCCCTTGCCCAGGTGCACGTCGGGCATCACCGCCAAGTGCTTGAAGATGAACGGCATCTTCGCGGTGTTGATCAATTGCTGCCTGGCTTCGTTTTCTACCGGAACGCCTTCGGTCCAGAGCTTGATCGGTTTGCCGTTGGCGACTTCCAGCAGTTGATAGGTACGGTCTTGCATGATTCGGTTCTTTCCGGTGGCCGATGATCCGGCGCTGTGCTGAACACTCAGCCGTGCGTTGAGTCTTCATGATATCGCAGCGAAACCACGTTGCAGATCCTCAATCAACGCCTCGACATCCTCCAGCCCGATGTGCAAGCGCAGCACCGGATTCAATGAACGGTCCGCCGCACTCTGACGATCCTGGGTGTCGGCCACGGTGATCAGACTTTCGAAACCGCCCCAGGACGCGCCCAATCCGAACAACTGCAACGCATCGATGAAGCGCTCGACATAAGCGGCGTCCGCCTCGTTCAGTTCAAAGGACAACAAGCCGTTGCTTCCCTTGAAGTCCCGTTGCCACAAGGTGTGGCCAGGGTGGTCGGGCAAGGCCGGATGGAACACCCGTTTCACCTGCGGTTGCGCTTGCAGCCAATGGGCGATTTCCAGCGCCTGGCGCTCATGCACCTCCAGTCTCGGTGCCAGGGTTCGTGCGCCGCGCAATACCAGATAAGCGTCATCCGGGCTGACGGTGACGCCAAAGGTGTCGCTCATGGAGGCCAGCGGTTGCCAGGCATCTTCGCGGACGCAGACGCTGCCCATGACCACATCGCTGTGGCCGCACAGGTATTTGGTCAGCGCCATGATCGAGATGTCCGCGCCGAGGGTCAGCGGTCGGTACAGGTAACCCGAGCCCCAGGTGTTGTCGACGGCCAGCAGAATGCCTCGCGGTTTGCACAGGGCGGCGATGGCCGGCAAGTCGCAGAGTTCGTACAGCAGCGAACCCGGGACTTCGGTGTAGACCATTTTGGTGTTGGCTTGCAGTTGCGCCTGCAAGTCGCTGCCGTCGGGGACGAAGTAGCTGACCTGGATGCCGAACGGTTCAAGAAATTCCCGGGCCAGACGCCGCACCGGTGCGTACACCGCATCGGTGATCAGCACATGATCGCCGGGGCGCAGGTACGCCAGAAACGTCTGCGCGACCGCCGCTAGCCCGGTGCCGAACAGACGGGTGCGATAACCGCCTTCCAGTTCGGTGACCAGGTCTTCGAGGGCGAACGCGGTTGGATTGCCGCGCGCGCCGTAACTCAACACCCGCTCGGTGTCACGGCGGGCACGGGCGTCACGCATTTGCGCGAGATTGTCGAACAGTACCGTGCTCAGACGGGTGACCGGCACGTTGACCGAACGACCGCCACTGCCCTGCTCAGTGCGTGCCGAATGGACCAGGCGCGTGCGTACCCGCGCGTCCTCGGTAGCTTGAGGTTGCAGCGGTTTGAGACTGGCGATCTCGTCGTCGCTCATTTGCGCCAGCAAGCCGATTTCCCAGGCCAGGTACTGCCGCGCCGCGTCCTTGTTGCCGGAGTGCCGATCATGGGTGAAGAACAGGAAATCGATGCACTGTTCATTGGCCGGTGTGTCCGGACTTTCCTGCACGGTGAAACCGGCCGCACGCCAGGCAGCGAGTCCGCCGTCCAGCAGTCGCAGTTGTGCGCGCTGGGTTTCCGGCAATTCCTGCGCCGCGAATGCGGCCAGCAATGGATCATCGGCCACCAAGACCAATGGCCGGTGCTCACCGGCTACGTGCGTCGCGAGCAGCGAACGAATCGACCAGCGAGAGCCGGCAATATGGCCCTTGCGAAAGGTCATGCTCGGGCGCAAATCGATCAGCGCGACGGCGTCGTCCTTCAACGCGTCGGACAGTGCCTGCACCGAGATCGATGGCAACGCCTCATGGGCGGTAACTTCAGTCTTGGGCAACGCCAGACCGCTGCTCACGCCACCTTCAAGCACATACGCCTCATGTCCCAACTGCCGCAGCCAACTGGCGACAATCGGCGCGCGAACGCCATCACTGTCAATCAGCACCAACCGCGCCTGACGCACGCCGACATACAGGTCGGTGGATTGAATCAACTGCCCGCCCGGCGTGTGTTGTGCACCGGTCAGACTGCCAGCGGCAAACTCCTCGGCAGTGCGCACGTCGCACAGAAACAGACTGCGCCCCGCCTCTTCGGACCACTGCTCGACCTGTGCTGCCGTAACCGTTTTCACCCCGGCCCGTTCCGCCAGCCCGGCAGCGGCCAGGCGTTGCGCAGCCAATGGCGCAACGGATACCGCATCGGCATAACGACGGCTGCTGCCGTGTTCCAGCTGAAAATCTTCGAGGTACCAGCCCTGAGTACCGTTCTCCAACGCGTAGACCGGATTCTTCAAGCCCAGGTTGATCAGCGTTTGCGCGCCGATAATGCTGCGGGTCCGGCCGGCGCAATTGACCACGATTGGCGTGGTGTCATCCGGCACCAGATCATGGATGCGATAACCCAGCTCACCGTTCGGGCAGCACACGGAACCGGGAATGGTCATCTTGCGGTATTCATCGAACGGCCGGCCGTCCAGTACCACCAGCGGCTCGCCACGGGCTTGCCATTCGGCCAGTTGCTGCGCGGTGACATGCGGCGTGTGGCTGGCCTCCTCCACCAATTCGCCGAACGCCTTGGACGGCACATGCACGCCGGCAAACAGCTGATAACCGGCAGCCTGCCAGCCATCGGCACCACCCTCGAGAACGTGCACGCGCTCATACCCCAACGCCTGAAGACGCTGGGCAGAACGCGTAGCGACATCGCCGCCACTCTGGTCATAGATCACCAGCCGCACCTGAAGGTTCGGCGCCAGCCGCCGAGCCTCCAGTTCCAGTCGGCTGTAGGGCAGATTGACCCCGAAAAACAGATGGGCCTCGCCATACTGGCCGTGTTCGCGCACATCAAACAGGGCAATTTCCTGCCCGTCGAACAGCCACTGCTGCAATTGCCCTGGGGTTACGGTCTGGCTCATGGAAGTCCCGCTTGAAAAGTAATTATTGAAGCGCCAGAGAGCGCTCATTGGCCGCCACGTCGCAGCCCTTCGCATACGCACGTTGAATCGCCGGCCGTGCCTTGAGCCGTTCGCGCCAGGCGTGGATGTGCGGGAAGTCCGCCAGGTCCTGGCCCTGACGTTGCGGCTGGATCCACGGGAAAATCGCCATGTCGGCAATGGAGTACTCGCCCGCCACATACGGCACGTCAGCCAGACGCGTTTCCAGCACCCGATACAGCCGCGTCGCTTCGGCATTGAGCAGGTCGAGAGCGAACGGAATCGGTTGCGGCGCCTTCTCCTTGAACACCTGCAACTGACTCAGGTACGGCGTGATATGCCCCACCTGCCAGAACAGCCATTCCTGGACTTTCTGCCGCTCGACGCTGCCGGCAGCGGGCAGAAAACGCCCGGCCTTGTCGGCCAGGTAATTGAGAATGGCGCCGGATTCGAACAGGTTCAGCGGCTCGCTCAAACCCTCGGGTGCATGGTCGACAATCGCCGGGATCCGCCCATTGGCGCTGATCCGCTGGAACGCCGCCTGCCTCTGCTCGCCCTCGCGGATGTTGATCGGCACCACTCGGTAATCCAGTCCGAGTTCTTCAAGCAGGATGCCGAGCTTCAAGCCGTTGCCGGTCGGCCAGTAGTACAAATCGATCATGCGTAGGCCTTGATCGACGGCGCCATTTGCGAGGCGTTGTAATTGAGAATGCGCCCGTCCGCTTCGACGCCATAACGGCCGTTGAGCGACTCCAGCGGCAAGCCGTAGAGATGGAAATGCAAGGTCGCACTCTCGCCTTCAACGCGAATGCCGTGCAGGTCTTCACCGAGAAACGAAATCGACGTGCCGGGTTGCACGATCACTTCCTTTTGCAGGTGCAGGGTGGTGAAACCTGGCTCGCGGCCTTCGTCATCACGACCATAGACGTAGTTGATCTCCTGGCCTTCGACGGCGCTGATGATCGCCCAGGTTTCATGGTTGTGCGGGAGCGTGCTTTTGCCCGGCAACAACGAGTTCAGGTACAGCGTCGGCGTGTCGCCGTCGTCATTCAGACGATAGCGAAACGCGGTGCTGCCCTGCCCCGGCACTGGCGCGGGAAAAGCGTCGAAATTGAACAGATCCCGGCGCTCGGCCAAGGCTTCCAGCAGGGAGACGATCTCCACCAGCGCGGCGCGGTCGACGCCGCGTTGGTTAATGACGCGGATTTTCTTCAAGAAATCCTCGATGACGGCGGCACGGTTTTCGGTACTCATGGACAGGCTCCTCGGTATTAGACGGACAGGCTGTAGCGACCTAGGTTGGTCAGCAGATACGGATCGTTGGCAACGGCGGGACGGCGCCCCGGATCACCCAAGGCATGGCGCAGGAATTCCTGGGTGCGCTCGCTGCTCGGGTGCTGGAAAATCTGTGCGGCGCTGCCGTGCTCGACGATCACGCCGTTTTCGGTGAAGTAGACGATGTCGCTGATCTCTTCGGCGAAGCGCATCTCGTGGGTGACCAGCACGCAGGTCATGCCCTCTTCGGTCAGCTCGCGAATCACCGTCAGCACTTCGCCGACGGTTTCCGGGTCAAGGGCCGAGGTCACTTCATCGAACAGGATCAATTCCGGGCGCATCGCCAGCGCCCGGGCAATCGCCACACGTTGTTGCTGGCCACCGGACAGTTGCCCTGGATAGGCATCGGCCTTGTGCTCCATGCGCACTTTCGCCAGCAAGGCACGCGCTTCTTTTTCGGCCTCGATGCGGCTGCGCCCCAACACCTTGCGCGGCGCAATCACCAGGTTCTCCAGCACCGACAAATGCGGGAACAGGTTGTACTGCTGAAAGACAAACCCCACGCGCTTGCGCAACTCGATGCGCTGGGCTTCCTGCGCCAGCGTGTGCACCTCGGTGGTGCCGACGCGGATGGTCCCGCGTTGCGGCTGCAACAACCCGGTGATGCAGCGCAGGATGGTCGATTTGCCGGAACCGGACGGGCCGATGATCGACACCGCCTGCCCACGATGAACGTCGAGGTCGATGCCTTTGAGCACCGGATTATTGGCGAACGACAGATGCAGATCGCGCAGGCTGACCAGAGGCTCGGCGACGGTTTCAGTAGAAGGCATAACGTCGCTCCAGGCGTTGGGTGAGACGGGATATCGGGTAGCAATAAGCGAAGAACAGCACCAGCAGGCTCAGGTAAATCACCACGGTGAAGCCGGTCATATTCACGGTGTTGCTGGCGATCTGCGCGGTGTCGATCACGTCATGCACACCCACCAGCGAGGCCAGCGCCGTGCCCATGGTGATCACCGCATACAGGTTCATCCACGGCGGCAACATGCGTTTGAAGCACTGCGGCAGGATGATCGAGCGAAAAATCTGCCCACGTGTGAACGCCAGCGAACGGGCCGCTTCCCACTGCGTGCTCGGAATCGAAGCAATGGCGCCACGGAAGATTTCCGCGACGTTGGCACTTGCCGGCAAGGCCAGGCCAATGGTCACCTTGACCCAGTCAGGGAACGAGACGTAGGCGCTGCCGATCTTGATCTCAAACGGGAACACATAGGTGGTGAAATAGATCAGCGCCAGCCACGGCGCGTTGCGGAAAATCTGCACCCAGATCCGTGCCGGGAAACGCAGCAGACGCAGCGGCGACAACGCCAGTGCGCCCACCAGCAACCCCAGCACCGACCCCAGCGCGATGGCGACCAGACTGATCAGAATGTTTTGCCCGAAGCCCACGGCCAGGGCTGGCGACCATTGCAGCAGCGCCTTCAGCACCGGGCTTTGCGGGGCCAACCACAGCAACCCGAGCACAACGCAGATCAGCAGCAACAATTTGCCGACGTGCCGCCGTGGCCAGGTCACCGGCGCGGTGACGGACGATTCAATGGCCATAGCCGGGCATCCTCAGGCGCGCTTCGAGGTAGCGCCCCACACAATTGACGATAAAACTCAGCAGACCGAAAAAGCTCAGAATCAGGATCATCAGTTCCAGCACGTTATCGCTCTGGGTCCAGATCATGATCGACGCGTAGGTGATATCGCCCACGGCAATCGCCGAGGCGACGGCGGTCATCTTCACCAGGTCGATCAGGTTGTTGATCAGCGATGGCAAGGCGAAGCGCAAGGCCAGCGGCAGTTGCACGTTCCACAACAACTGCCGAGCGTTGAACGCCAGGGAACTGGCCGCTTCCAGCGTCACGCTCGGCACCGCCTCGATGCCGGCGCGCAAGGCCTCGGCATGGAATGCGCCCTTGTGCAGCGAGATCACGATCACCACCCAGGCGAACGGCGTCAGCGGGTTCGCCGCGCCGACGGCCTGGGTCAGCAACATGTTCAGCACCAGGAAGGCGCAATACAGCTGCACCAGCGTCGGCGTGTTGCGGGTGACTTCGACGAACACCCGCGCCGGTTTCGCCAGCCACGGCTTGCCCGACGTCAGCATCGCCGCCAATCCCACGCCGGCGAGCAAACTGCCGACGATGGTGAACAGGCACAACAACACCGTGGTCAGCGCGCCCTGCACCAGGGTGCCGCGTTGATAGGCGTCCAGCAGAAAGCTGTAGTTCAGGCCGAACCCGGCGCTCCAGTGGACGAAAAGCTCCAGCCAGTGACTCATGCCGTACCCCGCAGTTGCGCGCAGGCCCGGGCAATGCGGCGTCCGGCTTCAGCCACGCTGTCGGTCGCGGTGGCGATGGACAGGCGGAACCACGGCGACAGGCCATAGGCACTGCCCGCTACGCCAGCCACCCCTTCCTCCAGCAAATAGGCGACGACGTCGGCGTCGCTGTTCAGGCGCACGCCGTCAGGACGATAACGCCCCAGCAAACCGGCGCAGCGCACAAACACGAAGAAACCGCCCTGAGGCTCAAGCACTTCGAGACCGTCTACGTCGCGCAACGTGCTCACCAACACATCCCTTCTCAGTTGATAAGCCGCAACGTGCTCGGGCAGGAAATCCAGCCCTCCGTCAAAGGCCGCCAATGCAGCCGCTTGCCCCACCGAGGAAGCCCCGGAAGTCGATTGCGACTGCACGACCGCCATTGCGCTGGTCAGCAGCTGTGGCCCGGCACCGAAACCGATGCGCCAACCCGTCATCGCGTAGGTCTTGGACACACCGCCGACCAACAGGCAGCGCGCTTGCAGATCCGGCGCGACATTGAGCAGGCTCTGCGGCGGCTGACCGTCGAAACGAATGTGCTCATAGAGTTCATCCAGCAGGATCAACACCTGCGGATGACGGCGCAGCACCTCGGCGAGCGCTTGCAACTCGGCTGCGCTGTAAACCGCGCCGCTGGGATTGCCGGGGCCGTTGAGGATCAACCAGCGCGTGCACTCGCCGATGTGTTGCTCCAGTTGCGCGGCTGTCAGCTTGCAGCCCTGCTCCAGCCCGCACTCGATAAACACCGGCTCGCCACCGTTGAAACGCACGCTGTCCGGAAACGACGGCCAGTACGGCGTGGGCACCAGCACTTCATCGCCCTCGTCGAGGGTCGCGGCAAAGGCGTTGAAGATGATTTGCTTGGCACCGTTGGCAATCACGATGGAGGGCAGCGAATACTCCAGAGCGTTTTCGCGCTGGAGCTTGCGTTGCACGGCAAGTCGCAAAGCCTTCACGCCCGGCGTCGGCGTGTACTTGGTGGCACCGGCGGCGATGGCGGCATATGCCGCCTGCTTGATGTGTTCAGGCGTGTCGAAATCCGGCTCGCCGGTGGTCAGGTCGAGAATGTCGCGACCGGCTTCGCGCAATTCGGTAGCGCGGGATTTGGCGGCGGCGTTGGCCGACAAGGACACACGCTGCACACGCCTGGAAAGTCTTAGTGTCATGGCTGGGCAACCTCCACGACCTTGCCCGGATTGAGCAGGTTTTTCGGGTCCAGCGCTTGCTTGATGCGCCGCATCAGATCCAGCTCCACCGGGCTTTTGTAGCGATCCAGCAGGCCCAGCTTGCGTTGACCGATGCCGTGTTCGGCGCTGATCGAGCCGCCGTGGGTATGGGCGCTGTCGTGAACCAGCAGGCTGAGCGCCGCGTAGTTCGCCATGTGGGCGTCCACCGTCGAATCCAGCGGATGAGCAACGTTGTAATGCAGGTTGCCGTCGCCCAGATGGCCGAAGGTGAAATGCCGGACACCGGGAAAGTGCACCTGCAACAGCGCATCGGTGTGGCTGACGAACGCCACGACCTGGGAAATCGGCACCGAGATGTCGTGCTTCATGTTGCGGCCGGCACGTTTCTGCGCCTCGCTCATGTTTTCGCGCAACAGCCACAGCGCTTCGCTTTGTGCGAGGCTTTCGGCGATCAGCGCATTGGCCAGCAAATCCTTTTCGAACGCATCGCCCAGCACCGCTTCAAAGGCGTCGCGGGCGTGAGTTTCGCTGTGGTTATCCGAGAGTTCCAGCAACGCGAACCAGGGTTGGCTGACACCGATAAAAGGTTGCGGCCCCTCGGGAAATTGCTCGCGCAGCAGCGCCAGGCAATCGGCACTGAGCAGTTCAAAAGCGGTGAGGCTGGCGCCAAACCCGGCGCGGGCATGGGACAGGAATTGCACCGCCTGCGCCAGCGAGTCGAAGGCCAGCAACGCCGTGGCTTGTGCCTTGGGCAGCGGGAACAGTTTCAGCGTGGCGGCGGTGATAATGCCGAGGGTGCCTTCGCTGCCGATGTACAGGTCGCGCAGGTCATAACCGGTGTTGTCCTTGCGCAGACCGCGCAGGCCATTCCAGATTTCACCCTCGGCGGTCACCACTTCCAGCCCCAGCGTCAGCTCGCGGGTATTGCCGTAGCGCAACACGGCGGTGCCGCCGGCGTTGGTGCCGAGATTGCCGCCAATCGTGCAACTGCCTTCGGCGCCCAGACTCAGAGGAAACAAGCGACCGGCCTCACGGGCGACGTCCTGCACGTTTTGCAGAATGCAGCCGGCTTCGACGGTCAGCGTGTCGTTGTCGGTGTCCACGACGCGCACCCGGTTCAGGCGATCCAGCAACAGCAACACCGCACGGCCGCTGGCGTCCGGGGTGGCGCCGCCCATCAGGCCAGTGTTGCCGCCCTGCACCACCACGGGTGTATCGGCGGCCACGCAGGCGCGGACCACTGCCGCGACCTCTTCGGTATTGGCCGGGTGCACGGCGGCAATGACCTGGCCGACGTAACGGCCCTGTTTATCGGTCAGGTACGGCGCGGCCTCTTCGTTGCTCTGCACATGGCTGGCGCCGAGCAGTTGCTGCAAGTCTGCGAACAGACTCACGGAAGCACCGCCAGCGGCGCGGCGTTGCGATATTTTTCGTGCAAGTCACGCAGGGCCTGAGACGGCGCCATGCCGGTGCGTTCGCCCAGTTCGATCAGCCAGCCACTGCGGTGCCAGTCGCGCACGATGGCATCGAGTTTCGCCTGGGTATCGTGCTCGCCTTTGCGCAACCAGATCACCGAGTTGGAGGGGATCAAATCACCCGGCAGCGGGATTTCATAACCGGCCCACTCGGCATCGCTCAACAACGCATGCATGGTCGGGCTGACATGCACCGCCGCCACGCAGCCATTGCCGCGCAGCGACAACAGCGACTCGGACTGGCTGCGAAACGCCTTGATCTCGGCGCCGTAGGTTTCCTGCAACGGCTTGATGAAGTTGCTGCCCTGAGACACGCACACCGGCTTGCCCTTGAGGCCAGCCCATTGGGTAATGCCCGAGCCTTTGCGAATCAACGCCGCGCCGCCCACCTCTTCATAAGGCGTGGGCACGTAATCGAGGATCTCGGCGCGCTCGTCGGTGAACTGCATGTTGGCGATCAGGATGTCGACCTTGCCCTGCTGCAAAAACTGCACGCGATTCGGCGCCAGGACCGAGACAGTGTTGGCTTCAACACCCAAGGCCTTGGCAACGCCTTTGGCCAGTTCGACGTTGTAGCCCAGGTGTTCGCCAGTCTTCGGGTCGATGGTGCCGAACGGCGGCCCGCTGAGAATCACCCCGACACTGATAGCGTGGCGCTGCTCGATCTTGTCCAGCGTGGCATCGGCTTGAGCCAGGCTCGCGCCCAACACGACAGCGCCGGCCAGGCACAGCGAGGACAGGGTTTTTACGGAAAAATAGCGATTCATGCGCGACTACCTTGAACAGCCGTCGCGCAATGCGCCGGCGTAGTGAAGACGATGAGTTGAATCAGGCGCCGTTGGCCTGAAACTTCTTTTGCAACTCGACCAGCGCCGGTGACGCGGGCGTAATGTGGTTGCGGGTCTGCGCCTCGATCAGCCAGCCGCTGCGGTGCAGTTCCTTGACGATCGGGTCGAGCCTGGCCTGGGTGTCGCTTTCACCGCGACGGGTCCAGATCACCGAAGGCGCCGGGTTCAGTTCCGGGGAGATCGCCCGGTAGTCTTTCCATTCGGCACTGTCGGCGATCAATGGATTGACCAGCGTGGCGTCGTGCACGGCGGCGACGCAGTTATTGCCGCGCAACGCCAGCAAGGATTCCGACGAGCTCTTGAAGGCTTTGATCTCGACGCCCAACTCGGTGAGCGGCTTGACGTAGCTGCTGCCTTGCGAGGTGCAGACCGGCTGCCCCTTGAGGTCTTCCCAACGGGTGATCTTGCTGTCCTTGAGCACCGCAGCGGTGCCCCCGACCCGGTAAAACGGCGTCGGCACAAAACCGAGAATCTCGCCGCGTTCCGCCGTCCACTCCATGTTGGCGATCAGCAAGTCGACTTTTCCCTGCTGCAGAAACTGCACGCGGTTGGCCGGCAAAACGGGCACCAGTTCCACTTCAGCGCCCAACTGGCGACCCAGTTCCTGAGCGAGTTCGACGTTCAAGCCGCGCGGCTTCTGGGTGGCCGGATCAATCCCGCCAAACGGGCCGCCCGACAACAGCACGCCGACCGCCAGCGCATGACGCTGCTCGATCTTGTCCAGCGTCGCGTCAGCCTGGGCAGCCGTGCTGGCGGCCAGTGAGACCAGGGCGCCCAACATCACAGGCAATATTCGTTTTACAGGTGTGCGCTCGAACAACATGGTTTTTCCCCCTCATGGATGATCGGCGTCCCCCGACCTGATGTGGGGGATCCTAGGTACAGCGTTGGTGTAACGGAAATTCAAATATCTAATATCGTTATAACTTGGCGTTTAGCGCTGAAAGACAGAACGGCCACAACCCCTGTATTTGCTAATCAAAACCCCATTCACACTGAATAACCCAGAAAAAACACATAAGGATTATTAATGTTTATGTTTAAACTCGTGATGTAAAAACAGCCCTGGAAACGCCCATGTCGACCCTGCCCACGCTAGATCTCGAATTGCTACGCACTTTCATCGCGGTGGTGGATCACCACAGTTTTGCCGAGGCCGGCGCGCAACTGGACCGCACGCAATCGTCGGTCACCCAACACATGCAACGCCTGGAACAACAGGTCGGGGTGAATCTGTTCGAGAAACGCGGACGGCAAAAACAACTGACGGAAGCCGGGCTGCAGTTGCTGCGCCACGCAAGGCAGATGCTCTCGCTCAACGACGAAGCCTTGAGTTCCCTGCGTGAAAGCAGCTTGAGCGGCGTGTTGCGCATCGGCTCGCCCCATGACATTGCCGACACGATCCTGCCGCCGATCCTCAGCCACATCGCTCGCTCGGCGCCGCGCTTGCGTCTGGAAATCGACGTCGGTCGCAGCCCGTTTCTGATGGAGGACCTGCACCGGGGCAAGGTCGACATGGTGATTTCCACTCGCGAAGACCCGAACCTCGAAGGCTTTGCCTTGCGCACCTCGCCGGTGTGGTGGATTTGCTCGGCGCAATACCTGCACAACCCCGGCGAACCCTTGCCGCTGATTCTCGTGGATGAGCCAAGCATCTATCGGCGCTATGCGCTGGAAGCGCTGGAACGCGCGAACATTCCCTGGCGCCAGGCGTACCTGGCGTCGAACCTGATCGGCATTAAAGCGGCGACGCGCGCGGGGCTGGGGGTCACCCCCCGAAGCATGGAAATGCTCGGCCCGGACATGCGTGTGCTGGGTGAAAATGATGGATTGCCGCGACTGCCGGACGTCACTTACTACCTGTGGATCCGGCCTAACACCGCCAACCTGATCGCGCGCAAGGCCTATGACCTGATCCGCGCGAGCCAGGGCCTGTCGTTTTCTTGAACGTCGATTCAGAGCTTGGCAATCGATACCTCGGTGGATTTGACGAAGGCGATGACTTCGCTGCCCACCCTCAATTCGAGGTCGCGCACCGAGCGAGTGGTGATCACCGAGGTGACGATCCCGGATGCGGTTTGCACATCGATTTCCGAGACCACTTCGCCTTCGACGATTTCCTTGATGACGCCCTTGAACTGGTTGCGAACGTTGATCGCTTTGATGGTCATGATGCGGCTTCCTGTGTGATGTCGAACGCATCCGAACGGATGTGCAGGCGCCCAAAGTGCACCTCCAGGAACGACATTAAAAGGAATATATAATTATCTATTTATATCTTTTAGAAATATAAGACCTCGCCCGCATTTGCAGCGCACGCCAACCCTGTAGGAGCCAGCTTGCTGGCGATGGCGATCTCACGGACGCCATCGCCGGCAAGACGGCTCCTACAAAACCGCGGGAGGATTCGGGACTGAGGTTCACGCCAAACCTGTAGGAGCCCGGCTTGCTGGCGATGGCGGTCTTGCGGGCGCTATCGCCAGCAAGCCGGCTCCTACGGATCGGGGGTGTGTTCGGGATTGGGGGTTCTCGCCACACCTGTAGGAGCCAGCTTGCCGGCGATGGCGATTTCACGGACGCCTTCGCCGGCAAGCCTGGCTCCTACGGATCGCGGGGGTGTTCGGGACTGGGTTTACGTCGGGTTGAGACAGGCATGAAAAAGCCCAACCTGAAGAGGTTGGGCCGAGGTATTGAACAGGCATGTGTTTCCGTTCACTGGCGCGTATCCATCATTTTGTCGGCGAGCGCCTTGGCTCTTTCAATCAACAGATTCTGCCTGTCGTCATGAGTGGCCCCTCCTACAACCGGCGCCGTCAGATTGCTTTCCGCAATCAGCGCAGCGCAAAAATATTGATCCCAGACAGCTTTGTCCGCGGATGTCTGTGCGGTCATTCGGTCGGCAATCATATCCGGCTCCTCCAGATGAAGTAGCACTGCCAGTTTACGCCCGATTCAAGCACATCCAAATGTCACCATTCGTCGCTAATGTAGACGCGACAAAGAATTGCCACAGCCTCTGGCGCAGGGATTGCAATCGCCGGTCGTAATCGCCCGGAAACGACGTAATTCTGACGCGACAACCATCAAATCAATATTTTGGACGCCAGCCATGCGCTGGGTCTTTTACCCGGAGATGTAACGTGTCAACTCTCAACGAAATCGCAGCGAACCACGCGAAAATGGCGAAAAAACTGGCGGGAGAGTCGACCGAAATGTGTGAGCGACAGCCGCTGGTAGTGGGTGGGTTTGAGGTCACTTCCGTTGTTGATGAGCAACCCCATGTGCCAATGCACCTCATCGTTGCCGGGCAGGACAGCCACCTCGTCCAGGCTGCTGGCTACTTGCCCTGAGTTATTTCGACAGACCCGACGACATCGCCGCGACGTTTACGCAGACCTGAAACGAAAAAAGGGATCAAGCATCTGGATGCATGATCCCCTTTGACGGATATGAAACAGCGGACCTCGCGATCAGCGGTCAGGGTTGACGTAGCATCCGCCGCGCCTTTCAGCTCGATTCGCTTTCCCGGATGAGCTTTTTGTTAATCTTCCCGACGCTGGTTTTAGGGATCTCGGCGACGAACCTGAACCGCTTGGGGATCGCCCATTTATTGATCCGGCCACGCTCGACAAACCCTTGCAGGTGCACCTCCAGCATCTTGCGGTCGAGATATTGCCCAGGCTCGCACACCACCAGCGCCATTGGCCGTTCGCCCCATTGCTCGTCCGCAATGCCCACGACCGCGACCGACATGACGGCCGAGTGTTCGCTGATCAGGCTTTCCAGTTCCAGGGAGCTGATCCACTCCCCGCCCGTCTTGATGACATCCTTGATTCGATCTTTGATTTCCACCCCTCCCAAAGGGTCAATGGAGGCCATGTCGCCGGTGTGCAGCCAGCCGTTGTGCCAAAGCTCTGCACCCTTTTCGGGCTCCTTCAAATAGCCTTGGGTCAGCCAAGGCGCGCGCACCACGATCTCGCCCAGGGACTCTCCGTCATGGGCAACGTCATTGCCATTGGCATCGATGATTTTCAGGTCGACCATCGGCACAGTTGTGCCAGTCTTGATGCGGGTCGCCAGTTGGACTTGCGTGGATTGTGCGAGGTCTTCGTCGCGCAGGTAAGTCAGGCACAGCAACGGGCAGGTTTCCGACATGCCGTAACCGCTGTGTACCTGAATACCTTTGGCACTCGCCTCACTGGCGATGCCCAAGGTCAGCGCGCTGCCGCCCAGGAGCATTTTCCAGCCATCAAAACGAGTCCGTTGCGCTTCCTCGCAGTTCAGGATCATTTGCAGAATGGTCGGCACACAGTGGGAGAACGTGACCTTCTCCTCTCGATACAGCCTGACCAGGCTGTTGGGCTCATAGCGGCCGGGGTACACCTGCTTGATGCCCATCAGGGTGGCGACATAGGGCACACCCCAGGCATGCACGTGAAACATCGGTGTGATCGGCATGTAGACATCATCGGAGCGCAGCAGCGGCAACCCCTGGTAGACGCCCAAAGTGCCCACGGCATTCAAGGTGTGCAAGACCAATTGGCGGTGAGTGAAATACACGCCTTTAGGGTCGCCAGTAGTGCCCGTGGTGTAGAAAAGGGTCGCCACCGAGTTTTCATCGAAATCGGGAAAGTCGTACTGGTCTGCGGCCCCGGCCAACAGGTTTTCATATTCCCCCAGCACCGGCAGCGACGTGGGAGTGGCTGTGTCGTCCGTAAGCTGCAAGTAACCTTTGACGGTGTTGAGCTGCCCCTGAATCTGTTCAACCAGAGGCAGGAAATCGTCATGCACGAGCACCAGGTCGTCCTCGGCATGGTTCATGGTGAAGAGCACCTGATCCGGCGAAAGACGGATGTTCACGGTATGCAGCACCGCGCCGATCATCGGCACGGCAAAGAAACATTCCAGGTAGCGATGGCTATCCCAGTCAAGCAGGGCCACCGTGTCCCCGGCCTTGACGCCGGCAGCGGTCAAGGCGTTGGCCAGCTTGCGTATCCGCTGGTTGAGCGTCTGGTAGCTGTAGCGCAGCTTGTCGGCATACACGATTTCCCGGCCCGGCTCGTAGCGCACGCCGGACAACAACAATTGCTTGATCAGCAAGGGATAGGCGTAGGCGCCGTCGGCGGGCGGAATTATTTTTGTCGCCATCATGGTTGTGGTTCCCGGTCCTTTTTTACGTGAGCTCAGAACTGCTCTGCATCCAATTTATAGAGGCATTCGCTGCCAGCCTTGGCCGACGCGCTCAACGAGTGGATACGTGGCAGCAGACGGGCGAAGTAGAAGCGTGCAGTGGCCAGTTTGCTGACATAGAACGCGTCCTTGGAATGCGTGCTCATGGCGGCTTTGGCCATTCGCGCCCACATGTAGGCGTACGCGGTGTAGCCGAACACGTGCAGGTATTCGACCGAAGCCGCGCCGATTTCATTCGGGTTATTCTGGGCTCGGTCCAGCAGCCATGCGGTCAGTTCGTCGAGGGTGTCGACGGCGGCGTTCAACGGTCTGGTGAACTCGCCGAGGTCAGCGCAGGCATTGGCGGTAAAGTTGCGGATCTCCGAAGCGAACAGCCGGTAGAGCGCTCCGCCGCTGCCGACGATTTTGCGCCCGGCCAGGTCCAGTGACTGGATACCGTTGGTGCCTTCGTAGATCTGGGTGATGCGCACATCGCGTACCAATTGCTCCTGGCCCCATTCGCGGATATAGCCATGGCCGCCGAAGATCTGCTGGCCATGCACGGTGGTTTCCAGCCCCATGTCGGTGAGGAACGCCTTGGCCACAGGGGTCAGAAGCGACACCAGTTCCTGGGCGCGGCTGCTGATTGACTCGTCTTCGCTGTACTTGGCGGTATCCAGCTGCAAGGCCACGTAGCTGGAAAACGCCCGCCCGCCTTCGTTCAAGGCCTTCATGGTCAACAGCATCCGTCGTACATCCGGGTGAACGATGATCGGATCGGCGGCTTTGTCCTTGTTCTGCGCGCCCCTCGGCGAACGGCTTTGCAGGCGGTCACGGGCGTATTCGACGGCGTTCTGGTAAGAGCGTTCGCCTTGCGCAAGGCCCTGAATACCCACGCCCAGACGTTCGTAATTCATCATGGTGAACATCGCCGCCAACCCTTTGTTCGGTGCGTCGACGATCCAGCCGGTGGCACCGTCAAAGTTCATCACGCACGTGGCGGAGGCCTTGATGCCCATCTTGTGCTCGATGGAACCACAGGACAGTGAGTTGCGCTCGCCCAGCGAGCCATCGGCATTGACCAGCACCTTGGGCACCAGGAACAGCGAAATGCCTTTCGGTCCCGCCGGTGCATCCGGCAAGCGCGCCAGTACCAGGTGAATGATGTTTTCGGTCAGGTCGTGCTCACCGCCGGTGATGAATATCTTGCTGCCGCTGATCTTGAAACTGCCGTCGGCCTGAGGTTCGGCACGGGTGCGAATCAGGCCCAGGTCTGTGCCGGCATGCGCTTCGGTCAGGCACATCGAGCCGGTCCAGGTGCCGTCGTACAGGTTCGGCAAGTAGGTGGCTTTCAGTGCTTCGCTGGCGTGAGCATTGATCGACAGGCACGCGCCGGCCGTCAGCATCGGGTACAGGCCGAAGGACAGGCTGGCCGAATTGACCATCTCTTCGACCTGGGCCGAAATGGCCTTGGGCATGCCCATGCCACCGAACCGTGGATCGCCACCTACGCCCACCCAGCCACCTTCGGCAAAAGCCTTGTAGGCGGCGGCAAAACCATCCGGTGCCGTCACCGAGCCATTGCTCCAGGTGCAGCCTTGTTCATCGCTGCTGCGGTTCAGCGGTGCAATCACTTCGGCGCTGATCTTGCCGGCTTCTTCGAGGATCGCGGCGGCCGTTTCTTCATCGATCACCTCGGCCAGGCCAGGCAATTTGGCCCACAACCGGGACACCTGGAAAACCTCGTTGAGTACGAAGTGCATGTCACGCAAAGGAGCTTTGTAATCAGACATCGTTGGCTTACTCGGAAGTGGTCAGGGCATGAGGCACGCCCGGACGTTGAGAGATTTCGGTGTTGTCGGCTTGCGCAACAGGGCCGGGCGCCAGCGCCCGTTCGCGCAACAGGAAATAAGACAGGGCAGGAATCAGCACCAGCGCACCCAGCATGTTCCACAGGAACATGAAGGTCAGCAGGATGCCCATGTCGGCCTGGAACTTGATCGGCGACCAGACCCAACACACCACGCCAGCCGCCAGGGTGATGCCCACCAGCCCGACCACCCGGCCGGTGAAGGACACCGCGTTGCGGTAGGCCTGGGACAGCGGCAAACCCTGGCGCTGGAAGTGCAGTTGCACGCTGAGCAAGTACAAGGCGTAGTCAACACCGATGCCCACGCCGAGGGCGATCACCGGCAAGGTCGCAACCTTTACGCCGATCCCCATGGCGACCATCAGCGCTTCGCAAAGGATCGAGGTCAGTACCAGCGGCAACAGCGCCACCAGCGTGGCGCGCCAGCTGCGGAAGGTGATCAGGCAAAACAGCGTCACCGCCGCGTAGACGTAAAGCAACATGGTGCGATTGGCTTCGCGCACAACGATGTTGGTCGCCGCTTCGATGCCAGCGCTGCCGGCCGCCAACAGGAACTGACGATCTTCGGTGCTGTTTTCCTTGGCGAACTTGTCGGCAATCGCCACCACCGCGTCCAGCGTTTCAGCCTTGTGATCCTTGAGGAACGTGATCACCGGCATCAGCGAGCAGTTGTTGTTGAACAGCTCAGGCGAGTTGACCGAAGCCTGCTGCGCGGCGTAGTTGAGCACGTCCTGGTTACGCTGGATGCTGTTGAGCTTGGGGTTGCCTTCATAGGTGCCGGCAGTGATCTGCCGCACGGCGTTGACCAGCGAGGTCGTCGCCTGCACGCCTGGATACTGTTGCAGCTCCCAGGCCAAACGATCGGCAAGGACCAACGTCTTGTAGTTCAGGCAGCCTTCCGGCGCAGTCTTGATCATCACCGCAAACAGGTCGCTGGACAGCGCGTAATGCTGGGTGATGTAGGCGTTGTCGCGGTTGTAGCGCGAGTCGGCACGCAGCTCCGGCGCACCGCTTTCGAGATCGCCGATCTTCAGGTTGAGGCTGACCATGAAGCCGCCGATGCCCATCAGCACGGCGACCAATACTGCACCGGTCGCCCACTTGGCGGTGGTGAAGCGGTCGAGCAGGTCCCAGAGTTTGCCAAAGCCCTTGTGGTGTTCGGCGCGGGTGTCGATTTTCAACGCGCGTTCGGCAGCCTTGGCGCCAACACCGACATAGGACAGCGCCACCGGCATCAGCAACAGCGAGGTGAAGATCAGCACGGCGACGCCGATGCTGGCGGTGATCGCCAGGTCCTGGATCACCGGAATGTCGATCAGCATCAGCACCGCGAAACCCACGGCGTCGGCCAGCAACGCGGTGACGCCGGCGATGAACAAACGGCGGAAGGTATAGCGCGCGGCGATCAGTTTGTGAGTGCCTCGGGCGATGTCCTGCATGATGCCGTTCATCTTCTGGGCGGCGTGGGACACACCAATGGCGAAGATCAAAAACGGCACCAGCACCGAGTACGGGTCGATGGCATAACCGAGCCAGGCGACGATCCCCAGTTGCCAGACCACCGCAATCAGCGAGCAGCCGACCACCAGCAACGTGCTGCGCACACAACGGGTGTAGGCATAGATGATCGCCAGCGAAGTGATGACCGCCAGGCCGAAAAACATCATCACCTGAATCAGGCCATCGATCAGGTCGCCCATCAGTTTGGCGAAGCCGATGACCCGAACCTTGTATTGACCCTTGCCCTCTTCCCCGGATTTGCGCGCCGCGCTGTCGCCGGCGAATTCGATCTTGTCGCGCAACTGCTCTTCGAGCATCTGCGAGAACGCGTGATAGTTGATGGGCTGACCACCGGCGGCGGCTTTGTCCAGCAGCGGCACGATCAGCATGCTCGACTTGAAGTCGCTGGCCACCAGGCTGCCGACCAGACCGGCGCGGGAGATGTTCTGGCGCAGTTGCTCGATTTGTTCAGGCTGACCGGAATAGGTATCGGGCATCACCGGGCCACCCTGGAAACCATCCTCGGTGACTTCGGTCCAGCGCACCGCCGGGCTCCACAGGGATTTCATCCACGCGCGGTCGACGCCTTCGGTGAGGAACAGCTGGTCGTTGACCTGCTTGAGTACGTCGAGGTAAGCGGGGTCGAAAATATCACCCTGGGTGTTCTCGACCACCACGCGCACCGAGTTGCCCAAGCCACGCAGCGACTGGCGGTTTTCCAGGAAATTCTGGATGTACGGTTGGCTCTGCGGAATCATTTTTTCGAAGCTTGGGCGCAGCTCCAGGCGTGTCACGGCCATGAAACCCAGCACCACGGTGGCCAGTGCCATCAGCAGCATGAACAGCGGCCGATAGTTGAACACCCACCGTTCGAGGAGGTTGCCGGAGTGCTGATCGAAATCCCGCAGGTCGCGGATTACCGGCATGGCGTCTTGTTTGATATTGCCCATGTCTGGGTTCTCGCTCTTAGGGTTCGAGGGCTAGCGTCTGGGCGCCACGGCTGCCCGCGACCACCAACGCACCAGCGGCGGACTGGGTAACACCGGCGACCGGGGTCGGCACCGGTTGGCGCAACAGGTGCAATTGCGCGCCCGTGCCCTGGCTGACCAGCATCTGCCCACCCTGGGTGAACAGGCGGTAATCGCCACGGGCATCGATCAGGCCAGCGGTGATGCTGACGTGCAGGCCGGTGTCGAGTGCCGTCCAGTTTTGGCCGCCATCGGTGCTGCGCAGGACGTTGCCGCGCAGGCCATAGACGAGCGCTTCGCCAGGCTTGCCGAGCACGCCGAAAAAGCTGCCTTGATACGGCGTCGGCACGGCGGTGAAGCGCTGGGAGTGGTCATCCCATTTGAGCAACAGGCCTTGTTCGCCGGCGATGTACAAAGCGTCGCCAGTGGAAGCGATGGCGTTGAGGTGGAAACCTTGCGGGTTGTCTGTGCGATCCTGAAATGGCGTCCAGCTCTGTCCACCGTCCTCGGTGCGCAGGATCAGGTTGAACACGCCGACCACATAACCGACTTTGTCGTTGGCAAACCATGTGTCGAGCAGCGGTTTGTCTGCGCCCTGCTCGATCAACCGCTGGCCTTCGGCAACCAGCAACGGCCATTGTTCATTGCCCGGTTCGGCACTGGCCAACGCCGTGTAATGCTTGACCAGCAAGGCGCCGATCTGGCGGCCGTCGAGTTGCTTTTGCCAGGTCGCGCCGGCGTCGCTGCTGTGCAGCACCACACCGTCGTTGCCCACCGCCCAACCTTGGGTGGTGGTCGGAAAATTCACCGCCGTGAGATCGGCACTGACCGGTACCGCTGCCTGCTGCCAGTGCTTGCCGGCATCATCGGAAAACAGAATATGGCCACGCTGACCGACGGCGACCACGCGCTCACCGGCGCGAGCCATGCCGGACAACGGACTGTTGATGGCCAAGGCACTGACTCTGGCGGGCAGGTCCAGCACATCGACGTAATCAGCCGCGAGGGTGACACCCTGCAACAGGCCGAGCACAACGCCAAACGCCACCTGCAAATAATTCTTATACGAACACATACCGCGTCCTCTTCGGAAAACCTGGCGCCCACGCCGTCGGCGCACGGCCCACCGCCTTGTGAGCGGTGGACCTTGTAGGCGCTTTTTTGCGGTTGGCTTAGCGAATGCCGCTGCCGGCCAGGGATTCCGACGACCACTGGGCCTTGGAAAGCGGATCGATGTACTTGATGCCGCCATAAGGCCCGACCACGCCGTTGATGTTGTAGGAACCACCGACCAGGTCGTAAATCATGAAGGGCGTGGAGTCCGGGACCTGCTTGTCGTAGCTCTGGCTGAGGAAGGCGAAGGAGCCACGGTACAACTGACCACGAGCGTCGTATTGATCCGAGGCCAGAGCGGTCCAGCTGTCTTCATCAAGGTAGAAGCGGCGCTTCTGATAAATGTGGCGGGAGCCGGCCTTGAGGTTGCCCTCCACCACCCAGACGCGGTGTTTTTCCCAGCGCACGAAGTCCGGTGCCAGGTGATTGGCGGTGGTCAGCGACTTCGGATCCTGGGCGTAGGTCAGCTTGTAGGTGTTGTAGGGCACAATCATTTCCTGCTTGCCCACCAGCTTCCAGTCGTAACGGTCCAGCGCGCCGTTGAACACGAAAACATCGTCGTAGGTGCCCGCGCCGGCGGTGCCTGGGTTAGGCGTATCGTAAGCCAGGTTCGGTGCCAGTTTGACCCGACGCTGACCCGGCAGGTACTGCCAGGCGCGGCGCGGTTGCTGCAGCGGGTTGGCGGCGTCCTTGAGCATCACCGCTTCACCGGCCCGGCGAGCAGGGCCGGTGTACGACAGCTTCATCTGGTAGTACACGTCGGCGCTGCTGATCGGTTGCGCCAGGTTTTCGTAGATCGGGTAGGAGATGAACGCCTGCCCGGTGGTGGCCAGGCTTGGCACGCCAGCGGAGTCAACGTTCCAGGAGTCGTACTTGGAGTTGATGCTCACGCCTTGATAGCGCAGCAGGAAGTTCCACATCGCTTCGCTGCCCGATTGCGGGATCGGGAATGGCACGCCCGGCAGCACGTTATCGATGGCCAGACCGCCTTCGAGGGACTTGGCGCCGCTGGCATTCTTCACGCCGTTATCAAGGATGGCTTTTGGCAGCGAAACGGTGCGGTGGGTCGGGTATACATCGACACGGTAAGTCGGGAAACGCTTGGCCAGTTCCACTGTGGTGGCACTGAGCATGCCCTTGTACTGATCGACGTTTTTGCCATCGATCACCAGCAACGGTTTTTCACTGGCATACGGATCCGGGCGCATGCTGTCACCGGATTTGAAACTGGCCGGTGGCGTGGTCAGGCCACCGTCGTAGGCAGGGATGGAACCATCAGCGTTCCCGGCCTTTTCGGCGCCCACCAGGGTCAGGCTGCTGCCCAACTTGGCAGCGTCCTGAGTTGAAACAGCGGCCTGTGCCTGAGCGACCAGGACCATGGCCAGCGAAGCGGCCAACACGGTTTTTGCGAATTTCATCTTGTTATTCTCCTGCTTGCATTGAGCAAATCAGTGTTGAATCAAAAAGTGGTTTTCATCGTCAGGTAAACGGCGCCACGGTCCTCAGTCGTTGCACCACCACCGGAAAAGGCCGAGTAGCCACCGGCGTAACAGGCGTAGTTTTCGTTACCGCTGAAGGCGTTCGGCGCAGCGCCGTCACCTCCGGTCGGGCCGGTACTCACACCGCTGACATTGCACTTGTCGGTCTTGCCGAAAGAGTCCACGTACTTCAGGTCGACAAAGTATTTGTTGTACACAACGGCCCCGAGACCGATGGCGTAGTTACCGGTGTCTTTGGCACCGCCACCGGAGACCGGTGAAACGCCATCGAGACCGACGTTGATGGACATCGGCGCGTTGAGGTCGACACCGGGAAACACCTGGTACCAGGTCGGTGTGAAGTTGACCGCGATGCCCCAGTTGTCCCGGGTTGGCTGGTCGATGCCGTGGTAGGTGCCCTTGCCCTTGTAGAGCGCCTCATTTTTGCTATCGAGCTTGAGCAGGTTGCTGTAATACAGCTCGCCAAGCAGGGTTGCCGAATCGAATACAGGCGTTTTGGCAATGGTCATCAGACCGTTGAGCGTCCAGTGCAAGGTGTCGCCGGTGGCGGCCATGCTGTCGCCCTTCTGCGGGGTGTCATAAACCACACCGGTGGCAGCCGTACGCGCCGGCAACAGGCCAAGACCCGCGCCCAGGCCCAGCGGACTGTTAGTGCTGACAACGGCCGGAATACTCGCCAGCGGCATGTTGTGACGAATGTTCAGGTCCGAACCCACGCTCACCCCACCCACATCCTTGGACAGGCTCAGGCCAACGATCTTGATGTTGTCGGCATAGGCCATTTGATAGGTGGCGGTGCTCAGCGAGTTGAGCGTATTGATCACCGCGGGCACTTGCCCTGCCGGCCGGGTGCCGTTCGGGTTGGCCGAACTCAGGCCTCGGGCATCCAGCCAGGCTTGCGGGAGGATTTCCGAGGTTTCGCGGTAGTAAACGCCGAGGGTGCCGTCCAGCCAGGCGGGCGACCACTTGGCCATGAGACCCCAGTCGCCACGTTTGTCCGGCGTCAGGTCATGCCCGCGACGCACGTTGGTCAAGCCGTTGCACGGCGCCAGGCCGCAACCCAGAGGGCTGCCAGGCACGACAGCATTAGTGTTACCCAGCAGGAACGACTGCGCGCCGAAACCGACCAGGTCGGAGCCGCCGTAGTAGGTGCCGGCTTCCGGCAGGCGTGCGGCGTCCCAGTCGAGAAAGTACTGGGCGGCCACGGTCAGTTCGGGATTGATCGTGAAGGACATCGACAGCTGATTGCGCGGAACGAACAGCTCCTTGGCTTCGGTGCCCGGCGACGCGGCCAGCTTGGCCAGGTCCAGGCCGGACTGGCCGTAGCTGATCGAATGCACCGGGTTGAGAATGGTCTCGCCCCAGAACACGTTGTGCTGGCCAGCCTTGAAACTCAGCATCGACTCCTCGCCCACTTCGGTGCTGTAGAACACAAAGGCGTCGAGGATTTCACCGGACGGACCGGTGTAGTAACGCTGGGCATAGTTGCTCAGGTGCGGGCTGCCGTTGCCGACGTTGTCATTGGTGACCCCGGCCAGGCGCGGGTCGTTGGCGACCAGGCCCGAGGTTGAACCGTTGCCGTTGACGAACGGGTTCGAATTGGAACCGGTGTTCTCGTAGGCCTTGTCGTACCAACTGGCGGCGCTGACGCGAAAACCCATGTGGTTCTGGTAGACCACGTCCATCTCGGTCAACAGGTCGACGCGGTTGGTGATGTTGGTCCCGGCCTTGCGGAAGTTGTAGTCACCGTCGTTGTTGTTGGGCGTACCCAACATGCGTTTGTCCGCGCTTTCGGTGCGCACGCCATAGTTGTACTTGATGGTGTTATCCAGGCGAACGGTCCAGTCCGGGTTACCTGTCTCGATCTCTGCCGCATGGGCCATCGGCACCGTTGCCGCGAGAATGGCTGAGGCCAGCAAGGTGTAGCGTGAAGCGGTGAACCCGTGACTCTTATTGTTGTGCATTGCGTTGTCTCCGCCATTTTGTATTTGTTTTAAGCGCAGCCGCCCTCGCGCACCCTCTTG
The DNA here is from genome assembly GCF_949768225.1 of Pseudomonas sp. IT-P44. Classification (NCBI taxonomy): domain Bacteria; kingdom Pseudomonadati; phylum Pseudomonadota; class Gammaproteobacteria; order Pseudomonadales; family Pseudomonadaceae; genus Pseudomonas; species Pseudomonas sp. IT-P44. The sequence continues at coordinate 18,755 of NZ_CATKQM010000005.1, read as the reverse complement.
TTCCAGGGGTTTGCGTTTTTCAGGAGTGAGGGCAAATGCCGGATGGCGCGAGCCAACCGGCGCCTGAACTAGCGATCCAGCTCGAGGATAAGGGCTTCGGCTTGCGGCCAGTGCCCGTACCCGGCAGCAGGATTGAGATGACCGACGTCACCCAGATTGAGCAGTTCGCTGCCCCAGCCTTCAGCCAGGTGCGTAACGGCTTCCAGGCTGGCGAGGTGGTCGTTGGTACTGGCGGCCACCAGGCTGCGAAATGGCAGCGGCCCTTTGGGTAGAGGATCCCAACCCTGGCTACGCAGGGTTTCAGGCGATGGGTAGCCTGACGGCCAAGGGGCATCGAGGTCAGGTGGAGCGGCCAGCAGCGCGCCCTTGATCGGCCGGCGGTAGTGCGCGGCCCAGTGCGCGACCATCAGTACGCCTGCGCTGTGGGCGACCAGGATCACCGGCCCGTCGATCTGCTCCAGCGCGTGCTGGATCGCTTGCACGCGCTTGTTGCAATCGAGCTTGTCGGTCTCCTGCGGCGGCACACTACGTACCTTGCTCAGCCTGGCTTCAAGCAACGTCTGCCAATGTTCGGCAACGTGCTCGCGCAGGCCCGGTACGATCAGAACGGTTGCGGCAGTTTGCAGTTTGTCCACTTCAGCACCTACGCTTTCTCGATGACTCGACTGGCTCTGTGGCCAGGGGCTTTTTGTAGGACTGACATTAAAGAGCGCCCACCCCAGGCGCTTTTCATTGGACGTCAGGCACTTTTCTTTTCATGACAGATTTCCAGGTATTGGCGCGCGCCGACCACTGGTCGAAAATCCCCACAGGTTCTCTGCAGCTCACTGTAATCAATGGGTGTGCGTCGATTGCTCCACGACAACGGAGGTGATTGCGGACAGAAACTGGCGAGCGCCCTCGACAACATCGCAACTGTTCAATCGCTGATGTGCTGGATATAGTCGCCACGCTCATCTGAATCGCAACCGGCCCAGGAAAGACCTTCGCATGCCCAAGCTTGTTCGCGCCGCCGTCTTGACCAACTACCTGGAGGTTACTCAGTACCTGGGGTTCAACCCGCGCGATGTACTGGCCGGCGTCGGCTTGAGCAAAGCCCTGCTGCAAGCCCCTGAGCATCGCATTCCCATCGATGCCGCCGTGCGACTGCTGGAGGATTCAGCCGCCGCCAGCGGCTGCCAGAACTTCGGCCTGAGCATGGCCGAGTCGCGCCAGCTCTCGGACTTCGGCGTGGTCAGCCTGCTGCTCAGCCATCAGCGCACGTTGCGTGATGCCTTGCAGGTGGTGGTGCATTACCGGCACTTGATGAATGATTCGCTGGCCATCTTCATTGAAGAGGCCGGCAAGATGGTGATCATTCGCGAAGAGGTGGTCACCGACTCGCCGATGCCCAGTCGACAGGCCACTGAGCTTGCCATCGGCGTGATGTTCCGCCTGTGCGCCGCCCTGCTTGGCTCTCACTGGCATCCCTACAGCGTCAATTTCACTCACCAGGCCCCCGACAACCTTCAACTGCACCGTCGCCTGTTCGGCTGCACCCTGGAGTTCGGCAGTGAGTTCAACGGCATCGTTTGCGCAGGTGCCAGCCTGGACATGACCAACGCCAATGCCGACCCGGCCATGGCCCGTTACGCCCAGAGCTACCTCGATTCGCTGCAAAGCCACCAAGGCACTTCGATGCTGTTCGAAGTGCGCAAGGCCATCTACCTGCTGCTGCCCATGGGCCGCGCCACCATCGAGCAAGTCGCGCAGAGCCAGGGCATGAACGTTCGCACCCTGCAACGTCGCCTCAAGGATGATGGCTGTGCGTTCAACGATGTGATCAACGATGTGCGCCGCGACCTGGTGCTGCGTTATCTGGACAACCCGAATTACACGCTTGGTCGCATTGCCGACATGCTTGGCTACTCGATGGCGAGTTCGTTTACGCGGTGGTTCATCAGTCAGTTCGGCATGCCGCCGGCGACGTGGCGGGTGCAAAAGCAAGGTTCGGCAAAAGCCCCGACGGACGCGGCCCCACCCAAACCCTACTGATATCGCGCCTGTTGTAGGAGTGAGCCAGACAGCCGACCAATCTCTTTCAGGTGTACATATCCATTCCTGCGGTAACGGCCGCTATGGGTTTCGCCCTTACGGCGAGTCACTTGCAGAAGCGGCAAGTAACCAAGCGCTCTTGCCCCTTTCGTTCGGTGCCTCGCCTAGGCTCGGCATGCCCTCGCTCCGGCCCTGCTCCGTGGGCCCGCCGCCATCGGCCATCCATGGCCGGGGGCGGCTAACCCGGCATCCATGCCGGGTTGCCCACTGCGCAGAACCTGCGCTCGGCCTCTCGAGGGGGCGCTCAGATCAAAAGCTGAAGGCGAGCTAACGCTCGGCCTGATGAGTGGTGGAAATCAAAAGCATACGTGTCCCCTGTAGGAGCCGGCTTGCCGGCGAAAAAACGTCGGGGCAACGCGTTCATTCAGACAGCCCGCGTTATCGTTGACGTCCATCGCCAGCAAGCTGGCTCCTACAATTTTGAGTCGTGTGAACCCAATCCCCGTGTAGGAGCCGGCTTGCTGGCGATAGCGGTGAATCAGTCAACGTATGTATTGGCTGGACGGACGCCATCGCCAGCAAGCCGGCTCCTACAGGGGAATGTGCAAACATCCAAAATTAGTGCGGCCACCACAGTGCGGGAGTGTGCGCACGACCGTAGAGCCAGGTCGGCTTTCAGGCCGCCTCGGCGGCTGTGGCGGTCGTCGCCCCCTCGAGAGGCCGAGTGGAGGTTCTGCGCAGTGGGCAACCCGGCATGGATGCCGGGTTAGCCGCGCACGGCCAAGGATGGCCGATCGCGGCGGGCCCACGGAGCAGGACCGGAGCGAGGGCATGCCGAGCATTAGCGAGGCACCGAACGAAAGGGGCAAGAGCCCTTGGTTACTTGGGGCTTTTCCAAGTGACTCGCCGTAAGGGCGAAACCAATAGCCGCCGCATCCGAAAAAACGGATATGTACTCAAACAACAATCTCCCACAATCTTTGACGCGACATGGATCAACGCTGGCAAAGGCACCGATGGAGGTCAACGATGACGTGGGAAGCCTGGCCTCTGGCCCTTCCCTGGCAAGCTCACACCGGGCAAAAAAAACGGCGACTGCTGGCACAGTCGCCGAAAAAAACCGGTGTTGTCGACACCGGTCGAGGACACCACCACAGTGAGGAGTCAACCGCGGTGCAGCCCTCTGTCAAAAAGCGTTATGCGTCGGGTGTCAAAGGCCCCAGTGCAGCAACAACAGCACCAGCACGACGAGGAACACCGTCTCCCCCACCATCAACAGGATCGGCTTGATACCCACCGCCGCCAGTTCCTTAAGCTGGGTCTTCATGCCCAGGGCACTGATGGACACCACCAGGCACCAGCGCGACAACTCATTGATCGAGCCCTGCACCACCGGGGCCACCCAGCCGGTGCTGTTGATGCACGCCAGCAACAGGAAACCGACGGCGAACCACGGCAACAACGGTGGTCGCTTGCCGGTCGGATCGGCGCCCTGCATGCGGGTAATCATCGCGGCGGTGACGATCACCGGCAGCAGCATCGCGACCCGCATCAGCTTGACCACCGTGGCCGTATCGCCGGTCTCGGTCGACATGCTGTAACCGGCGCCGACCACCTGGGCCACGTCATGGATGGTCGCCCCGAGAAACACCCCCGCCACTTGCGGCGACAGTTGCAGCCAGTTGGCAATCATCGGGTACACAATCATCGCCAGAGTCGACAGCGCCGACACCCCAATCACCGTGAACAACGTCGCGCGTTCTTTCTGCGGATGATTGGGCAGCGCTGCCGCCAACGCCAACGCGGCCGATGCACCACAAATTGCCGTGGCCCCTCCGGTGAGCATGCCGAACAAACGCTGAAAGCCCAGCGCCTTGGCAGCGATCACTGAAACGCCGATGGTCACCACCACCAGAATCACCACCAGCGCCACTGGCTTCCAGCCCAGCGCAGCCATCTGTTCAAGAGTGATGCGCATGCCCAGCAGCGCCACGCCGATGCGCAACACGGTGCGCGCCGTGAACTCGATGCCGGCCTTGCAGGCACCGTCGCCGGCCAGAAAATTCAGGGCCATGCCCAATAGCAAGGCAAACAGCATCACCGGCGCACCGTAGTGCTCGGACAAAAAGGACGCGGCCGCCGCCACGATCAGACTGACGACAAAACCCGGCGCCAGTTCGCGCGTTCGGCTGTGGATACGGGTGAGAGCGATGGCGCTCATGGCGCGGCCTCCTCGGGAACAATGACGATGAATGCCTGGCCGTCGATGAGCTCGACCGGGTAGTTGGCGACTTTGACTGCGGTGGAATTGAGCAGGTAACCGCTGCGCAGATCGAAGCGCAGACCATGGGCGCAACACTGAATCACTCGCCCCTCAAGACGCCCGCCACACAGCGAGGCGCCCTGGTGCGGGCAACTGTCGTCGATGGCGAACAAGACACCTCCGACGTTGAACAGCGCCAGGCTTTTGTCATCGAATTCGAACAGTGCACGACCGCCGACCTGCGGGTGTTTGCCGGCAGGCACGGGGATACGCCGGGTCATACAGGTTGCCGCTCGTAATCACTTTCTTTCAGTGCCTGGCTCATGGCCCCGAGCAACACCGCTGCAGGTTGCGCACCCACCACGGTCATGCGGCGATCGAACTGAAAGCCGGGTACGCCACTGCTCGCCTCGGGTGATCCGGCAAATGGCGTGGCGTCGCCCGTCAGGCAGTCAGCCAAGACCTGCGCATCAATGCCGCAGGAGCGGGCAATGGCGAGCAAGGTCTCGCGGCAACCAAGGTTTTCGCGTTTGCGGAAATAAGCGGCGAACAGCCGCTCAAGCAACATTTCACTCTGGGCAGCGTTGCCCTGCGCGCTGACCCGCTCGAACAGGCGATGGGCGTCTGCGGTATTGGGCATCGTCTCGATCTGGCCGAGGTCGATGCTCAGTCCAACCGCCGCGGCAGCCTTTTGTACCTGGGCCTGGCGCATGGTCATGGCATCGGCATTGCCCAGGCGCTTGCGGTAGAAATCGACAAAGGGCTCACCCTCCAACGGCAACTGCGGCAGCAACTGCACGCCATGCCACTGCGTGCTGATCTGCACATCCGGATGGCGACTGCGAAACTGTACCTGCGCATGCTCCAGTTGGCGTTTGCCGATCAGGCACCAAGGGCAGATAAAATCGAAAAACACATCAATCTGTAGACGACGACTCACAACTTCACCTCTAACCCGGCCTGGCTGACGGGGTCAGGCACGCGCTGACCCTGAAGGCGGGCAATATCTTTGTGGTAATGACACTTGGCATAAAAGAACACGGCCGCTGCCGCGAGGCTGACCAATGGCACCAGTTGGAAAGCGGCATGCAGGCCGATGAGGTCCGACACCCTTCCTGTGATGAACGGCCCCGGCGCCAGTCCCAGCATGTTGTTGGCCAATGTCAGCGTGGCGAAGGCCGTGCCATGGACCGAGTAATGGGTCAGGTTGGCGACCATCGCGCCAGCCGGGCCGGTGGTGCCGGTGGCAATCAGCATGCCCAGGCAAATCAGTGCCAGTTGCATAGGCCCTGCCGTCATTGCGAACGCCGCCGACAGCAGCAGGCAACTGCCCAGGCAAAAGGCGATGGCCAGGCTGACCTTGCGTTCCGGCGAATTGCGACACAGCCGATCGCTGAGCATGCCGCACACAATCATCCCCGCACCGCTGCACAGCACGATGATCGCCGCCATGGCGCCGGCTTTGTCCGTCGGCATGTCGTAGTAGCGATTCAGGTAGCTGGGAATCCACACCATCACCGTGCCGCCGACGAACAGCTGCAAGCCGCTGGCGACGTAGGTCGCTACCACTGAACGGCTGGACCACAGCGTACGCAGCGGACGCTTGGCCCCCGCGACAGCCTTGGCGACCCGTTGCGGAGCGATGCGCGCTTCCTTGACGATGATCGGATAAAGCATCGCCAGCACCAGGCCAAACAACGCCATGCCGGCGAACGACCAGCGCCAGCCCAGCTTGGCCGCGATGGCACCGCCCAACGCCATGCCCAGCACCGAGCCGAACATGCCGCCCGCCATGAACGCGCTGGCCAGGGTGGCGCGCATGTGTTTCGGAAACACCGAAATCACCACGGCGATACCGACGCTGCCATAAGCCGCTTCACCGACGCCGACCATGAACCGGGCAATGAACATTTGCTGGTAATCCTGCGCCAATGCGCAGCCCAGCGTGGCCAGGCTCCACAGCAGCGCCATCAGCGCCAGGCTCTTGACTCGTCCAAAGCGGTCAGCCATCAACGACAGCGGGAATGTCAGCAGGCCGACCATCAAGGCAACGATGCCGCTGAGCAACCCGAGCTGGCCGTCGCTCAGGGCCCACTCGCTCTTGAGCAGCGGGAACACCGCGTTCAGCACCTGACGCGACATGTAATCGGAAATCAACAGGCCGAACGTCAATGCAAAAACGATCCAGGCATATTGGCGCGAAACGCCGACGCAACCTGCGTCGTCATCGTCAGCGGCGATTGGGTGAAAGGCCATGCAGCCTCCTCAATGCTTTTATTTATTGTTGTTATCAAGCGTGTTGCAGTGCGGTGGACGAGAGGTTGCGGCCCCTCGTCCGGACCGCCGGTCAGCCGCGTTGCGGCACACCCTTTTGCCCAGCCTTGCGGTTGGGGGCCATACCGTTGGCCAGCAGGGTCTGCTCGATGCTGTCGTACTTCACACCGATGCGATAAATCTCGCGGGCTTCTTTGCCCGTGGCGATTTCGCGACCCAGTTCATGGGCAATGCGCACGGTTTGCTGGATCTGCGCCACCGAGCCGAAGCGATCACCCTTGTGATCAATGATAGTGTCTTCATTGCCCACGCGTGGGTGCATGCCCATGGCCATCGACATGGTGTTGAACGGCATGACGTTCTTGAGCAGCGACTCGGAGGTCAGGGTGCAGCCGTTCGGCGCGCGGTGGATGAAATTGAAGAAGTTGAACGGGTTCGGGCCGTCGAAACCGCCACCGATGCCGATCCAGGTCAGGTTCAGCGGGCCCTTGTAGATGCCCTTGCGCACCAAGCGCTCGAGGGTTTCCAGGGCATGCATGCCGGTCAGCTGGAAGTGCGGCTGGATGTCGTTGTCCATCAGGCGCTTGAGGTGCTCGGCAACCCAGGCCGGGCCGGCCGGCACGGTCATTTCGCTGTAGGCAGCCTGGATCAACGGGTTAGCCAGTGAGGTACCTTCCAGGTATTGCGGATACAACAGCTCCATGATGTTCATCTGGGTGGTGTTGATCGCCACCGTGACCTGATCCGGTTTTGGCGTCAGCTCGGCCAGCATGTGGCGGGTATCGTCGGACAGCCACTTGGCGGCTTCGCCATCACTTTCCGGGGCGAAGGAAATCGAACCGCCGACCTGGATGATCATGTCCGGCACCGCTTCGCGCACACCAGCGATCAGCTCGTTGAACTTCGACAGGCGCTTGGAACCCTTGCCGTCCAGTTCACGCACATGCAGGTGCAGGACCGTGGCGCCGGCTTCATAGCAATCGACCGCTTTCTGGACTTGCTCGTCCATGGTCAGCGGGATGTCTTCCGGGAAATCTTCAGGCATCCATTCCGGGCCGTACGGGGCCACGGTGATGACTACTTTTTCCATGTTTTCCGGGTGCAGGGAATCGTCGAAGAATTGCATGATTTACTCCACTTTTTATGATTGTCCCGCCCACCCGGGATCGTGCCGGGCAGACGTGTTTACGAGTGCGTATGCAGAAAGGGTCGATCAGTAGGTCTTGTCGCCGATGATCCCGGCGCGCTCCATCTTGCGATGGCACGGCGGGTAATCCATGACGGCGTAGTGCTGGGTACTACGGTTGTCCCAGATGGCGATGCTGTTGGGCTTCCAGCGCCAGCGCACCTGATACTCGGGGATGTACGCCTGGCTGATCAGGTAGCGCAGCAATTCGCTGGCGCCGGGGTTGGCGTCCTGGCCGAAGCGCACCCGCTCAGAGGTGTGGTAGTTGCTGATGTGGGTGGTGAAGGCGTTGACGAACAGCACCTTCTCGCCGGTTTCCGGGTGGGTGCGCACCACCGGGTGTTCGGCGTCCGGGTACATCGCCTTGAGCGCCAGGCGTTTCTCGATCGGCATCGCCGCACCGAAACTCGCTTCGATGCTGTGACGGGCACGCAGGTCGGCGATTTTCACCTTCACGTCTTCCGGCAAACGCGCATAAGCCTCGACCATGTTGGCCCACATGGTGTCGCCGCCGACCGGTGGGCATTCCACGCAGCGCAACACGCACCCCATTGGCGGCGCCTCGCGCCAGGTGGCGTCGGTGTGCCAGGCGTTTTCATAGCGGTCCATCGGCTGGTCCGGATTCTTGTAGATCCGCACCAGCCCCGGATGATCCGGATCGCTGCCGGCCACCGGATGGTCTTCCAACTCACCAAAGCGGCGAGCGAAGGCCACGTGCTCGTCGCGGGTGATGTTCTGATCACGCAGGAACACCACCCGGTGCTTGAGCAACTGGGCACGAATCTCGGCAAACAGACCGTCGTCATGCACCGCGTCGGCGAGGTTCACGCCGATCAGTTCGGCGCCGATGTTGCAGGTCAATTGTTCGACTTTCATGGCTGGCCGCTCCTTAAATGACGAAAATCGACGAACCGGTGGTCTTGCGCGACTCAAGATCGCGATGAGCCTGCACCGCATCCTGCAAGGCGTAGTGCTGGTTGATCTCGATCTTGATCCGGCCGCTGCCGACGTGGTCGAACAACTCACCGGCCAGCGCAGCTTTCTCCGCAGGGTCGGCGATGTAGTCAGCCAGGGCCGGACGGGTCAGGAACAACGAGCCTTTCATCGCCAGCATCACCGGGTCGAACGCAGGGATCGGACCGGATGCCGTGCCGACGCACACCATCAGGCCACGACGCTTGAGCGAATCCAGGGAGCCGGCGAAGGTGTTCTTGCCGACGCTGTCGAACACCACGTTGACGCCGACGCCATCGGTCAACTCGCGAACGCGGGCGGCGACGTCTTCATGGCTGTAATTGATAGTATGGTCGCAACCGTGAGCCCGGGCGATTTGGGCCTTTTCCTCGGTCGAAACCGTGCCGATCACGTTCAAACCGAGCAATTTGGCCCACTGCGAGACGATCAGGCCGACGCCACCGGCGGCGGCGTGCAGCAGAATGCTGTCGCCTTCCTTGAAGTCGTAGATGCGGCGCATCAGGTACGAAGACGTCAGGCCGCGCATGGTCATGGCCGCAGCGGTCTCGAAACTGATGGTTTCCGGCAGTTTGATCAACGGCGCGGCCGCGATCAGCCGTTCGGTGCTGTAGGCGCCAAGGGTGTTGAGGAAGCCGGTATAGGTGACGCGGTCCCCCACCTGGACGTTGGTCACCCCTTCGCCAACGGCCTGGACCACACCGGACGCTTCAACCCCCATGCCGTTGGGCATCGGAATCGGGTAAGTGCCATTGCGAAAATAGGTGTCGGCATAATTAAGGCCTACAGCCACATGACGAAGACGAACCTGGCCTGGACCGGGATCGCCGACCTCGACCTCCTCATAACGGAGGACTTCGGGACCACCGGTTTCGTAGAAGCGTACGGCGTTGGCCATTTTTTCTTATTCTCCAGTCTGTACAGCGTCGATTTGCGCTGATTGGACTGTAGGACGCAGTCTGGTGAGCCGCTTCTCATCAGACGACACAGGCTTTTCATTTCATGACAGATGGTTGCGGGCATGGAACGCAAGACTGCGCTATGACCAGGTTGGACCTGCGTCAGATATCGTCATCCGCCGCCTTGGTTGTGACGATGAGGGGCTCGATACCCCAATCGCCGGGCACATTCCAGTCTTCGCCAAACATCTCGGCCGGATGCATCGTACGCTCGGAGCCATTGCCGCACGCCAACGACTTGGCCGGACAATACCGGTCGCACCCCCAGCAAATCCGCTCGGGGTGTTTGGGGTTGTCGGGGAAGTTCTTGGCCATGCCGATCTCCAGTCATTGAGAGGCGTGCTTCCCAAGCTACAACCATCGCGCGCAGCTGTCCTTGATGGATATCAAGCTATCGACATCGCGTGACTGCCCTCCCCCGATCATGATCCTGAGGCTAAGCTGATAACGGCCGAACAGACTTGGAGGCGTCGCTCATGATCAATAAAAATCCTCACCCGAACGCAGAGACACCCGACCGTCCACCGCTGTCGACATGGGACGATCAAGACGCCGCAACATCCATCGATAGCGATGCCTTTATCGCCCCGCCTGCGCTGACAAACGCCGAACTGGTTCACTTGCGTGTCCGCGTGATTGCCCTGGAAAATCTGGTCATCGCGCTGCTGGCAGAAGGTTCGGAACGTCAGCTCGCCGTTGCCCGGGAAATGGCCGGCTACATTTCCCCCAGAGCCGGATTTACCCAGCATCCGTTGACCGTCCATGCGGCGGCACAGATGACCCACAGCGTCGAGCGCGCCCAGCGATTTCGCCGGCGCGACGAGCCGTCGGTTTAATTACTGAAAACTTGATAGCAATCATTATTGTTCGCAGCAAACCTTCCTAGACTCGGGTTCCTACTCGTCAGTGCCCAGGAAGAAATCATGCGTACCTCTCTCACACTCGCTTTGCTCTTGTTCGTACCGCTGGCTCAGGCCAAGGAATACCCGATCGGCGAACCACAGCTGTGTCCGGGGCTGGAAGTCGGGGCGGTTTATCTGCAACCGATCGAGATGGAACCGGCAGGCATGATGCGCGCCACTGCGGATTCGGATGTGCACCTGGAGGCCGACATCCGCGCCACTGCGGATAATCACCAGGGCTTTCAGGAAGGCAGTTTCGTGCCCTATCTCAACGTCTCTTTCAATCTGAAAAAGCACGGCAACGACCCGGAACTCAAAGGCGATTTCCACGCCATGGTCGCCAACGACGGTCCGCACTACGGCGACAATGTGAAGCTGATGGGGCCGGGCAAATATCAGCTCACCTTCACCATCCTGCCACCCGGTGGTCACGCCTCTCTCGGTCGCCACACCGACAAGGAAACCGGTGTCGCGCCCTGGTTCGAACGCTGCGAACTGCACTACGAATTCGTCTACGCCGGCATTGGCAAAAAAGGCGGCTATTGAATGAAACGCCTGCAGGTTGCCTGCCTGCTGGTGGCTGGAGCCCTTGCGCCGTTGACCGCCCATGCCGAGTTGCCGAGCTACGAACTGATCCTGCGCGATGGCCACTTCACGCCGGCCTTGCTGGAGGTCCCGGCCGGGCAGCGATTCAAGATCGTCCTGAAAAACAACGGTCAGGGGCCGGCCGAATTCGAGAGCACACCGCTGCGGGTTGAAAAAGTCATGTCACCGGGCGTGACCACCTTTGTCGTCATTCACCCGCTCAGGCCCGGTCACTACCCGTTTTTCGACGAGTTCAATCCGCAATTGCCCGAGGGCGGCATCCTCGCGAAATAACCTGTCAGCGCACGGAGTTTTCATGAATCAATCAATGTTCATCGTCTGGCGCGAAAGCGTCGAGGCGTTGCTGGTGATCGGCATTCTCCAGGCCTGGGCCAGCCAGCAGTACCAGGGCCATCGACTGGTCAAATACTTGTGGGTCGGCGTGGGGCTGGGGTTGCTGCTCTCGGGTCTGTTGGCCGTGCTGATTCTGTTTGCCGGCGAGGCCATGAGCGGCTCGGCCAGTGAATGGTTCCAGGCCGCACTCGCCCTGGTCGCCAGCCTGTTGATCGTGCAAATGGTGGGCTGGATGCACCGTCACGGGCGCTCCCTCAAACAGGATTTGCAGCGCCACGCCGACAGCCATCTGGCCCGGCAAGGTGGCATGGGGTTGTTGCTGCTGGCGATGCTCGCGGTCAGTCGTGAAGGCAGTGAAACGGTCGTGTTTCTCTATGGCGCCGGTGCTCAACTGCGAGGCCCGCAGCTCGGCTTGTTTGCCATCGGCGGTGCCATGGGGCTGGTGCTGTCGGCGTTGACCATCATCCTGCTGCACAGCAGCCGCCGGTTCATTTCGTGGCAACGATTCTTTGCCATCAGCGAAGTCATCCTGCTCATGCTCGGGGCCGCATTGCTGGTCAGTGGCACCGAGCGAATCGGCGGCCAACTGCTCGCCCTCGATCTGCCGGAGCAGGTTTACGGCGTCATTGGCGACGCGTTCTGGGACAGCAGCGTCTTACTGAGCGACAGCCATGGACTCGGTGGTTTCCTGGCCGGTTTTGCCGGTTATCGGGCAACCCCCAGTGCCCTGACCTTGCTGGTGTGGATCGGTTACTGGCTGGTCGTCGGCGGATGGCTACGGCAACGGACGATGGAAAAAGTCCCATGCCTGAACTGAGTTGGCACAATCGATGGCTCCAGCGACTGGGTGACGGGATGCGTCGTCATGCGCGGTTCATTCGTGCCGCGCAGTGGCTGGTTGTGGTGTTTTACGCAGTGCTGCTGGTGATCCCGCCGCTGTTACCGCTGCCGGACAGCCAGGCACGAATGCTCGACAACCTGACCTTGCTTGCGCAGTTTCTGTTTTGGGGGATCTGGTGGCCGTTCGTGCTGCTGTCGATCGTGATGTTCGGTCGACTCTGGTGTGGCGTGCTGTGTCCGGAGGGCTCGCTCAGCGAATGGGCCAGCCATTACGGTAAAGGCATGGGCGTGCCGCGCTGGTTGCGCTGGGGCGGCTGGCCGACCCTGGCGTTCTGCCTGACGACCCTCTATGGCCAGTTGATCAGCGTCTATGACTACGCCCAGGCGGCGCTGCTGATTCTAGGTGGTTCGACTGTCGCTGCGGTGGGCGTCGGGTTGTTGTTCGCCCGAGGCAAGCGGGTCTGGTGCCGTTACCTGTGCCCGGTCAGCGGCGTGTTTGCACTGCTCGCCCGCCTGGCGCCGGTGCATTTTCAGGTCAATGAACAACGCTGGATAGAAAACGCCCCGCCACGCCTGCCACCCCCCAACTGCGCACCGTTGCTCGATATCCGACGCCTGCAAGGCGCCAGTGATTGTCATGCCTGTGGGCGCTGCAGCGGGCAACGTGGTGCCGTCCAGTTGATCGCCCGGTCGGGCAATCAAGAGATTCTTCACGCGACGTCGCAGACGCTATCCCCGTGGGATGCTCGCTTGCTGCTGTTCGGTGTGATCGGCCTGGCGATGGGCGCATTCCAGTGGACAGTCAGCCCCTGGTTCGTCGCCCTCAAACAAACGCTTGCCCAATGGCTGGTTGAACACGACCAGCTCTGGGCCTTGCAAGACAACGCGCCCTGGTGGCTGCTCACCCACTACCCGCAGCTCAACGACAGCTTCAGTTGGCTCGACGGGTTCAGCATCGTCACTTACCTGAGTTTGAGTTCGGTGCTGCTCGGCACCGTGCTAATGGTTCTCTTGCGCCTGAGCGCTCGACTGGCGGGTGATCGTGCACTGTATTGGCCCCTGGCGCTCACGCTCACGCCCCTGGGTGGTGCAGGACTGTTTCTCGGGTTGTCGGCAACCACCGTGAAACTGCTGCGCTATGAAGGTTTGCTGCTGGAATGGGTGCAACCGGTCAGGGCCTGCCTGTTGGTGGCCGCGATAGGCTGGAGTTTGCTGCTGGGATGGAAGCGACTGAGCCGCGAAAACCGCTCTCTGGCGCGGCGCATGTCGGGCAGCGCCTGCCTGCTGTTGGCCAATGGTTTGATCGGGTTTGGCTGGTGGTTGCAGTTCTGGGGCTGGTCCTGAGCGCCCACCTCCACAACCACCTGCCCGGTGGGTCTAGACCTTGAATCGCGCCACGGTCTGATGCAGCGCCCCGGCCATCTGTGCCAGTTCATGGCCAGCGGTGTCGGTGTGCTGCGCACCCAGCAAGACTTGCTCGGACAAGGTGCGAATCCCCACCAGATTGCGATCCACCTCACGCGCCACCAACGCCTGCTCCTCCGTGGCACTGGCAATCATCAGGTTGCGCTCATTGATCTGCGAGATGGACCGGGTGATCTGATCCAGTGCATCACCTGAGCGCTGCGCCACTTCCAGGGTGGCTCGCACCAGATGACTGCTGCTTTGCATGGCCGTCACCGCATGGCCGGTATCCTGGCGAATGTTGCCGATCATCTGCTCGATTTCCTGGGTGGACTCCTGCGTGCGATGCGCCAGCGCGCGCACTTCATCGGCGACCACGGCAAAGCCGCGCCCGGCATCCCCGGCCCGTGCGGCTTCAATTGCCGCGTTGAGGGCCAGCAGATTGGTCTGCTCGGCGATGCTGCGAATCACGTCCAGGACTTTGCTGATGTCCTGCACCCGGCCCGCCAGTTGCTCGATGCGTTGCGAGGTGTCGGTGACGCCATCGGCCAGTTCGCCGATGGCAACCACGGTTTCCTGAACCTGTTCGCGGCCGCGCTGCGCGGTTTGCTCGGACTGTTTGGAGGCCTCGGAAGTACTGACCGCGTTGCGCGCCACTTCATCCACCGCAGCCGTCATCTGATTCACCGCCGCAGCCGCCTGCTCGATCTCCAGCCCCTGCAATTGCAGGTTGCTGGCGGTCTGGCTGCTGACGGCACTCAGTTCTTCGGAAGAGCTGGCTACCCGGTCAACCGAAGAAGCGATGTGCTTGACCATGGCATTCAGGCTTTGCTGCATCTGATGCATGTTCATCATCACACTGCCGTCGGCACTTGCCCCCACCGGCACCTGAATCGTCAGGTCGCCCTCGGCGATTTCACTCAAGAACCGTGCGGCATCATCCGGCTCGCCACCCAATGGCCGGGTCACACTGCGCGTGACGACTATCGCAGCGGCAATCACCAGCGCCAGGCAGAACAGGAACAACCCGAGCATGTTGCGCCGGGCATCGCTGTACAGCGCCTGCGCCGACTGTTCACGGTCGATGAAGATTTTCCCTTGCAGCGCCATCAACTCATCCAGGCTGCGATACACCTCGGCTTCGGCCGGTACGACTTTCTGCTTCAGCTGGGCCATGGCATCGTCGGAAGCCCCTTGCCGAATCAAGACCTGCACCTGGGTGAACGCGGCAACGTAGGCTTCGCGGTTCTTTTTCAGGGCCAGGTAAGCGGCTTTGCCCTCTGGCAGATAGAACAGCGGTTCAAGGGTTTCGAGCGCCTGGGTGATGCGTTTCTTGGTGGCGTCGATCGACTGCTGCACTTGCTGATTGTCCTTGTTGATCAGCAAGTCCCGGGTGTTCCTGGCGTTATCGCGCACGCCCGTGGCAATGACCATGATCGGCTCGATCTTCGGCCAGTCCTGTTTGACGATGACCACCGCCTGTTCCTTGAGCGTTGCCAGATCGTGCAACGCGTAAAACGCCATGCCCATCAGCGCCAGCGGCGCGATTGCAAAGCCGATGACGATCCGTTGTGCCGTGGTTAATTTAGCCATATCAAATGCTCCCAGTTTGATACCTGCCTGATTGGCAGCGCATTTGAAATTCATGGTGGATGTCACTGTTGAACGTTGTTCCTCGGGTTCGGTTACCCCCGTAACACGAACGCTGGAAACAACTCGCGCATCGCTTCCCAAAGATCGGGTAGCAAGGCCTGTGCCGAAACGCTCGGCAGCAGCGGATCGAACATTCGCTCGGTGCGCACCAGTTGCACGGCGAAGCGCTTGACGCCCAGCGCGCTCAATCGCTGCGCGAGGGTCAACAGACGTGCCGGTTCGACGAGATGCCAATGCACGGTGGTGCGGCATTCGTAGTCGACATCGCTGGCCAGCAGATGCTCGAGGCTGCGCCAGTTGGCTGTTCCGCTGCCCTCGACGCGGGTGATGGCCTGGCAATCCTCGGGCAATGCCTTGACGTCGAAGCCCACCCAGTCGGCCCCGGCCAGCGCCTTGGCGAACGCGGCCGGCTTGATGCCGGCGCTGTGCAAACCGATGCGAAATCCCATGGCGCGCACTTCATCCATGGCGCCGGGCAACGCGTCCTGCAAGGTCGGCTCACCGCCGCTGAACACCACGGCATCGAGCAGGTCCTGTCGACGTTGCAGAAACGCCATAACCCGCCGCCAATCCACTTGCTCGGTGCC
Organism: Pseudomonas sp. IT-P44; assembly: GCF_949768225.1. Lineage (NCBI taxonomy): Bacteria > Pseudomonadati > Pseudomonadota > Gammaproteobacteria > Pseudomonadales > Pseudomonadaceae > Pseudomonas > Pseudomonas sp. IT-P44. The sequence goes on along the minus strand of NZ_CATKQM010000005.1, from coordinate 2,742 downwards.
ACGAGGCGGGATCAGTTGCGGGTTATGGCAGTAACGACAACGCCAGGCGCACCCCTGGCAAAACAGCACGCAAGCGAGCTGTCCCGGATAGTCGATAGTGGTCAGGGGCACCATGCCCCCGACCCGCAGCATTCGACTCATTGGCGCCCGGCCACGGCCGCGCTTTCGGTGAAGTGCACCCGTTCGCGGTGCTCCGACTGTTTGCCCGGATTGAACGCCGACACCGGACGGTGATAACCCATCACCCGGGTCCAGACTTCGCAGCGTTGACGTTGAGCCTGGGGCAGTGTTTGCGATGCAATCATGGTGAAGCTCCTTGCGGTTGAGTGGATCGAAATCAGTGAACGGTGCCGGTTTGCTGTTCTTTGAGCAGCAGGATCTCGTCGCATTTGGGGCAGAACTCGTGCTCGCCATCGAGGTAGCCGTGCACCGGGCAGATGGAGAATGTCGGGGTCACGGTCAGGTACGGCAGGCGGAACCGCCCGAGGGCTTTGCGCACCAGTTGCTTGCAGGCTTGGGTCGAAGAAATCCGCTCGGCCATGTACAGATGCAAGACCGTCCCGCCGGTGTATTTGCATTGCAATTCGTCTTGCAGTTCCAGGGCCTCGAAGGGGTCTTCGGTGTAGCCCACGGGCAGTTGCGAGGAGTTGGTGTAATACGGCGCCTGCGCGCTGCCGGCCTGGAGAATGTTGGGATAGCGCTTGAGGTCTTCCTTGGCGAAACGGTAGGTAGTGCCCTCGGCCGGCGTCGCTTCGAGGTTGTAGAGGTGGCCGGTTTCTTCCTGGAAACGCACGAGCGTGGCGCGCACATGGTCCAGCATCCTCAGGGCAAACTGCCGACCGTGCTCGGTGTGCATGCCCTCCTTGTCGCCGGTGAAATTGCGCAACATTTCATGCAGGCCATTGAGGCCGATGGTCGAGAAATGGTTGCGCAAGGTGCCGAGGTAACGCTTGGTGTACGGGTATAAACCGGCGTCCATGTGATGCTGAATCACCTTGCGCTTGACCTCCAGGCTCTCCATCGCCAGTTCCATCAGCGTGTCCAGACGCTTGAGCAAACCGCTGGTATCACCCTTGAACACATAACCCAGTCGCGCGCAGTTGATGGTCACCACGCCGAGCGATCCGGTCTGTTCCGCCGAGCCGAACAAACCGCCACCGCGCTTGAGCAACTCGCGCACGTCCAGTTGCAAGCGGCAGCACATCGAACGTACCTGATTGGGCTGCATGTCCGAATTGAGGAAGTTCTGGAAATACGGCAGGCCGTAACGCGCGGTCATCTCGAACAGGCGGTCAGCGTTTTCACTGTCCCATGGAAAATCATGGGTGATGTTGTAGGTCGGGATCGGAAAGGTGAACACCCGCCCTTTCGCATCGCCGGCCTGCATCACCTCGATGTAGGCGCGGTTGAGCAGGTCCATTTCGGTTTGCAGGTCGCCATAGGCAAACGGCATTTCCTCACCGCCGATGATGGGAATCTGCTCACGCAGATCCTGCGGGCAAACCCAGTCGAAGGTCAGGTTGGTAAAGGGCGTTTGCGTGCCCCAGCGCGACGGTACGTTGAGGTTGTAGATGAATTCCTGGATCGCCTGGCGTATCTGCTCGAAACCCAGCTGGTCCTTGCGCACATAGGGCGCCAGGTAGGTGTCGAACGAACTGAACGCCTGGGCACCGGCCCATTCGTTTTGTAGGGTGCCAAGGAAATTCACCATCTGCCCCAGGGCACTGCTCAGGTGCTTCGGCGGACCGGCTTCGACCCGTCCCGGCACACCGTTGAGCCCTTCGTGCAAGAGCGTGCGCAGCGACCATCCGGCGCAATAACCGGCGAGCATGTCGAGGTCGTGCACATGCAAATCCGCCTCGCGGTGGGCCTGGCCGATGGCTTCGCTGTAGACCTCGTCCAGCCAGTAGTTGGCGGTGACCTTGCCCGACACGTTCAGCACCAGCCCGCCCAGGGAATAGCCCTGATTGGCGTTGGCCTGGACCCGCCAGTCTTCACGGTCGAGGTATTCGTTCATGGAGGTGGCGACCTCGACCAGGGTCCGGCGGTCGCGGCGCAAACGTCCGTGCTGTTCGCGGTAGACGATGTAGGCGCGCATGGCGAAGAAAAAACCGGCGTCCATCAGCACCCGTTCGACACGGTCCTGGATCTGTTCGACATGCAGTCTCGGCAGCCCTTCCAGGCGGGCGAGTACGGCCTCGAGCAGGCCTTCGGCTTCAACGTCGGTGTATTCCCCGGTTGCCCTGCCGGCAGCGATCAACGCCTGACGGATCTTGTCGGCGTCGAAGGCAACCAGGTCACCGTTGCGCTTGTGCAAACGGTTACTTCCTACTGAGATCAGCGTGCTTTGCATTCGGCCTCCAGATACTACATATAGATTTTTATTCATCTAAAAACACAACATGCAGTGGAGGTTACGGACAAAGGACGGATCTGCAATTGACCGATATCAAGATTTGGCGGTGATTGCTGAGCATTTGTTTTTGGTGTGTATATCCGTTGTTGTGGTGATGGCGGCTGGCGGTTTCGCCCTTACGGCGAGTCACTTGGAAGAGCCCCAAGTAACCAAGGGCTCTTGCCCCTTTCGTTCGGTGCCTCGCTTTGGCTCGGCATGCCCTCGCTCCGGTCCTGCTCCGTGGGCCCGCCGCCATCGGCCATCCATGGCCGGGGGCGGCTAACCCGGCATCCTTGCCGGGTTGCCCACTGCGCAGAACCTGCGCTCGGCCTCTCGAGGGGGCGCTT